>CAZALU010000015.1:0-49824 GCA_964486075.1 uncultured Verrucomicrobiota bacterium
GACATCGCAAAGAAAAAGGGCTCAAAGTAGCCGAGAACTCGGTACTCTCAAGTTTATAACATTTTCTTGAATATATTTTCTCTTTTTTCGCGCATTTCATATGTTTCGTAGTTAAAAATATCCTTTCCGAGTTAAGCTCTAACTACTCTCGTATTTTTCGCTTGATGCACACAGGCGCCTGGCGTACGCTGGGACGGTTGTTTGAACGAGGTCGTTTGCGAAGCGGATCTGGTAGGAAGGAATCGCTTAATGGAAGTTTCCAAACAAGGCAATCAGTCTGAGGGCCGGGATGCCAACCGGCACGTCGGTCATGAAGCACTGGATTTTGTACGGCATAATGTTCACGCGGTTTCGATCGCGGCTGGACTGGTGCTGCTCGTGGCGCTGGTTGTCACGGCCTATGTCACGCAGCAGCGACGCAGTTCGGACACGGCATCGCGGATGTTGGCAATGGCCGATTCTCCCAAGCAATTGGAGGAATTGCTGGCCCAGTATCCGTCATCTTCGGCGGCGCCAATCGCCATGCTGGATCTGGCCGCACGCGATTTCGCGGCCGGCGCCTATGATCAGGCTGTCAGCCGGTATGGGCATTTTTTGCAACAATATCCCAGGCATTCCATGACGGTAACAGCGGAACTGGGTAAAGTGATGTGCTTTGAGGCGCGTGGCGAAATCGACCAGGCTTTGACTGGATTTACCAAGTTTGTGACGGATCATCCGGGACACTTTCTCCTGCCGCAGGCGCTGATGGGCGAGGCCCGCTGCCTGCAGCAGGCGAACCGCGCGCCGGAAGCCAAGGTTTTGTACGAGGATTTTATTGCCGCTCATCCCGATAGCGAGTGGAAGTCCCAAATGGAAATGGCCATGAGTTTTATGGAACGAAAACAGCGCGCGACTAAGCACACGGAGAATCCAATCCCACTTGTCATCCCGATGCAAGCCGAGGCGCCAGTGGCAGTACCCGGAACGTCTTGAACGGAGGATTCCGAACGGCATTATGGCGCGCAGACCAGGCAATCCCCAACCGACCCGCCACAACCGGAACCCAGGTACCGGCAGGCTTGGAGTGCAACCCGCTTCGATCGGATTTATAAGTCTGGGATGTGCCAAGAACCTTGTGGATTCGGAAATCATGGCCGGCCGGCTGACGGCGGCAGGTTGGCGCCTGGCGCCGGCCCCGGAAAGCGCCGATATCGTGATCGTTAATACCTGCGCCTTTATCGAGGATGCTAAGGTCGAAGCGCTGGATGCTATTTTTGAAGCCTGTGCCTGGAAACAAACCGGTGCTTGCCAGGCCGTTCTTGTGGCCGGGTGTCTGCCCCAACGCTATCGAAAGGAATTACCAGCATCTTTGCCGGAGGTGGATGCTTGGATCGGATTAGATGCAGTCGACCGGGTTGATTCGATTGTCCGCCGATTGATCGCCGGTGAAAGGAATATTACCGAGATTTCCAGCACCGCGCGCTTGGTCATTGAGCCACCGCTCGATCGTCCGCTTTTCACCGGCGCCACATTTGCCTATCTCAAAATCGCAGAAGGTTGCCATCATCATTGCCGGTTCTGTGCGATTCCCGACATTCGCGGCCGCTATCGCTCTCGTTCGATTAAACGGATCGTGGCTGAAGCGGAAAATCTGCTGGCGCATGGCGTGCGGGAATTGAACCTAATTTCCCAGGATGTCACTTCCTACGGCTGCGACTTGCCGGCCAATAATGATTTACCCAGCTTGTTGCGGGCGCTGGGCAAGATCGGTGGTGCGTTTTGGATTCGCTTGTTATACGGGCATCCGGCCCATGTGACGGATGCCCTACTAGATGCCATGGGCGAGGTCTCCCAGGTTTGTCATTACCTTGATCTGCCGATCCAACATAGTCATCCGACTATGCTTAAGGCGATGGGGCGTCCGCCGATGCCTGGCGGGTTGGACCGTATGGTGCGTCGCATCCGTAAAGTGTTGCCGGATATCACGCTGCGCACAACCTGCCTGGTCGGTTTCCCCGGCGAAACCGGCGATCATTTCCGGCACTTGCTGGGATTTGTTGAGGCAGCGCGCTTTGAACACTTGGGAGTTTTTGCCTATTCGCGGGAAGAAGGCACGCCGGCCGCCCTCCTGCCGGCGCAAGTGCCGCGGCGCACGGCGCGGCGACGCCGGGATCGCCTGATGCTTCTCCAGCAAAAAATTGCTTTTCAAAACGCGGCGGACCGCGTCGGTAATTCGACCGATATTTTGATTGAAAAAAACGCTATGCGTAAGCAGAATACGTTGAATTGCCGTGGTGGGAATTGGATCGGCCGATCAAGCCGCGAAGCCCCTGAGGTGGATGGCGTGGTGTATTTGAAGGCCAGCGGGGAGGGAATAAGGCCCGGGATCTTTCTGCCATCGCGTTTTACGGCTGCTGCCGGTTACGATATGCAGGCTGTGCCTATGCGGGAGGAGGATTAAAGACAGTAAGGCGGAGTCGAACCCGTCCAGCCAAGGAAGGCTTGGAAGTCGGCAAATGCCGTAGTGATTCTGAATCTTAAGCCATAATCTATCGATGCTTATGAATCCAGCGAATGTATTGACTGTTAGCCGTCTGGCGGCAGGACTGCTCTTGCCCTTATTTTTGACGTCCAGTATTCCTTTCGGTAAGAGCACGGCCCTGCTTGTCTTCCTGCTGGCTGCGCTGACCGATTATTGGGACGGGCGCCTGGCCAGGGGTCGGGACGGGGTCACGATTTTTGGTCAACTGATGGACCCTCTGGCCGACAAAGTATTGATAGGTTCCGCTTTCATTTGCTTTGTCGCGCTCGATCAGATCGTGCCGGCTTGGATTGTGGTGGTAATCATTGCACGCGAGTTCATGGTCACCGGGTTGCGCCTGCTGGCGGCCAGCCAGGGGAAAATTATTCCGGCGGGCGACTGGGGGAAACACAAGACCGCCTGGCAGATTTTTGCGATTGCCGCGATCATTGCCGGTTTAGCCGCAAGGGAAGAAGTCCTTCCTTTCCTTCTCGCCAGCGACGCCTTGTGCAGCTTTCTTTCAAATACCTATGACCCGCTGTTCCACAAATTTACCATGGGTATCGCCGCACTGGTCGCAGTGTTGACCGTTGTGTCCGGCGCTGTTTATTTTTGGCGATGCAAAGAATGGGTGTTGCGCCATGCAGGTTAATCAGGATTGGGATATCAAGCCGCGCTGTGTCGTCTGCGCCATGTGCCAAGGGCCGTTTATCGACCAGCAGACCTATGTGTCTCAACTTGTTTTCGGGGGCGAAGGTTATGCGCGCCGGGATTATTGCGGCGCTTGCTGGGCCAAGGTCGGCGCCCGCGTTGCGTCCGGCCCCAGCTCGGAGAAACCAGGCGCTTTGCCCGCCCCGAACCCGGCAGAGGATCTCCCGCAACTCCCGTCTGAACAACCGCTGGACGGCATGGCGTCGGCAGGCGAGCGACGTGAGGTCACGGTCAGCATCTGGAAAGCAATGTTTCACCTGCCGCCACCTCCGCCGGCGGAACCGCTCAAGAAGGAAACTGCTGAAACACTTCTGCGGAGCCTGATCAGCAAGAACGAACCTATCCACAAGAATGTAATTTTTATTCTGGCCGTGATGCTGGAAAGGCGGCGTCTTTTGGTGGAACGGGATCTGCAGACTCGCGAGGATGGTTCTACCATTCGTGTGTATGAACATCGCCAAACCGGGGAGGTCATCCTGGTGACCGACCCTCATCTTGACCTGAACCGGTTGGGCCAGGTCCAGGAAGAGGTGTTGGCCATGCTGGGCAATAAGCCGGAGCCGACGGAAGGAACTGCAACCCCGGAGAGTGTTCAACCATCAGGATCCAATCTGTGTTCCCAGGCTCCTGCCGAAGGGTAATAATTAACTTCAGAGGATCAAGGAACCCACCCCTGGCCCCTCCAGGGAGGGGATAGGATATTGTAACTCAATCAGCGCCCGATATTGCAAACCAATCAGTTCCCCTCCTTGGAGAGGGCAGGGGTGATTTCCTTTAGAACTTCGTCTCGCATTGTTCCATTATTTATCTGCAATACTAGCTCTGCTTCAAAGCGAAGGGGGAAACCCGTTGGGCGTTCCCGCCCTTCCATGAGAAGCCCAGCTTTGATGGACTTTCCTAATTTGTGATCTTGCTGCGCTTGATGTTTTAATGGTCGCATTATGCTGGATATTAAAATAACTGGCGGACAAATTATGGACGGCACTGGCGCGTCGGCGATTGGCGCCGATCTAGGCGTCATTGGCGATCGCATCACCGCGTTGGGAGATTTATCCGACGTCGAGGCCGGTTTCACGATTTTCGCAGCGAATCACATCGTCTGTCCCGGCTTCATCGATGCCCATTCCCATTCCGACACTTATCTGCTGATCGATCCGATCGCACCCAGTAAAATATACCAGGGCATTACGACGGAGATAGTTGGTAACTGTGGCGCTTCAGCGGCTCCGCTCGCCGATCCCTCGCACCTGCCGTCCGATTGGCGGGATCAAGCCTATCCCGGCTGCTGGAAGACTATGGCCGAGTTTTTGCGGTTACTGGAAGAGGCCGGGCCGGCGCCCAATGTTGCCGTCTTGATTGGCCACGGTAAATTGCGCGCCTGGATCATGGGGTATGCGGCGCGCGCCGCAACGCCGGACGAATTGAAGGCCATGTGCCGGCTGCTGGCGGAAAGCCTGGAGGCCGGCGGATGGGGGTTCAGCAGCGGTTTGATCTATGCGCCGGGCAAATGGGCCGCGCCGGAAGAGCTCCCGACCTTGGCGAAGGTTGCGGCCCGGTACGATGGCATCTACACTTCGCACATGCGCAGCGAAGGAGCGCGTCTGCTGGAGGCCATTAATGAAACTCTTGCTATCGGACGAACGGCGGATATTCGAGTGCAAATTTCGCATTTAAAAACGGGCGGACGTGAGCACTGGGGCCTGCTGGATGCCGCCTTATCCCTCATCCGCCGGGCGCGTGCGGAAGGTGTCCAGGTCGCCGCCGACCGTTATCCCTATATCGCTTCCTGCACCGATCTTGATGTTATCTTGCCGGATTGGGCGATCCGCGGCGGGCGTGCGGAAATCTTACGGCGTTTACAGAAAGCCGGGACTCGCGAGCGGCTCAAGCGGGAGATGTTTGCCGGCCGCCTGCCGCATGATATCGTGATAGGCTCCACAGGCCAGAAGCAATTCTGCGGTCGGGTGCTGACGGAAGTTGCCGAGATCATGGAACTGTCGCCCGCGGAGGCAGTGCTTGCCCTGCTCGAATCGGATGATCTCAAGACCAGCGCTTTTTTCACGGGGATGAGCGAGCCGAATATGTGGCGGATCCTGGCGGAGCCTTATGTCATGCTGGGCTCGGATGCGTCGCTGCGTTCACCGACTGGGCCCTTAAGCCATGATTTTCCGCATCCGCGGGCTTATGGCAGTTTCCCTCGTTTCCTGCGGGCGGCACTGGATGGCAAGACCGTGCCCTTGCCGGAAGCAGTGCGTAAAATGACAGCGCTGCCGGCGGAACAATTCGGCTTGAAGGGCAGGGGCAGCCTGACCGTCGGCAGTTTGGCCGACATCGTGGTGTTCGATCCGAAAACCGTGACAGATAAGGCGACTTATACGAATCCACACCAATTGGCCCAGGGCATAGAATGGGTTATCGTGAACGGAGTGGATACGCTGTCACCGGCCGGACCGACCGGCCGACGTGGCGGGCGGGTACTTCGCCGTTGAAATTCTCGGGACCTGATTTGGATAAAAAACCAAAGACGGCCGTGCCCGCAACCCAAATTTTAAGATTTTATTGTCTGAAGACCGGAGGCTTGTTCGTTGATCAGGTTGCTGTCGATTCGGCTTGTTTTGCGAGCACTCCCGCATTATTCTTTTCGCGTATCCGGCTCGGTTGTGATTGATTTGTGCGTATTGAAATGGGTCTCATGAACATCTGGCTGACCATTTATAGACTGGCTTGCGCGGCGTTAGCTTTGATTTTTGTCATAGCGACTGTTGCCTTCTTTTTGCCAAAAGTGCGCCAGGCACAGGAACGCATGCGGCGTGTAGCTGTGATTGAAGAAGAAAACCGCGTTAAAGAGGAACAAACCAAGCGTCTCCGGCAGCAGCAGGAAAGGTTTGTGTCGGACCCGAAATACGTCGAACGCGTGGCGCGCGAGGAACTGGGCAAGGCCAAGCCCGGTGAAACCATCTTCCGGTTCATCGATAAAAAAACTAACGAGTACCGGGGCAGCCAGTAGGAAATAAGGAGTCTTCTGCAGAATCTGTGGGTAGGGGGCGGCAGGAATTGGCCAGGGGAAAGAGAGCTGCTCTGATATTAATAACCCATAGATTTTGCGGAAGAGCCTTTATTTGAAACATTATAACCACAAATTGTTTCCCGGAATCGATGGCCTGCTTGTCCGCCACAAGGATTGGCTGGCCGGAAGGCGCTTGGGCTTGATCAGTCATCCGGCTGCCGTCACCCGCGAGGGGATGAGCGCCGGGGAACGGCTCTGGCGCGAGCCCGGTCTTAATCTGAAGTCGCTGTTCGGTCCGGAGCACGGTTTTTTCGGGACTGCCGCCGCCGGCGAGGAGTTGGGCCACCAGAAACATCCCGCCTGGCGCATTCCCATCTATTCCCTGTATGGTCGCACCCGGAAACCCACTCCGGCAATGTTCCGCAACCTGGATGTGATCATCGTGGATCTTCAGGATTTAGCGGCGCGTCCTTATACCTTTGTGTCCACCTTGCGCTATGTCATGGAACTGGCATCGGAGATGGGGAAAACCATCGTGGTGGCCGACCGGCCCGTGCCCTTGCCAAGGATCATTGACGGACCGCTAATAGAGTCTAAATTTGAAAGTTTTGTGGGTTGTGTCCGGGCGCCTATGCATTATGGGATGACCCCGGGGGAGATGGCACTCTGGCTCAAGCGCGACCTGGGGTTGAAACTGGACCTGCGCGTGGCCCGCATGCGGGGCTACTCCCGAGGCTCCCGCACCGCGGGCTGGCCGCCGTGGATTACGCCCTCACCGGGGATCCGTTCCTGGGAGACCGGACGGTGCTACCTGGCCACGATCTTTGGCGAGGCGCTGCCAGCAATCCATATCGGACAGAACAACAACCTGGTCTTCCAGGTGTTCGCAGCGCCTTGGCTAAAAAGTCGGGCGGTCTGCGAACGCCTAAATGATTCCAGCTTGCCAGGAGTCCAGTTTTTCGCACATCCATATCGCGCCGCGCCAGCTAAGGATGTCTTTGACGGCGTGCGTATCGCCATCCGGAACTCGAATGTATTTCGTCCGGTCATGACGGGAATCGCCATCCTTGTCTGTTTGCATGATCTTTATGGCCGCCGAAAAATATGGGGGAATTCGGCCACGCGTCCGGAATTTTTTGATAAGCTCTACGGCACTGATTGCGTGCGCCAGGCTTTGTTGGACGGCGAAAATGCCGACAACATCTGTCGCCGTTGGCAGCGGGAGCTTGACGCTTTTGCTCGCACTCGGCAACCATGCCTCTTGTATCCCTCCGCCGATTGACATATCCTTTGGGGAGTGATGGGGTCGGAGAAAAAGATTATTTCATGCAAAGCTGCGCAGTCGTCAAGAGTGAGCGCGGATCGAAACGCGGCGCGAGGTGCTTGACTGTGCAATGGCGGCGATGTGCCGGTCAGCGCTACTGCACACTCGGGATGCAATCGTAGCGGCCAGCATGGATGCGGATGGCGTTATATGCCTGATCAGGACAATGCTTACGACTTAGATGCTGTTGGGGCGATTGCCAAGGCGGCGCCGAGGGCCGCCTCGTACACGGTGCGGACGGGAACTCCAGCTTGCCGGGCCAAGCGGACACAATCATCGTGTTCCGGTGCGCGGGTGACGACTTGACCTTGCCATTCTCCTGTTTTAATCCGCACTTTTCCGAAGGGCGTGGCAATGTCTTCCTCCCGCCGCTGGAGAATTGTCCGTTGCACCGGATATTCCCTGATTCCGAAGGTCGTGCTTTCCCTGAAAATTATGTCAAGTAAGTTGGCCCGGAGCTGCGGACGGCACAACACGGTCAGGAGCGTACCCGGGCGCTGTTTTTTCATCAGCACGGGAGTTAGGAAGGCGTCGAGCGCCCCGGCTGCCAGCAAGCTGGTTATCAGGCTGCCCAGCAGTTCCGGGATCGTATCGTCGAGGTTGCACTCCAGCGCCAGGCATTGATCGGTTTCGGGTTCGGGTGTGGATTCCAGCAGCAGTGCGCGCAATAGGTTGGGCCTGGAAGAAAGCCGGTGATGGCCGAACCCATGACCTGCACGCCGGAGCCGGCCGCCCGCCGGCTGGGACGAATTCATGCTCCAGTCGCCGAGCAGGGCGGCGCCAGTCGGAGTGACCAGCTCAAACGGCTCGTCTGCCGGCATGACCTGCATTCCTTTCAGTAGTTCCACGGTGGCCGGGGCCGGAACCGGCAGAATCCCGTGGGCGGATTTAACGGTGCCATGGCCCAAGGGTAGGGGGCCGACGGACACGGCGTCTATGGCCAGCAATTCCAAGGCCAGGCAGGCGCCGACGATATCGACGACAGAATCCACGGCACCGACTTCATGAAAATGGACTTGATCCGGCGTTGTGCCGTGTACCTGTGCCTCGGCATTCGCCAGGCGTTGAAACACCCGGGAGCTGGCTGCCTTGACCCGAGCCGAAAGGGTGCTATGGTCGATTAGCGCTTTAATCTCCGGCAAACAGCGGTGGTGGTGCTGCGCGTGTTCGATCCGGACTTCGACCTGCAGTCCGCGCAGTTCATGATCCTTGAATGGCGCGGCCTGAATATCGAAAGGACCTATTGCGAGGGCTGCTAATTGGCGTTGCAGTTCGTCCCACGGCGCTCCCAGGTCGATCAGGGTGGCCAGGATCATGTCGCCGCTGGCGCCGCCGATGCTATCAAAATGAAGGCTTTTCATGATATTATTCCGCGGTTCACCCATTAACTCCGTTGTCCGAATCCATTTTCGCCAAGAAGTTCCGACGGGCAATCCGGCTTCGCACAAGGGCTACGCCGGACATGCCCGCCCTACAACAGGCATAAGAAAATTTCCGGCATTAAAATTGTAGGGTAGGAACGGCTCCTGGCCTTCCCTCCGGTTTTCTTCCATTATCATCGTCCGCTGCGTGCCAACCGGTTGATTAGCCCGGCGGCTACGCCGGCGCCGAATCCGTTGTCGATGTTGACCACTGAAATCCCCGGGACACACGAGTTCAACATGGCCAGCAAAGCGGCAATCCCCTGTAGGCCTGTTCCATACCCGATACTGGTGGGCACGGCAATGATGGGGCGGTCGACTAGTCCGCCCACGACAGATGGCAGGGCGCCCTCCATGCCGGCGACTACCACCAGCGCCCGTGCCGTCTTGAGCGCCGGCACATGTTTTACTACCCGGTGCAGGCCGGCTACGCCGACGTCATAAATCCGTTTCACGGCGGCACCCATGCATTCGGCGGCCAAGGCCGCCTCCTCCGCCACCGGTATATCCGAGGTGCCTGCACAAATCACGGCGACCAGGCCGACGCGTCGGACCGGCTTGGTCATTTGCAGGGTGATGGCTTTTGGTAATTCATGGTAGACCGCTTGCGGGTGGGTTAGGCGGATGACAGCGAACTGCTCGGGCGTGGCGCGGGTCGCCAGCACATTCTGGCCGGCCGAGGCCAGCACCGACATGATCCCGGCAATTTGCGCGGCCGTTTTGCCGGGCGAATAAATAACTTCGGGCAGCCCCCGGCGCTGTGCCCGTTCCAAATCGACCCGTGCGAATCCAATGTTCTTTTCGGCGAGTTCCTTGAGCCGCCTTTCAGCGGCACGGGGTGACAGGCGCCCGCGGGCGACGAGCTTAAGGATAGCGCTGATGGAAGATTGCATACCAACGACTCAATCTAAAATATTCCCAAAGTACCCGGGCAGCTCGGCGATGGCGAGGCGGATTTGCTTCATCGTGTCCCGGTCGCGCACGGTTACCGTCTGGTCGGTGAGGGTCTGAAAATCAATGGTCACACAGAAAGGGGTGCCGATTTCGTCCTGGCGGCGATAGCGCCGCCCGATGGCCCCGGTCTGGTCCCAGAAGCAAGACCAGCGCCGTTGGAGCGCGGCGAACACTTCCCGCGCCTTGACCAGCAGTTCTGGCTTGTTTTTCAGCAAGGGGAAGACCGCAACCTGGATCGGCGCGATGGTCGGTGCGAAAGCCATCACTGTGCGGAGTTCGTAGCCGGCTGGCACCGGTTTGCCCGGTTCGGCTTCGATGGGGGAACCCGGGGTCTCGGCAGTCGGCACCCATTCCTGGCGATAGGCTTCACAAAGCAGGGCGAGGGCGACACGATCCACCCCGGCCGAGGGTTCCACAACATGCGGAATGAATTTTTCCTTGGTTTCCTGATCGAAATACTCCATGGACTTACCGCTGAAAGTCTGGTGCTGGGTTAGGTCGAAGGCGCCCCGGGCGGCAATGCCCTCCAGCTCCTGCATGCCGAATGGAAAATCATACATGATATCGGTGCAGGCGCCGGCATAATGGGCCAGCTCTTCTTTAGGATAGACGTGCTGTTTAAGGCTGGCCTCGGGCAGTCCGATGGAGCGATACCACTTAATCCGTTCCGCCACCCAGTATTCATGCCACTGCGCGTCGGAGCCCGGCTTGATGAAATACTCCAGTTCCATCTGCTCGAATTCGCGGGAGCGGAAGATAAAATTACGCGGATTGATCTCGTTGCGGAATGCCTTACCGATCTGGGCGATGCCGAAAGGAATTTTCTGGCGCGCTACGGAGAGCACATTTTGGAACTGCACGAAAATGCCTTGCGCCGTTTCCGGGCGCAGATAGGCGACCGAAGCGCTTTCCTCCACCGGCCCGATGAAGGTCTTGAACATCAGGTTGAAGGCGCGCGGCGGGGTGAGATCCTTCGAGCCACAGGCCGAGCACTTGATGCCCTCGGGCAGGGCTAGTCCGTTCTCGTTTGTCAGAAGCTTGGCGCCCTGTTCTTCGCAAAGCGTGTCGGCCCTGAAGCGCTTACGGCAGGACTTGCAGTCAACCATGGGGTCGACGAAGCTGGTGGTGTGGCCCGATGCCTCCCAGACCCGCGGGTGCATGATGATCGAGCAATCCAGACCGACGACATCTTCCCGCGCCTGCACGACGGCCTTCCACCAGGCGTCGCGGATATGGCGTTTGAGCTCGCAGCCCAGCGGTCCGTAATCCCAGAACCCGTTAAGACCCTCGTAGATCTCGGAACTTTGGAAAATGAAACCGCGGCGCTTGCAGAGCGAGCCCAGTGTGTCCATGGAAACTTTGAAAGTCTTGCTTTTCATAAGCTGCAAGGATGAATGATTGGTGGGGGAAGGTCAAGGCCAAAAAACGGCCGCTTGACTTGTCCTGCCCATGCATTATACAATGCGCCAATGAAAGTATATGTTTATTCAGTAATCAGGCAGGAGGATATAGAACAATGACTCAGGCATGGTGTTTGGTGCCGCCCAAGATAGTGCCGCCACTGGATCCGGGTTTCCGTCCAGCGGTGCTGGCCAATCGTGCATTTCGCGCTGCGGTGAAAGAATCAGGGCACGGGGTTCCCCTGGTTATCGCGCTGGAAGCTGATAACGGGGCGGTTTCCCAGTATCGGACCGAGGTGTTTGCCTCCAGCGACCGGCGCTTTGAGTCGAATTTTCCCATCGTCGAAAGGATCGTAAAGTTTCTGCTCTGGCAGAGGGGCGGGTGGCGAATTATTATTGGCGGGCCGACAGCAGTGGGCGAGCACATTCGCTCCGTATATTCGCATGCCGGCGCCCGGGCTTTCGATGTCAAGCTGATGGAGGAAGTTTATGGCCGCCCGTTTAGCGTGGAAACGACCACGGCTGACCGTGTTCCCGCAGAAAAAATGACTGCCAAGCCGTTAGGTCGCCATCTGGATGGATGCCGCATCGGGTTTGATCTGGGCGCTAGTGACCGCAAAGTGTCGGCGGTCAAGGACGGGCAATCGCTTTTCAGCGAAGAGGTGGTCTGGGATCCCCGTAATCATGCCGATCCGCAATACCATTTCGATGAAATCATGGCCGCGCTAAAGAAGGCTGCTTCCTATCTGCCGCGGGTTGATGCCATCGGCGGGTCAGCCGCCGGGATTTACGTCAATAACAGCGTGCGCGTTGCTTCCCTATTCCGCGGCGTTCCCAAAGACTTGTTTGAGACACGGGTACGCGGACTGTTTGATGAGCTTCAAAAAGCGTGGCAGGGCATTCCCTTCGAGGTGATCAATGACGGTGAAGTGACAGCCCTGGCGGGTTCCATGTCGCTGGGCGTCAACCGCATCCTGGGGATTGCCATGGGCTCCAGCCTGGCGGGCGGGTACGTGGACAAGGACGGCAACGTCATAGGCTGGCTCGATGAGCTGGCATTTGCGCCGGTGGATTATCAGCCCGGGGCACCGCTGGATGAGTGGTCCGGGGATCGGGGCTGCGGCGCCATGTACTTCTCACAGATGGCTGTGAACCGCTTGGCACCGCAGGCCGGTATCGAGCTTGATCAGAATAAAACCGTCCCGGAACGGCTCAAGGACGTGCAGGCTTTGATGTCCAACGGCGACGCGCGCGCACAAGCTGTGTTTGAAACCATTGGCATCTATCTGGGCTATACCGTGGCCCACTACCTTGATTTTTACGACATGGGCCACCTGCTGGTTCTGGGACGGGTGACATCCGGCCAGGGGGGTGATGTAGTCATTGCCAGGGCCGAAGAGGTGTTGCGCCGGGAATTTTCGGAGTTGGCTAATACCGTCAAGCTGGCGGTGCCCGATGAAGCCAGTCGCCGTGTCGGCCAAGCCATAGCCGCCGCCAGTCTGCCGGCTCTGCGCTGAAACCGTAGGCGTACCGCTGCGGCTCGCTTAAATAGCCGGCATGATACTCCCGCCGCATACCGGGATAATAGCGCCCGTGATGAAGCGCGCCAAGTCGCTTGCGAGAAAAATAACGGCGTTGGCTATGTCCTTGTCTTCTCCCCGGCACCTGAGCGCAACCGTGTTGTCGTATGGGTGATGCGCAGGTACGCCGGCCTCCCGTATTTTGTCGGTGATTGTCCAGCCGGGCGCCACCTGGTTGACGGTGATCTGGTGTTCGCCGACTTCTCTGGCCAGCACACGCAGGACCCCGTCCATGCCGCGCTTGCCGGAGACGTAGGCGGATGCGGTCGGGGCGCATTGCATAACGCATTCCGTATTGATGGCTATGATCCGCCCCCATTTGCGGTGTATCATCGAGGGCACAAAGGCCTGGGCCATGAGCACGTTCTGCAGTACGCTCGATCTGAATTGGCTTTCGTAATCCTCCGGCTTTTGCTCCAAAACAGTTTTCCAGTCGTAAAGCGCGACGGCGTTGTTGACCAGGATGTCGGGGTTCCCCAGTTTTTCCTCCACGGCCTGCCGCATCCGGTTGACGGAGTCCGGCTGTGTGATATCCGCTTGGAATATATCGGCGCGTACTCCGGCGGCTCTCACTTCCTGGAGAAGCTTTTCTGCGTTTTCAGCACTGCTATGGTAATGGATCGCGACATCCGCTCCGGCGGTGGCCAAGGCTCTGGCGATGGTCCGGCCCATTTCGCCGGTTGCGCCGGTCACCAGGGCGAGCTTGCTTTTTAAATCGATGGTGATACTCATATCATTCTCCTGATGGCCGACTCCACTCGGCTTCGGATACGCTCTTCGGTGCCCGGCGGCATGCCGCCGGCTTTGCCATAACCGATATGGGCGCTGGCGGCCTCATAGGTCAGCAGCCGATAGGCGAAGGGCCGCGGCAAATATCCCACCACCCCGCCCGCCTGGGAAATTGTCAGAACATGTAGTTGACGCAAGGCGCGCGCCAGGTCTTCGCCGGTGTCATGTAAAATCTCGGCCGGCAGTCCTACGATCACAAGTTTTCCGATCTGCAACAGGTGAATAGGGAAGGGTGATCGGGTCGGCCAGCGGCCCCGCGCCAGTCCCCTTTGCCAATTATCGATGCCTTTCTTCCATTCGGGACGGTCCGGTTTGGGGATGGGGCCCTGGAAGCAATAGCGGACGGTGGGGACGATCAGACGCGCTTGGAAAGGAACTGTTGCCAAATTACGGCCGTTTTTCAAGGCCAGGTGCGCCTGCGCGACAATGCCTTCCGCGCATTCCTGTACCGCCGTGGTGTTGTCGTTGCCCACCCAGCAGTGCGCGGGATGGACGTCGCCAGCGCATCCGGTGAGAAACAGAGCGTGCCCGCCGCTTTCTTTTTCCCAGAGATCGCAGGTGGTGCCCGGGTAGTCGGGGTGCACATAGCGGTTGTCCGGTCCGAAAACCAGCGGGTGCATCCCGATGGAAAGCAGGGTGATTGGTGTCCCGCCTTTGCGCCGGATATCCAGCGCGGCCAGCATGCCCCGCCACTTGTTTCGCCCCGGCTCGTCCGCAGCGCAGCGGAAGTATCCCATGCCGAAAGTCCGGCGCTTTCCGAACCGGCAACTTTCCACGGGCAGCAGGTCATCCCGCGCCTGCCGCGCTGCCTGGATCAACTGACGGCGCACCAGCTGCATATATTTCTTATCGTAGCCGGGCATACTCGGCGCCATAGGAGCCGAATGCGTGTGGGTGCAGGTCAGGAGCACGTTGCGCGCAGGCACTCCCACGGCGCGTCCCATGGCTGTTTCAATGCGACGGGATTCCTCGATCGATAATCCCAAGAGATCGCAGGCGCTGACCAAGGTCCGTACGCGTCCCGATTCCAAGATGAGCACGCGCGCTTGCAGTGCTTTGTGCACGCCCAGCGCCGGCTGATCCCGCATCCCGAAACCACCCAGCTCGCATCCGCCACGCGGCGTGATGTCTGCGATGCCAAAACCGGCCGACATCGGACTGTTTGTTTTTTTCATAAAAACTTTCTAAACTAACGGCCCTGAAGCTATTTTTTGAACCGGCGCGCCTCATCCGCGTTTTCGATCACCTTGGCGACGGCGTCCACAATACCCTGCATCTCCCGGCGCGTGCCCAACAGGATGGGCTGCACCAGGTTGACGGTTTTGCAGGCCAATTGTTTGGCGACGGGGGTGATTGATTTCCGGTAGTCCGGCTGGCCTTTCTGTTTCGGCTTGCCGCCCAGGAATTGCCAGTGCCAGAAGCGGCTTTCCTGGAACATTGGATTTTCCTGCAAGGTTCCCCCATAGCCGCCAAAGCCGGTCACGCCTTCCGCCTTCAAGGCGTCGAGCAACAGTGGCACATCTATGCCGGTTACCTCGGGATCATGGCGCCAGGAGTATATGTGAAACGCTCGCCGCGTGCCGCGGCGAGTATCGGTGGTTTTCTGAGGATGAACTCCCGGGATCTTGGCCATGGCCTGATTGAGGAAGTTCCCGTTCTCCAGCCGCCGGACGGTCTGTGCTTCAAGCCGCTCCAGCTGGCCGATCAGCAGGGCCGACTGCAGTGCCGTGATCCGTTCGTTGGCGGAGAGGTAGCAGTGCTCATACCAGGGCCGCCCTGGCTGGCGGCCGAAGGAGTGGAAGGATTGAGCCAGGTTGTAGAGGTCCGTGTTGTTGGTGACCAGGGCGCCGCCTTCCCCACATGTCATGTTCTTCGATGTTTGGAAACTGAAACAGCCGGCGTTGCCTATGGTGCCCGCCGCCTTGCCGCGATAGAGCATGCCATGGGCGTGAGCTGCGTCCTCTATAATGGCCAGATTATGTTTCCGGGCGAGGGCGTTCAGAGCTGCCATATCACATGGGTTGCCGTAGAGATGCACGGGAATGATCGCGCGTGTGCGCGGCGTGATCCGGCGCGCTACATCCCGCGGGTCGATTGTAAAGGTCTCCGGATCAATATCCGCGAAAACCACGGTTGCGCCCATTTGGAGCGCTGCAGTGGCGGTGGCGACAAAAGTGGAAGCGGGGACGATTACTTCGTCGCCCGGCACGATGCCGAGCGCTTTGACGGCCAGTTCGAGAGCAGCTGTGCCGTTGGCTACCGGCAGGACGTGCTTGGCCTTCAGGTAGGCGCCGAACTCCCGGGCGAACTCCACTGTGACAGGGCTATCCAGCCCCCACACGCCGCCCCGTATGACATCAAGTACACGCCGCTCATCCACACGGGATGCCATCGGCCAGCGCGGCCAATGATGTTGCGAATTAAAGATCGGTTTTCCACCGAGCAGGGCAAGTTTAGACATCGCTGGTCCTCCTGTGGTTATTGCGACAATCATATTCCAGAATATCTGGAATATTTCCTAATTTAATAATCAGTAAAAACATGAGTATAAAGGATTGCAGGCTGCGAGTCAACTTTTTCTTGCCTAAGGCTAAGGTCTTATGCAATCTTTGATTGTAATTGGTGAGGTGGCCAGAAACCAGAAGTCAGAATTCAACACACTTGGGTTGCGGGCAAGACCTGCGCGAGACTGTTTTGTATCAAGCAGGATGTGATGCCATAGAAGGGGCGACATTATAAAATCAGCAGGATGGATATTAATCCTATTGACGGCATTCGCGGTGGATGGCCTTGCTCAAACCCAGACGATGCGCAAGGCGCACGCGGATCGGAACGAGGCTGGCGTCGTCACGCCGCCCGAAATACAAGATGCCAAGCAGCGCGAGCTGAACCGGAACTCCAAGATCCATGCGCCCCGGGCAGCCCAGGCCGATGTTAATAAAAACGGAAGCGTTATTTCCAAGGCAACGACCGCGACCAGGCGCTCGCGCTATATCCGTGAAATAGCGTCAGTTGAACGGCCTTGGGAAAAGATGGCGGACGCCAACAACGACGGCAAGGTCAGTCTCAAGGAATTGCGAGTCTATCACGTGAGCAGAATGGATGCCGACGGCAACGGCGCTATTACCATCGAGGAGCGACGTGTCTATTGGAACCGTAAGCGTTCAGTTGCCAACACTCCGCTGACAAAGCAGTTCGATGTTAACGGAGATGGCTATCTTTCATGGGAGGAAGGCAGGATGCTTCTGAAAGAACGCCTGGCGCTGATCAATAGTGAAGGTAAGGCCATCATCACTACGGATCTGGAAATGGAGTTTGACGTCAACGGCGATGGCGTTATCGATCGGGCCGAGGAGTCTGCCGTCCAGGCAGCCCTTAAGGAATGATTTGTTGCCATTCGGTCAGCGATATTTCCAGTACACGCCGGTCTGATTCCCGATAATAAAAATATATTGCCGGAAGCTCGGTACGATCCGGGATAGACAACAATTCGTCCGACTGGAGTACCTTGCCGTCAAAGTTTCCATAGGCATGCCGGATAGCCGCATCGAAACCCACGCTGAATATGGGGATGGGGCCAAGCCGGCACGGAATATTGAGGAAGATGTAATTCATCCCAGCCGGTTGCGCCGGGTAGAGGGCCTTGACCTGTTCGGGGATAGACTTTGCGAGGGCTGCCGCGCTGTAATATTGATCGGCATGGTAAAAACAGCGTATTGCGTGGCAGGCGAGCGGTAACGCCAGCATCAGTAGGATGATTTTTCTCCAGCGCGGCCAAGTTCCTCCGATCAGGACCCAGGCGCCGGCGAGAAGAATCCAGTAAGGCATTTGGGCCATGTACAGGAAGCGCAGGGGGAGTCCGACTGTTCCTGAAAAGGGGAGATAAAGGGCCACGGTCGCCAGGACCAGAACAAGGCCCTGGCCCAGTTCGAGCCAACACCTGCGATGCGCCAGCAGAAACGCCGCGAAGACGAGGGGCAGGGAGAAAAAGAATTGTTCCGGGAAGTGCAGGGCGGCTACATCGAGGATCGAGCGGATATTTTTCAAGAGCCCGAGCAGGAAATTGGTATGCATCATGTTTACCTGGCCGATACTTCTGCCCAGGATAAAATAGCGCACGATCAGTGCCAGCAACAGTTCGCCCGTGAAAAAAGCCAGCAGATAAAGCCGTTGCCAGCGGGGCAGTGGCAGTTGCCGGCGCGGGGCAAAAAGGAACAGCGCGACGACCGCCGGAAAGGAGAAGGCGGCTTCATAAGTTGCCATGGCGGCTAGGAACATGGCGGCGGACAGCAGCAGCCAACGGCGGCGCAGAGGATTGCGACAGAACAGGACAACCCCGTAAAAAGCGGCCAGGTAAAAGAAAGCGCAGAGCAGACCGGTTCTTCCTGAGATCCAGGTCAGATTTTCGCATCCGACAGGGGCCGTGATAAACAACAGGGTGGCGACAATGGGTAATACCCATTGGGCGGTAAGGCGGCGCAGAATCAGGAGCAACCAGGCGCTGTTGGCGGCATGCAGGAGCCAGCTGTGCAGATGCCAACCCAGGGGATTCTCGCCGAAAAAATTAAGATCGCAGTAGAAACTAACGCGCATCAGCGGTCGGTACAGATTGCAAAATCCCCAGCTGGAATTGAAAAACGCCAGGAGTTTGCCTGGAGCAACCTTCTCCAGCCAGAGGTAATCTTCCAGCATGAACCAGGCGGAGTGGGCCGGAAAATATATGAGGCCGGTGAGCAGGAACGCGCCCAGCAGTACGGCTATGTACAGTAAACCGGTCCTTTTTAATTTAGAATTGGCAAACATTCTACCTATATGCCAACATAGGCTATGTCCTGTCCGGTTCGTCAGCGATTGCCCTATGTTTCCAATTGAAAATTTAAGACCGGAAGCGCGTTAGGGACAACGCGCTCCACCTCGCCTGAATTGCCAATCTTCACTCTCCATTGGTGGAGCAGCTTGTCCACAAGACGCTTTTCTCCCGAATCGGACGCTTGCTGCCGCATGCACTAGAAGCGGACAAGTTGGGGTTCTGCAATCGGGATAATCAACCCAGGCATTGTCTGACGATTTGAGCCAACGATTCGGCGATCCGGCTGGTCAGGTTGTTATCCATGCTTTCGACCATTACGCGGCAGAGGGGCTGGGTGCCGGAATAGCGCACGAGCACACGCCCCTGGTCGGCCAACTCCGCCTGAGCTTTTTGAATAGCATCTTGGAGTGGCGTCACTTTGTCCAGCGGCGGCTTGGACCGGACTGCGACATTGACCAAGGACTGAGGCGCGAGGCGCATGATCTCGGCCAACTCGGATATTTTTTTGTCGGAATCCTGAAGAATCGCCAGGAGCTGCAGCGCCGAGATGATCCCGTCGCCCGAGGTATGCAAGTCCAGGAAAATAATATGCCCCGACGCTTCCCCGCCCAGGACAGCTATTTTTTCCCGCATCATGCGCAGAACATAACGGTCACCGACATCCGCGTCTGCTGTCTTGATATTGAGCTTGTGCATGGCTTGGCGGAAGCCGAAGTTGCTCATCGCCGTGGTGATGACCAGGTTATTGCGGAGAATTCCGCAGGCTTGCATGTGTTTGGCGCAGATGGCAATGACATGGTCGCCGGTAAGCTGGCGACCATGCTCATCGACAACTATCAGCCGATCGCCGTCGCCGTCAAACGCCAGGCCAATGTCAGCGCCGACCTCCAGCACCTTATGGGCCAGATCTTGGGGATACATGGCGCCGCAGTTATCGTTAATATTCTGGCCGTTGGGATGATCGTGAATGGTGATCACCTCGGCACCGAGCTCGGCGAATATAATCGGGGCGACTTTGTAGGTGGCTCCGTTGGCGCAGTCTAAGACAAGTTTCATGCCTGCCAGCGAGAGGCTGTCGGGAAAAGTGTTCTTGCAGAAAACTATATAACGGCCAATGGCGTCATCGATCCGGAAAGCCTTGCCGATTTCGGAGGCTGTTGGCCGGATGTTTTTGATTTTAGCCGTGGTGACCAGGGATTCGATTTCGTTCTCCACTTCGTCAGCAATCTTGAAGCCGTCCCTTGAAAATATCTTGATTCCATTGTCCTGGTAGGGGTTGTGGGAGGCCGAAATCACCATACCGGCGTCGGCGCGCATGCTGTGAGTGATAAAGGCGATGCCCGGGGTTGGCATGGGCCCCACCAACAGGACATCCACGCCCATGGAGCAAATACCGGCCGTCAGGGCGTTTTCGATCATATACCCGCTGACGCGGGTGTCCTTGCCGATGACGATGCGGTGCCGGTTGTTGTGCCGCTTGCAGATATGGGCGGTGGCTCGTCCGATGGCCAGCGCGGTTTCTGCCGTCATAGGCTCCAGATTAGCGACTCCGCGCACGCCATCCGTTCCGAATAACTTACCCTTGCTCATGTTCTGATTCCTCAGCTAACCCGCACCGAATCCCTCCGCAGGAGGGGGGCTGAAAAAAAATATTAATTTATCCTAATCCGCCGCATCAGGATCCGAAAAAAAACTCCCCTCCGTGGAGGGGGTGGTTCTCGAAGCAAAATGCTAACACCAGGTTAACTAATTATGAAATTTGAGTCACGCAATCAATGGCGATTTTTCGCGGTTGTCCTAGTGCGCCGTCGGCGCGGCACGGATATGGATCGTCATGCGGCGATTCGCGGGATTGATGTTGGCTGGATCGCCAGACTTTTTTGGCTGGGAAAAACCATATCCGACGGCCTTGATCTTCCTTCGCGAAAGATCATGTTTTTTTATAAAATAATCCCGCAGGGCATTGGCCCGTTTATTGGTCAGATTTAGGGCATCCTTCTCTGATAAGTTTGGCTGCTGGTCAATATGTCCTTCGATCAGCACGTCGGAACCGGGATGCTCCTGTACGATTTTTGCGATGGCGTCGAGTTCCATGAAGTACTCGGGGTTGATCTGCCACTGCCCATCCGCGAAATTCATGACCAACTCGAATTCCTGTAGATCGATCGGCGCCACCGCCGCTGCCGGGGCGGGCTTTAGGGGCAAAGCGCCCGGCGCCACAAAGGCCGGCTCGGCAGCGGGGCGGGGCGCTTGGCGGGCGAAAGGGCTCCACGAGATGCTTGCGCTGGGAACGAAGTTGAATTCCGTTTTGTCGAGCGTCATCTGCTCCATCACATCGATATTCACGGCCCAGGCCGGGGTGAAATGATAGGCTAATCCGACGCCGGCCCGGATCGGTATATCGGTCTGACTCCGCCATTTGCGATTTTTTTCGTAGTGCAGCAGTCCTATGCCGCCGACCAGGTAGGGATCCCAGCTCCGGTTTTCGTCAGCTACAAAGTGAAAAAGCACATCGCCGTTCAGTCCCGCTACCCAGGTCGAATCCCCACGCAAACCCGGACGCGGCACCGGTACGCCGGTGTCGTAATTATATACAGGATTAGCCTTCAATTCGGGGAAATAGGAGATTTCGAATCGGAAGGTCCAGCGCGGAGTGTAGTCGTAGCCAATGCGCAACAGCCCATCTAAGCCGCCCTTGGTGGCCTCGTCGCCCTCGTATACGATACCGCCTGCGCCAAGGCTGAAGTACCAGGATGGAAATTCCGCGCTGGCTGGCTTAGCCGGGACATCCTGTCCGCGCAACTGTCCAGATGCTCCGCAAATGAAACAACACATGATTAAAACTGTCGCGCACTGATTATGTTTATTCATTAGAAAGCCACTTTAGAAGGTGTATTAAAAATGGAGTAATTGGCATTACCCAATGTCAATCGCCTTAATAGTAATCTGTCCTCCTCCGAAAGCAACAGAAAAGAATTGGTTTTTATGCGAACTTATCTTGAATAGATCTAACTGTTTGTTTATGGTGAGGGGGTGATTATTGGAAAGGCAATGTTGCAATGAAGGACTCTCCCATGCGTTCATCGATGGTCGCTTTTGTCTTTGTCTGCCTGAGCTTGGGAACTATGCTACGGCTGTGGGTCCTGTCAGCCGGCGCGGTTCCGCTTGACCGGGTTGCGCTGTCGTCTCCCGTTGGCCTGGCGGCATTGCCCGTGGCGAAGGTTACCTTGAAAGTCGGCATGGTTTCCGATACCGCCCGGTTCAATGACGCGGGATTCAACCAATCCTGCAAGGAGGGCTTGGAACGGGCCATGCGCGAATTGCATGTCGAAGGCCATTTTCGGGAATCGCACAGTTCGGATGACTACATGACCAACCTGCTTGAGCTGGCCCATGCCAGGTGCGGGTTGATCATCGGAGTTGGCTCGATGATGCATGCAGCTATGGCCAAGGTGGCCAATCAGAATCCGGACATCAAGTTTGCCATGGTCGATGGCATTTTCTATCCGCCGATGATTAATGTCGAGAGCCTGACCTTCAGCGTGGAGGAGGCGGCTTTTCCGGTGGGATTCCTGGCGGCGGCCTGGGCCGATTTCATGGATCCGCAAAACGCGCGTGTTGGTTTTGTGGCCGGCATGAAGATAGATGCGGTGCAGCAGTTCCTGGCACCCTACCAAGCCGGGGTGGCTCACTTTAACAACAAGTATCATAAAAACGTGCCCGTGTTCGGCGATTACGCCGGCTCGTTCGATGATTTCACGAGAGGCAAAGCCATTGGCGAATCCATGATAGCCGAGGGCGTGGACGTGATTTTCGGGGTGGGCGGCCAGACGGGCGCCGGCGGGCTGCAGGCGGCCAAGGATCACGGCAAGTGGGGCATAGGGGTTGATGTTGACCAATTCTTTTCGCTGCCTCAAGTCAAAGAGTGTCTTTTGACCTCGTGCATGAAAAGGATGGACAATGCCGTTTTTGACATGGTCCAGAATATGTTGGCCGGACAATTCGAGGCCGGCGGTAACCGGATCGGCACGCTGGCCAACGGGCAGGTTGGGTTGGCGCCTTTTCATGCCTATGAGCTTTTGATTCCGGATCACACTCGGACAGACCTCGATGACATCCAACAGGCCATCCGCGGAGGCAGAATTGCCACCGGCTGGCCCCCCAGCTATGTTATCCCCTGGTAAGTGCCTGTAACTCAGCCCGTCCTCGTGTGAATCAAAATCGCTTGCGGTCCTCGCTACACGCAAGACGGTGTCTCCGGAATCCTTAACGATGACAGTCACCGCGGCGTTTAATTTGTTACGCGTGTAGATCAGCTTCTGGCCGGACTGAAGAAGGCCGAAACGACAGAGGGCACTGAGCTTGATCCGCGGCGTTCCCTTGTTCTCCTGTGCGGAGTCCCCCTTCGTCGCCGTAGCATGGGCGGCCGCCTCAATCATCTGATCGATCGTTTCCCGATAACCCTCATCCCGGACGTCGGTAAATTTGTCCTCGCGCTCCGTAAGTACATACCCTGAATTTACGAGTGTGTCCGTGTACTCAGCCAACAGCAGGCGGCCACGCTCGGAAACCTGCGGATGATTCATGCAAGGATACAGTACGCGGTCGTAGAACGCCTGATAGCTCATGGCGACGAACCGCTTGTCCTTCGGTTGAGCACGCTTCCCCTCCACCCAAGACGTCAGGAAGACTAGCACCCGATTATTGATTTTGCACCCACCGGCATCACCATCGCATATGGGGTACTCTGGGGTTTCCCACGCCCACGTTGCATATTTCTCGGTCTGGTTCTTAAGTTTCGCGGCCTCGATCTTGTTCTCGACAAGCAGGAGCAACTTGCGCCGGTTCCCTCCCTGCTGCGCATACATGGCGGAAGCGGCCATATCGAACGAGCATTTCTAACCATCTACCTTGACGGTCTTCTCCGGATCCCCTGAAAGAGCATTTGGCATGACACTCGACTCGCAGAAATTCGCGGTCTGAATCTCCTCTCCCGCCAACCAAGACCAATTGGCCCGCGTTCCTGGCCGTGCCTGCGTTGGCTTGCTATCTCGCTATGTCGCATATCAAGTCACTGTCTGATTCCCGCGGGACAATCGGTTCCGTTTCTATTGGCGGTTTAAATGTTGCTTGTTGATTCCGCTGAAAAAGTCTAGCGGACGGCAGGAATGCCGTCCCTCCCTTGGTAAAAATAGGCCTTTTTTAGAAAATTGGGAGGGTCGGGATTTCTTCCCGACCGTCTTTGCCGCCTTTTTCAGCGGAATCGCTTGTTTAGACTTGATCCTTATGACTAGACTTGACCCTTATGTGGGGGATTTGGCGGCAGGGCAATGGAGCAATGGCTTCTTCTTTTCATCACTGGATGAATGCCACGCTGCGCAATGGCTCAAAGTACCGGCGGCTCTTAGCGGCAAGAATCGATTCATCGTTGAAGTTGCTGGCGATTCCATGGAACCGACTTTTTGTCGTGGCGAATTGCTCGTCTTTGAATACCATCGCACCCCGCGTCAGGATGGTCAGGTTGTTATTGCTTTGCTTGCTGACACTGCCAATGATTCGGAACCACAGGTGGCCATCAAACGCATCCGTCAGGACCGCTACAACTGGCGGATTATATCGGACAATCCGACTTTTTCAGAACAGACGGTTTCAAAGAATGTTTGTCGCTATCCAATACTTGGAACATATGTGGGAAGAATAGGTCGTCACATCCGCCAACCTGTGTCCTGAAATTCGGGATGGAACAGCCGTTATTGTCGGAGGTAATACTCGGCCAGAATACGACTAAGCTGGAACTGAACAATCCCTGTTGCCCTTGGATTTTACCAATTCTTACCGCCCAGGCATACATCCAAAGGATGTCGAACAATCTGCCGACTTTATCCTGTATGCCTTTTCGCAGGGTGGAATTGACGAAAAAAGGGGGGGTCGCGAGTCGGAATCCCTGGCCAACGCTCGGGCAGGCGAACCCGCCTTCGCCGAGGCGCTACGGCGGGCAGGCCGTCGACACGCGGATTTTTAGTCCGCAGTAGACATTTCTTGCGTAAACGATCACCTATAAGAAAAAGCGGTGGCGAGACGCGGAATCGAACCGCGGACACGCGGATTTTCAGTCCGCTGCTCTACCAACTGAGCTATCTCGCCGCATCTGGAAACTGATCGACAAAAACATACTATAGCGGCGTTCATGAAAGATTCAATGGTATTTTATCAGTCTTCTTTTTCGGTTGCCTTTTGCAAAGTGGATAATACTATTCAGAAGGCTGGTATTGAGTGCTCATAAATATAACAGGAGGCATTCCGTTGCCGGATGACTCCTGCGTCATTGCGAAAGGATAACCCCATGATTCGTAAACCGTCCGAAATGAAAACAGAAGTCAAACAAGTGCGCGACGGCAAGGGCCAGGTCACGTTTCAGCACCTGTTCCAGAAGGCAGAGATCAAGGCCAAGACCAGGCTGTGCGCCCGTTTGCTTGTGCCGCCAGGCGCCAGTATCGGTATGCACCGTCACAACGGAGAAGACGAGCTATTTGTCATCATCCAGGGATCCGGGATCATCGATGATGGTACAACCCGGACGCCGGTCGGCACCGGCGATGCGATTCTGACCGGCAACGGCGAAGCCCATGCCCTGGAAAATACCGGCGCGGATACGCTGGAACTGTTGGCCATCATTATGCTCTACGGTGCGGCATGAACCTGTTCCCGGAATCGATCGTTGTTCCCGAACTCACGCTGAGCGGTACGGGTGTAGTTCTGCGCCTGCTGCCGGAGTGCGCCCGGTTTGGAATGCGCGGCCTGATTGTCCATGGGCGATCACTGAAAAAGCACGGCGTCTTAGCCCGCATTCTTCAATCCACGCCCGCCGGTTGCCACGTCGAGTTATGGGAACATGCCGGCGGGGAGCCGACACTGGAAGATTTGGAAAAGCTCCGCACGGCTGCCAGAGAACATAACGTGGCCTGGGTGGCGGGAGTCGGCGGCGGCAGCGTCCTGGACCTGGCCAAGGCCTGCGCCGGATTATATCACGCCGCACAGGCGGCCGGCGTCTACCATGATGGCGCTCTGATCGAGGCGCCGGGAATCCCCTTTATCGCGGCGCCCAGTACCGCTGGAACCGGTTCGGAAGCCACACTTAATTCTGTGTTGACGAATACGGTGACCAGCGTAAAAAAATCCATCCGCGACCAGAGGCTGGTCGCCAGGTTGGTCCTGCTTGACCCCGACCTCTTGGTGCAATGCCCGAAGTTGGTCAGCGCCCACGCCGGCATGGATGCGTTGACGCAAGCATTGGAAGCGTATATCAGCCGCTATGCGACCTGGATGAGTGATGCTTTGGCCTTGAAAGGCGTGGAATTGATCGCTGCTAACCTGGCAGCGGCCTATCACGGCGGTTCGACGGAGCAACGGCAGCAACTGTTGCAGGGCAGTTATCTGGGTGGGTTGGGCTTTTCGATGGCGCGCTTGGGCGTGGTCCATGGCCTGGCGCATCCGTTAGGTGTGCGCTATCAGGTCCCGCACGGTTTGGTCTGCGGGGTGTGCCTGCCATTTGCCGTCGAGTTGAACCGCGAGGCGATGGCCGCAAAGTATGACGAACTCAGCCGGGCGGTCGGCGCCGATTTGCTCGAATGGATTCGTCGGATGCTTGATCGCATGGGCCTGGCCTCGCCCTTCAAAGGCCAAGCCATAATCGAGAAGGATAAAATCATCGAGGAAACCCTGTCGGCATGGTCAACGCAGGCCAATCCCAGACCGATTACGGCACCGGATGTGGCATGGCTGCTGGACCGGTTGTTCCGTTCATCGTGATTTTGCCAATGCAGGGCTGTACCCGCAACCCAATTTTGACGTGTATCCCGGCTGTGTGATCGAATTCGATTTCGATTGCTTTTTTGGCTACAGCATATCGGATCTACGGTCGCTCAAGGAGAAGCGACGCTATGCGCAGTATGAAGGAGCGCATTTCAAAATCACATACCGCGACTTTGGATCAGGCGGGTCAGTTCCTGCTGGAAGGCTTGGATATCTTCTTCGCTGGGTTTGTAGCCCTTGCGGTTGACATTCAAGCCGAGGCGGCCCAGTTGGTCCAAGGACCAGGCGGCGCTGACACCGTCGCTAAAGCGGACCGTGCCGCTGACCAGGGCGCCGGGTTTCAAGACCCGGTCGATTTCCACGGAGACTCCTCCGGCCGGCGGGGGTTCGCCGCCCAAATCTTTGGCCTCGTCCATTGGCGCTGCTTCTGTGCCCGGTGTCTTGCTTAAGTTCATATCCTTGGCGGGCTGCGTTGGCGTTTTATCCTGCAGCTCGATTCCAAAGTCGAGAATCAAGAAACGCACATCCATATAGGTTAATGTCAGGTTGCATTCTTCGCGCAGTCGTTTCTGGATTTCGGATAAGCCACAGCCTTCCGCCACCCACTGCTTTACTTTTGTTATTTGATCATCGGTTAGTTGCATGGCCATATTTATTCCAAATCCATTCAAGGTTGGTAATTGTAGCTATGTCTTTGTGCGAGAGTATATCTGATCTGGGATGGTTGGTCAATAGGTGTCTGCTGCAATTCAGCAACTCGTATTATGGCACGACCGGGCGGGATCTCTTTGTAGACGCGGTGCTCTCGCCGCGTGTTTGGCCGGAAAACACGGCGATGGCGCCGCGTCTATAGATGTTCAGGGATTTAACTTCAGAGGATCAAGGAACCCACCCCTCAGCCCCTCCATGGAGGGGATAAGATTTTGCAACCAAACCAGTTTCCCTCCTTGGAGGGGCCAGGGGTGGGTTCCCTTAGAACTTCGTCTCGCATTGTTACGTTATTTATCTGAAACACTATCGTGCCGGTCTTGACGAAAAAACAGTCAACTGGAGAGCCTGGTGCGTGAAATACGCCTGTCCGGTTCGGAGGGAGGGGTAGCCGAAAAGCTATTCCTACCCCTATCGAAGAGGTCCGCCCGGTCGTTCCATAATGAGAACCGCAGGGTGCGCTCGTGCCATATTGACTCATTGTTTAGCGCATGCTAGAATTTAAGCTTATTGGATGAGATTCGACAGGGCCGTTGCTTGGATGTCAAACTGCGCAAGACATTTCAAGGTCAGCGCGGTCCTGCCTTTAAAAAAGAATGGGATTGCGCGCCTGCGTCGTAGAATCAAACCTCAACCATCAGTTGATCAATTCTTATGAATATGTTAAAAAAATTTACCGATCAGTTTCACGACCAGATCCTGCAGGCGCTCCAGAAATCGTCGCAACAACCGCTCAAAGAGGCGCAGGTCGCCGAAAAACTCGGATTGCGTGGCGGCGGCCGCAAGCGCCTGCGTTTGCTCTTAAACGACATGGTCAGGGAAGGCGCTATCGTCCGCTTGCGTCATGATTTCTATTCACTGGGCGAGCCGGCTAACCTACTCACCGGCAGGATGGGTGTTCTGCGCTCCGGGGACGGGTTCGTTTCGCCATTGGACGGCTCGGCGGATTTATTCGTTTCCCGGGAGAACCTGGGCACGGCCTTGCCGCGCGACCGTGTGGTCGTGCGGCTCGATCCGGGCCAGACGGCACCTGTGCCGGGCCTGCGGCGCACGGGCAAGGTCATCAAGATACTGGAACGTTCTAGAAAGGCTTTGACCGGCACCTTGAAAGCCACTCAGAAATTCTTTTATGTGGTGCCCATTGACCCGGTCTATACCCAGAATTTCTATGTGCCGGATTCCAAGGGCGGCAAGGTCGGCGATCGGGTTGTGATCCAGTTTACGGAATGGCAGAATCGCCACGTCAACCCGGAAGCCGAGGTCATCGAGATCATCGGCCCAGCCTCCAATCCCTCGCTCGACACACTGGCCATCATCCGGCATTACGGATTGCCACAGGCCTTTCCGCCGGCGGTGATCCGGGAAGCAGAAGCATCGCCCGAATTGATGGAAGGGCCGGGCGCAGGGCGACGCGATTTTCGGGACAAGTTCATCTTCACGATCGATCCGGTCACGGCCCGTGATTTCGATGACGCCCTCTCGCTGACCACTGATGCCCGGGGCCGACGCGTGCTGGGCGTGCATATTGCCGATGTGTCCCATTTCGTGCGGACGGGCACCGCGCTTGACGCCGAGGCGCGCCAGCGGGGCAATAGCGTATACCTGCCTGAAGTGGTGATCCCGATGCTCCCGGAACAATTGTCCAATGGTCTGTGCAGTCTGAGGCCGCACGAGGATCGGCTGGCTTTTTCGGCGCTGATAACCTTTGACGAACAGGGCGCACCGGTGCAGTCCGAGTTTTGCCGAAGCGTGATTCGTTCCCGCCTGCGCTTAACCTATGAGCAGGCCCTGGCGGCGTTGGAAAAGAACGCGAAGGACGGCTTTCCCGAAGCCGGCATTGACCTTGAAGCCATGACGACAATCCGGCGTATTCACGAGCTGGCCCAGCAGATACGCGCCCGA
Source organism: uncultured Verrucomicrobiota bacterium (assembly GCA_964486075.1). Taxonomy (GTDB): domain Bacteria; phylum Verrucomicrobiota; class Kiritimatiellia; order JAAZAB01; family JAAZAB01; genus JAHIJO01. Next base: position 28,922 of record CAZALU010000015.1, read on the forward strand.
CGCTTTGCCCAGTTTGCGTTGGATCTGGATATCCCGGAATACGAGGTGGTCATGGGGGCGGACGGCATGATCGCGGATATCCGGCAAAATATGAACGATGTTTCGCATCAGCTCATCGAGGAGTGCATGGTGGCTGCGAACGAAGCGGTGGACCGCGAACTGAGCAACCGCGGTTACGCGCTCCTGCACCGGGTGCATGAGCCGCCGGCGCCGCATAAAATGGAAATGCTGACCGCCCAGCTGGCGGACATGGGCTTTCGGCCCGGCGATCTTTCAAAACGCAAGGCTATGACTGCGTTCCTGAAATCGGTGCGCGGCAGTCCGTTGGAATATGACGTTAAATTGGCGGTGCTGAAAAGCATGAAACGGGCCGTGTACTCACCGGAAGCTCTGGGCCATTTCGGTTTGGCTAAGACCTATTATGCCCATTTCACCTCGCCAATCCGACGCTACCCGGATCTGGCGGCGCACCGTATCCTGGCCGCGCAGTTGACCCGCAAGCAAAATCCCTATGGGGCCGCGGACTTGAAAATGCTGGGCGCCCATTGCTCGGAGACCGAGCAGACGGCGGACGTTGCCGAGAAAGCGCTGATCGAAATCAAAAAATACAGGTTCCTTGAACAGCAGCTGAAGTTAAAGAAGCCGCAGACCTATGACGCCATCGTGGTGCGGGTCAAAAACTTCGGCATGTTCGTGGAACTCACCCGCCTGCAAATACAGGGGCTGGTCCACGTCTCCAGCATGTCGCGGGGATTTGTCCGCTATGACCAACTGAAGGAGACCCTGCGTGATGGCAACGTCAGCTATGCCTTCGGAACCCGGGTTAAAGTTATGGTGACCCGCGTGGACTTCGACAAGCGCCAGATCGACTTTGTTCTTACGGATCGGAAACCGGCTTCTGCGGGTCTATCCGTGAAACAACGTCCGGATCGTCAGGGCGGGCGGAAGCATACACGTCGGCAACCTGGCCCCGGGCAGCACGGCAATTGGAAAAAGCACCGCCGCCCTTAATTGTTCTGGCCTTAAAATGAAGAAGCTTACACCCTTTGATCTTCTGCTTGGCTTATGGGTGATCGGGTTCGTCATACCCGTTTACCAGGCCAGCTTCGCTCAAACCGTGATCACGCGGTCGGGTGAGGTGGGTGCCTTGAAAACTCAAAATACAGCCGGCAAGGTGGTGCTTTCCGTGGCAGGGATTGGTGGCGTTGATGCCATAAAAATGGATGAATTGGGAAAGGTTGAGAAGATAACCAATAAACGTGGTTTGACAAATAAGCCGGTGGCTGCGGCGCGCATAGTGCCGCCTCGCGTTCTGTATCCGCTAACAATCCGCAATATCGCGATCGGCATGGCGCGGGATCTCTATGCTCAAAAAATTCAGCAAACATATTTTGCGGAGGCATTTCAGGAAGGCTTCAAATCTGTCCTGACGGCGCCGCATGCGTTAGTCCAAATGGGGGCTGGACAATCCAACGACCCAACTGCGATGGGCTTTGCCGCCGGTCGCAATATGGCTGTCTCCAACTCGGCCAGCCTGGGAATTACCCTTCAGGACTACGGCTATGTTTATACCAACGTCGTAGGTCACGTATTCCTGGGGGTTGAACAACGCGTATTCCGGTCGCTGGGAAGCACAGAGATCTGGTGGCTTGCGCAAAATCCCGAGTTGAGCCGCGCTTACGCGGCCCTGGTGCGCCGGCCCGGCTCTGCTCCGCTGCAGCGCAATACTGTTATCGTCACGGTATTCGGATACCTGAGCCCAACGCGGATGGCTGAGGACGGGAATTTTGGAGGATGTCCTCGGGAGTTGGTGATAGATAAAATTATAGAGATTAAAATGGACGAATAGCGGTCTTAGCCTGATCTGTTATTCTGCCACCAAGACGCAAGGCTCAAAGAATTCAATCGCATAATCCAAGCTGAACCTAATCGTTTTAGTGGAGATCGTATGCAAAAATATAGTGTGCCGCAAATCGGATTGACGATCATGGTGATGGCGTTGATTGGTGCGGCGTCGCTGCGAGCGCAGGAAATGGCACCGCTTAATCCGGTTTTTGTTACATACCAGGAGCGCTAGCGCGTCCAGGCATTGCCCGGTGGCGCGGCTGAAGACCGGGCGTTGGGATGTATCCCTCCGCCCTGTAAGTCGCTGTCCACAGCCGTGGCTTTGCCCTTGGCCAAGGCACAGGTCCTGCCGGCCAGTTATGATTTGCGTGATTACGGCAAGCTGACCCCCGTCGATGACCAGGGCAATTATGGCAATTGATGGGCATTCGCCATCTTTGGCTCAATGGAATCCTGTCTGTTACCCGCCGCAACATGGGATTTTTCGGAAAACAATTTGGCCAATTTACACGGTTTCGATTCGAGTTATGGAGCGGGTCGCAATTCTTTCATGTCCCTGGCCTACCTCGCGCGCTGGAGCGGGCCGGTCAACGAGGCCGATGACCCGCACTCCAATGGGGCCAACAGTCCCGCGGGGCTGAAGGTGCGCAAGCATGTCCAAACCGCGCAGTGGATTCCTGATCGCAGCGGGCCGGCGGATAACACCCGCCTTAAGCAGGCGATCATGGCACATGGCGGATTGTATTCTACGTTTTTCTGGGGCAACAACTATTATAACAGCGCCAATGCCGCTTACCGGCCGTTGGCGGGTTTCTTCGATGATGATTGGAAAGCGGATCCGACTATTTACAACAGCACCTTGGGTCGCTGGTATATTGCGCTATCGACCAGAAACCATTATTGGGCTTATCTGGATTGGTATATGGGTTCGTCGTGTTTGCCGGTCTGCGCTGATTTTGATGGCGACGGATATGCTGATCCTGCGTTCTACAGCCCGAGCTCGCATAATTGGTATATCCTGCTATCATTTTTCTTTGAATTCTTCGCTGGTCGGGTTTATAGTGCATCCTTTATTTGTTGCCTGATTCCCGGCGTAAGTGCGCTGAGGTTCGCTGTCTCAGTAGAACACTTTTGTTTAACCGGTCCCGGAACCGCCCCATGATCATAACAACTCGAGCATATCCCCGGGCCGGACTGGTGGGCAATCCGTCCGATGGTTATTACGGAAAAACCATTGCTTTCGTGTTCACCAACTTCCACTGTGAGGTGGTGTTGTACGAAACACCGGAGCTGGAAATCCTGTCCCATACTCGCGACCAGTCGCGTTTTAAGGATTTGAAAACACTGGTAGAGGATGTGCGCCTGTTCGGTTATTATGGAGGCGTTCGCCTGCTCAAGGCCACGATCAAGCGCTTTTGCGATTATTGCAGGGAACAGGATCTGCCGTTGGATAGCCGACAGTTCACGCTCAGTTACCGAACCGATATTCCAACGCGGGTGGGGTTGGCCGGTTCCAGCGCCATTATCACCGCCTGCCTGCGCGCCTTAATGCGGTTTTACGGTGTCAATATTTCCCGACCCCAGCAGGCCAACCTTATTCTTTCGGTGGAAAAAAATGAGTTGGGTATTTGCGCCGGTCTACAGGATCGGGTGGCTCAGGTCTATGAGGGCCTGGTGTATATGGATTTCAATAAATCGATTATGGAGCAGCAAGGGCATGGTCGGTACGAGCCGCTTGACCCCGGCCTTTTGCCGCCACTTTATATCGCCTATCACGATGATCTTTCCGAGGGGTCCGAGGTGTTCCATAATGATATCCGCGGGCGTTTTGAGCGGGGCGATCCGGTGATTGTTGATGCCGTAAAATTATGGGCTAATCTTACGGAACAGGTCCGAGCCTGCCTCCTGAACGGCGAGTGCGAAAAAACTGGTCATTTGTTGAACTATAATTTTGACATGCGGCGTAAAATCTATAATATCAGTCCTGGAAATGTCCTGATTGTAGAGACCGCGCGCGCTGTGGGCGCCAGCGCCAAGTTCTCCGGTTCCGGTGGCGCGATCGTCGGCACTTACACCGACGAGGCCATGTACGAGCGTTTGGTTAAGGCGCTGGAAGCCATCCAGGCCAAGGTGTTTAAGCCAATCATTAAGCTGCCTGAAAAGGAGCATTATGATCCGTAAGGCCGTTATTCCCGCTGCCGGATTTGGAACTCGATTTCTGCCGGCGTCCAAATCGCAGCCCAAGGAAATGTTGCCGATCGTTGATACCCCGACGATTCAGTACGTGGTTGAGGAGGCCGTTGCTTCCGGCATCACCGATATCCTGATGGTCATCGGCAAGGGCAAGCGGGCGATCGAAGAGCACTTTGATCGCAATTTCGATTTGGAAGCCGAACTGGAAGCCAAGAACAAACTGCAAGAGTTGGCAACGTTGCGTCGGATTTCCGACTTGGCCAATGTCCATTTTGTTTGGCAGAAAACACTCAAAGGACTGGGGGATGCCGTGGCTTGTGCCCAGTGCCATGTCGGCCAGGAGCCGTTCGCACTCCTACTGGGGGACACCATCGTGGAATCTCCCACCCCGGTCACGCGGCAGCTGATGGAAGTGTTTGATCGTTACCAGGAATCGGTTGTGGCCCTGGAAACTGTCGATCCGGAAAAGGTTGATCGTTACGGGATCATGGCCGGCAGTTCCATTGCCAACAACCTGTTTCTGATCGATGATTTTGTCGAAAAACCCGAACCGGGCCAGGCCCCATCGAACTTGGCCATCGCCGGGCGTTATATCCTGACCTCCGATATTTTTGAATACATTACTAAGACTGCTGCTGGAAAAAACAGCGAGATTCAGCTCACGGATGCCATGCGCCTGATGGTAAAAAATCGGGCCATGTACGGCCTGAGATTTGACGGCGCCCGCTATGATATCGGCAATAAACTGGATTTTATCAAGACCAATCTGGTGTTTGGCCTTAAACGGAATGACTTGCGCGAAGATTTACAGGAATTCGTTAACGAACTGGCCAACAAGCTTCACACGACAGAACCAAATGTATGAAACATCAACCACTCATGCCGACTTTGTCCGCTCTGCGTGCTGCCGTGCATAGCGGAAGGAGAGATGCCCATGCCCGCTGAGCGCATTGTGGTCGTGGAAGACGAAAGCATCGTGGCCAAGGATATTCAGAGCAGTCTATTGCACCTTGGTTACGTGGTGCCGGCCGTTTTTTCCTCCGGCGAAGATGTGCTGGCCAAGATTCACGAGTTAAAACCGGATTTGGTTTTAATGGATATCCTCCTGAAGGGGCGCATGGACGGGATCACGGCGGCCGAGCAAATCCGTGCCCGATTTCCGATTCCCGTTGTTTTTCTGACCGCCTATATCGATGACCAGACATTGAAACGCGCCAAGATTTCACAGGCTTTCGGTTACCTGCTCAAGCCATTTGAGGAAAGGGAATTACGCACTACGATTGAAATGGCGCTTTACCGGAATACGATGGAGCGCAAGCTGAAGGAAAGCCGGGAATGGTTAGAAACAACCCTGCGTTGCCTGGGTGATGCCGTGATTGCCACCGACGCCGGCGACGGCATTCAACTTATTAATCCGATCGCCGAAGTGTTGACCGGCTGGTCGCCGGCCGAGGCCATCGGACGTAAACTGGCTGATGTTTTTTGCTTGAAAGATCGGGCCCAGCAGCTTGTCTTGGAAAAAATACAAGTCCAGAGCGCGAACGGGCAGGCGGGATCGGAATTCGGCAAGGATTCCATCTTGGTTTCCCGGGACGGGCACCCCGTCCCCATTGACTTCAACGTGGCGCCCATCTTGGGCGGAGTGGCAAGCGCCCCTTTGGGCATTGTTGTTGTTTTTCGTGATGTGTCCAGTCGGATCCATGCCGAGGACCGCGAACGCGATCTCCAGGAGCGGCTGTCCCGTTCCAAACGCATGGAGGCTTTGGGGGTTTTAGCGGGCGGTGTCGCCAATGACCTGCACAACATCCTGGGCCCGATCGCGGATTACCATGATTTGATCATGAAGAATCTGCCGCCGGATAGTCCCCTCCGCGCCGATCTAGATATCATTAAGAACTCGTCGCACAAGGCCCTGGATATCGTGCATGATCTGCTCACGCTGGGGCGCATCGGGCACGCGCCTCTGGAACCGTTGGCATTGAAAAGCATTATTAGTGCCTGCTTGAAATCGTCGGGGCTCCGCGCTCTGCAAACCAAGGCACCCCTTGTGGAGATTGAGAGTCACTTGGAATCGAACCTCTCTCCTTTCATGGGGTCCCGTCAGCACCTGCGGGCAATTGTCATGAACTTGATCATCAATGCTTTTGACGCCATGCCGGAGGGTGGGCGTTTGACTTTGACCGCCGTGCAGCAGGAATTGACTCAACCTTTTGAAGGTTATGAGATTATCGCCCCGGGAAAATATATTATTTTGCGTGTTACGGATACCGGCGCGGGGATTCGTGAGGAAGATATCACCCGTATTTTTGAGCCATTTTATACCAGGCGTAACTTGGAATGGCAGAGCGGGAGCGGTCTGGGACTGGCTCTGGTCTACGGCGTCGTCAAGGATCACAAGGGCTTTCTGGACGTGTCTTCTGAGCTGGGTAAGGGGTCCGATTTCGCCGTGTATTTTCCGGTTGCGGAAACGTCGCTCGAAATCACCCACAAGCCCGAGCTGGCAGAAAATCGGGGCACGGAAACCATACTGGTCGTGGACGATGAGGAGGAACAGCGTAAGAATATCGTCCGCTGGCTGCGCAGCTGCGGTTACCAAGTGCTCGCGGCCGCTAACGGCCGGGCTGCCTTTGATATCTTCCGGAATGAAACCGGACCCAGCGAGGCGCCCATTGATCTTGTGCTGCTGGACATGATCATGGGCGACGAATGGGATGGACTGGATACGTACCGGAATATTCTGACCGTAAAATCCAAACAGAAGGCTATTATTATCAGCGGATTGTCGATTACCAATCGCATCCAGGATGCCCTGCGCCTTGGCGCCGGACAATATCTGCAGAAGCCCTGCGCGCTGGAGGAAATCGGTAAAGCCATCCGTTTGGAGTTGGATAAGCCGTAGCAGATCGCGAAATAAACAATAAAATCAGCGGAGGAAAACATGGGCAAGAGCGTTTGCAAAGGTTTGCATAGTGGTCATTTGTGTGTGCTGGCCAGCAATGGGGATTTTGAGCAAATCAAAGAGCTGGCAATAGAACCGCGTTTTATTTGTTTCAACTGTGGCCGCGTAGCCAAGCATAAAAAAAATCTCTGCAATCCCATGCCCCTTGAGCAGGCCGATGCCTGACTACCGAAAATTAACTTGGCATGCCTTTGGTCCAGTCATGGATTAGAAGCGGTTGCTGTTCCTGAAGCGCCATGGCTTTCAGCTCCACTGGCGTTGCGCCAACGCAAAGGCGGAAACGGAATTCATGTTCCCCCTGGTCCGTATGCCGATAGCGCCAGTTCTCCTTCAATTTGCACGGATCGTGCCAGGCGTAAGGCGGAGATCGAAGCAGGCTGAACCGGATGGCCCGCTCGGTCCCGTCCAGGCTGAAACAGTCGGGAGAGGCGAATCCGAACGGTTCCGCGCCGGGTGGTCGCAATAAAGTCCAGTCGTGCAGCGGGAATTCATGACCGTTTTGCGGTCGCCGGACGCTTCCCCCGGGAACACCGTCTTCGCGCTCCAGAATCGGCGTGGCCAAAGGAATCGTCAACTTGGCCAGTTGAAATTCCTGGGCCCATAAAATACGGATATCTATATCCAGGATCGGATGCTGGCGGTAAACCCGCGCCCAAAGCGACAGGCGGCTGGCGCCAAATCCGGCATCAACCCGAATTGAAGCGCGCAGAGGGCCACTTTCCTCGACCACTATCCGGTCCAGCGCAAAGGCACCCACGACTTCCGTTCCATAGCCCGGCTGTCCATGGCTCCATGTGTCGCTGAGGTCGGGCAGAACTTGCACGCTCCATCCTTGTTGAGCGTTAAGCGCCGAGTTCTGGCTGTCCGCCGGCCGCGCAAATAAAAGATCGGATCCTGCTCCCGGCCGCACATGCCAACTGCTGTTGGAGAGCTGCGTGTCCAGAATAGCGACATCAGTGTCAATCTTTGCCGTATGGGTTGCATCATCGAGCAATCGGAAGACGCGTAACGCGCCCGGTTCAATTTCAACGGGCCAAAGCAGGAGGCCGGGCGGGATGCAAAGGTGGGATTCTTGTAAGAGATGTTGGTGGGGTAATTCCTTGGCGTTTTCGTCAAGTAGGCGACCTCTAAAGGCGCCCCATCCGAGCCAGGGCTCGTGGCGTGCGAAGCCCCGGAAGGCCACCGAGGATGGATTGAATACAACTATACGTTGAGCAGGATCCGGCGGTAGATGCCGACAGTGCCGCAATAGAGTGGTCTGCGTGATCCGGTCGGCCGTGTCCCTGGCCGCGCCGAGCTGGTCGCGGGCATCTTCGTACGCCGTCGCGATGCTGGATCCGGCCAATATATCGTGAAACTGGTTAAAGAGGGTAGTGGTCCATGCCGCCTCGATTTGGCGCCCTGCCTCCGCCGGAACTTCGGCTGGAAAAGATTCAACGGTTTTTTCAGCCGACAGCAATCCGTATTCCGCGCGGCGCATGTGCCGCTTGATATCACGGACCACGGAGTAGCAGCCGATGGCATGATATTGCAGTTCACCTTGTACTTTAGGCAGAATGGATTGGTGCGGCTTCACGGCGTTAAAGAAAGCACGCGGATGTGACAAGACAAGGGTTGCGCCGGAAATGGCCGTGCGCTGGCTGCGGATCCATTCGATCTGGCGCCGGGTGGGCCCGCCACCATGATCGCAAACACCGTAGAAGCACATAACATGACCGATCCGTGGATCCGCTGCCGCTACGGCGGCCCGGATCTGATCGGTAAGATCTTCGCGGTACTCCCCATAACCGCCCGCCATGCGCCACGCCAGCACTTCTGCGCCGTCGGACGAACTCCAACGGAACAGGGAACCCGGCAATGCCATTTCACTCTCCCCAGGGCGCGTGAATACATACGAATCATACCCGGCCTCGACCAGAAACCGCGGCAACATGGCATTATGCCCAAAACTGTCCACATTAAACCCCACCGTTATATCCAGTCCGAATGTATCGCGGAAATAGGCCTTGCCGATCGAAGCCTGGCGTCGAAAGGATTCCGCAGTGGGCAGGTTGCAATCCGGCTGGACCACCCATCCGCCCACAATTTGCCACTGCCCGCCGAGGACATGGCCGCGAATGCGATCGAAAAGCTCCGGGTCGAGATGCTGCACCTGCCGGTGCACCCACATATCGCTGCAGGCTAACACGAAATCCGGATAGGCATCCATCAGGTCCGCCGCGCTCCGGCAGGTGTTAAGCACTTCCCCGGCGCCGGTTGGCCAGCGCCAAAGCCAGACCGGATCCAAGTGCGCGTGACCGATCATGTGTACGATTATTGAATCGTTAGCCATAATTTTTTCCTGTCTTTAGAAACACGTTATTCTTGGGGTAAAAGGAATCTAATATCAGCCCGGCATCTATACAAGGCCCGAAATCGCGCCGAGCTAATTCAATGTATAAGCAAAAGAGGCGATTCATAAATACACACTATCGCTGAGCAGCTCCAAGCATTTATTTCTTGCTGCATGCGGGGGCGGTAAGCTATTGTTTATTGGCAGGTGCCATCAGACTATGCCTGTCTGTTTTGCATAGCTTCTGATTAGAAGGCCCTGATGGACCATCGGTTTATTGCCATGCCAACCCTATTCGAGCCCCTGAAGATCAAGAACTTGACGCTGCCTGTGCGACTGGTGCGCAGCGCCACTGCCGAGCGCCAGGATCCGGAACAGGCCGAATCCGGTCGGCAGCTTGGCGCCATGTATGCCGAGTTGGTGCGTGGCGGCATAGGCCTGTTGGTCGCTGGGCATATTGGCGTGCATCCGAACGGCCGGGTTGACCCGCGTATGCCTGGCTTGTATGATATTCGCCATGCTGAAATCTTCCGCGAAGCAACCGCGATAACCCATGCCGCCGGCGGATTGCTCATGGCCCAGCTCAACCATGCGGGCGGGCGGGCCCAGCCGGATGGAGTCGATCCGGTGTGCGTCTCATTCCTGCCGGATCGCCCGCATGACCCGATGCGCGGCGCACCCCTTGATTCCGCGATGATCGAAATCCTCGTTGCCGCCTTTGCCCGATCAGCCGGCATGGCTCAAACGCTCGGCATGGATGGCGTTGAAATCCATGCTGCACATGGATATCTCGGCAGCCAGTTCCTGTCATTGGCAGCCAATCGCCGTCAAGATAACTGGGGTGGATCGATCAAAAATAGATCCCGCTTCCTGCGGACTGTCATTCGGGAAATTCGAGCGGTCGTCGGATCCGCTTTCCCAGTGGGCATGAAACTGGGCGCCGTGGATGGCGATCCTAGCGGATTGCAGCTCGAAGATTCGTTACGAGCCGCAGAATGGTTCCAGGAAGATGGCCTGGATTTTATCGAAATATCGGGGGCGTTTCACGCCGATATCTGCGCACGCCATGTTAAGCCCGGCGGACGCGAGGGCTATTTCCTGCCCATGGCCCGGCATTTCAAGGAGAGATTATCCATTCCCGTAATTGCCGTTGGCGGTTTTCGTAGTTTGGCGTTTATGAACGAGGCTCTTGAATCGGGCGCCTGCGATGCGATCGCCGCCTCGCGTCCCCTGATCCGGCAACCTAATTTTTTACATGTTCTCCGTAGAAATGAGCCGATCGAGTGCATAAGCTGCAACCTGTGCCTGTTCCACAACGACCAGCCGACTCAATGCTATGCCCGCATCCGCCAGGCGGCGAAGCCAAAGGCATTCGGCAGTGAGTTGCAATCAGTTAGTAAGTGTGACAAAAGGTGTAGCGCCACTCGATGAGCGGATACAGCTCTTTCATTAAGGATCATCGACTGGATAACCGGGTTGAAATCGTGACTTGACTTTATTGCCTGGTTATTGAGAAAGTATGTAATACATCAGTTATCGGTGGGGGCAAAGCAAACATCAAGCTGTAGCCGTAATTAGGCCGGGGCGTATTGTTGGTTCTCTGACAAGACGATCTGCCTGCTTGCAATGCCTCGCATAACGAATGTTTTAGAGTAGCCGTCCGATTATTTTATAGTTTCTGACCAATTGCGAAGCTATTCGTAGCACGCTGGACATCAGAACCCTTTTGCGATAGATAATCATGGATATTCCAATCGTCAAAGAAGTGCTGCCTTTTTTTATCGGATGTCTGGTGCTGTTTGGCGGGCTGACCCTTGTCTTACGGCTGCTGAAATGGCGCCGGACGGCCTGGGTCTTTTTGCTCCTGGCTCTCATCTCGGCTTGCTATATGCTGTATTTCTTCCGGGATCCCGTGCGTCAGCCGCCCTCGAATCCGGCGGCGGTGGTGGCCGGCGCCGACGGAGTTGTGATGAGCGTCAAGGAAATGCCGGAAAACCAATTTTTGAAGACCGAAACCGTGCGCATCAGTATTTTTCTCAGCCTGCTGGATGTCCACGTCAACCGGGCGCCCGTAGCCGGCCATATAACTTTTCTGCAATATTATCCCGGCGCTCGTTATTTCACCTTCCAAGAAAAATCGTCCGATTTTAACCAGCACAATTCGATTCTGATCGAGGGTCCGCGGACCCGTTGCCTGGTCAACCAGATTGTCGGCCCGGTTGCGCGCCGGGTGGTATACTGGCTCAAGTTGGATCAACAGGTGGCGCTCGGCGAACGAATCGGCATGATGAAGTTCGGATCCCGCTTGGATATGTATTTACCCAAGGACGATGTGACCGTCGTGACTAAAAAAGGTGACCGGGTCCAGGCCGGGGTAACCATAGTCGCCACGATTAATACCAAACCAGAGACGGCAACCACGGAGACGCTCCCATGACTTGGCGTCAAAAAATTCCAACTGTCATCACGCTGGCCGCTATGCTCTGCGGCTTTTTTAGCATCCTGCTGGCCCTTGAAGGCCGCGAGAATTTTCTGTTATCGGCCCAGTTTATCATGCTGGCCCTGATTCTTGATGGATTGGACGGCAACTTGGCCAGGCTTTTGAAGGGAACCAGCTCGTTTGGCGCAGAACTGGATACCTATGTGGACCTGACTGCTTTTGGGTTGGCGCCGGCCATTCTTATTTACCAGGTGACCTTACAAAGACATGTCGATTGGAAGATTTTAATGACGGCCATGGTGGTCCTGTCCGGCGTTATCCGTTTGGCGCGCTTTAAAGTAGAGGATCCGCATCGCGGTCAGGCTGGCTATTGTGGATTACCGATTACGGTTAGTGGTGCTTGGGTGGCACTTTTCGTGTTTTTAAGCGAGACTCCTCAGTTTGGCGCATTTTTCCGGCTCAGTGAGGGGCCGATAGGTGCTTTCTTCTTGATAGGCGTTATTGTAATGATCAGCTTGCAGGTTTCTAACGTGCGCTATCCGAAGCCCAGCAAAATAATGGCGGTGTTCATTCCTTGCATAGTGCTGGTTGGCTTGCTTTTTTATCCTTCAAAGACCGTGTCCTCAAAGGCAGCCCTGCTGATGCTGGGCTTGGGGGTAATTTATCTCATTTTCGGTCCATTGTTCGTCAAGTTCAGAAAATCCCGATCGTCGGCCCAGCCAGCGGAGTGTGAAGTGCAAAAGGAAGCCACTCTTGAATCATGAATATATGCGCGGGATATGTCGAGTGTATTGTCGATCAGCTGCTGGCTTATCTTGAACAAATGAAGGATGATGGCATAACTGAAATCGAGCTTGCCCGGGCCACACCGGCGCACAATGCGCACGTCAACCCGGATTTAACGTCCATTGCAGCCAGGATTGCCGTCTGTACCCAATGTTCTCTCCATAAAACAAGGACAAAAACGGTTCCCGGACAAGGGAATGCCCATCCCGAGATAGTGTTTGTCGGGGAAGGACCCGGCGCGGATGAAGATCTTCAGGGACTGGCCTTTGTCGGGCGAGCCGGGAAACTCTTGACCCGGCTGATCGTCCGGATGGGATTGCAGCGGGAAGATGTATTCATTGCCAATGTGCTGAAATGCCGGCCACCCGACAACCGCAAGCCGTTACCGGAAGAGATGACAGCCTGTCTGCCGTTTCTCAAGGAGCAAATCGCGAGTCTCGCTCCGAAGGTGATTGTGACGCTCGGGGCAACCGCTTTGGAAGGCTTGTTTCCAGCCCTGGGCAAAATTGCTATTACCCGTCTGCGCGGGCAATGGATGGAGTACGAAAATATAGCCCTGATGCCAACCTTCCACCCCTCCTATTTGTTGCGCAACCCACCGGCCATGTGGGATGTTTGGAATGATATGCAGGCAGTGCTCAAGCGCCTGGGGCGCACCCCGCCGCCTAAGAAACTCGGGTAAGACGATCGGCCTTTATTCCAGAATCGCAACCTGATATTTTTCGTCGGAATCAGGAAGCCTGAATCTCGAAGCGGTTTTCCCGAAACACCACCGTTTGCCCGAGGATAGTTGCCAAGCGCCGTCCCTTGAGTCCCAGCAGTGCCAGCGGATTATCGATGCCAACTTGCCACAGTTCTGGCTCGGACATTATTTCCAGCGCAGCCAGGTGATTCATGCAGCGTAGCATGTTGGCCGAGGATCCGGCGAGGTAGGGGGTGTCGCCAAAGCTGATGCGTCCCGAAGAAGCCAGGACAACTTCTGCGCCTTGGAATTTGTATTTTCCGGGCGGTAAACCGGCGAGAGCTGTTTGATCGCTGACAACAATAAAGCGGTTGCGTTCTTTCGCACGCCATGCCACTTTAATGAAGTGAGGTGGCAGGTGTTGTCCGTCGGTAATGAACGTTCCAGCCAGGGCATCGCTGGCCAATTGCCACCAGAGCGGATTTTGATGCCGGTGGATCATGTTTGGCATCCCGTTGCCAAGGTGCGTGCAGGCCTTGGCGCCCGCCTGCACTGCTTGCTCCAGTATCGTATCATTTGCCATGTGATGGCCGAGGGCCACCACCGTGCCGTGCCCGGAGGCGAAATTGATCAGCTCCAGCGCGCCGGTCTCTTCCGGGGCGAGTGTCAGCAGGCTGATTTTGTTATCGGCCCACGCCTGGAATTGACGGAAGACCTCGATCGAGGGCGGAATGATGAACTGGAGCGGATGTGCGCCGCGGGCGCCTTCCTGCGGCGAGATGAAGGGGCCTTCAAGGTGCACCCCAAGGATATGATGCGAACATTCCGGATCACGCATGGCTTCCGCCAGCAGTGGCAGGTTTCGGCGGTAGATGTCCATTGAGGATGTGCAGACGGTCGGGCAATAAGCGCAGGTGCCAGCCTTGGCCAATTCCCGGGTGGCCATGCGAATCTCTTCTAAAGTAAGGGATTCAGCGGAAAAATCGATACCCATATATCCGTTGATCTGAATGTCGATAAAACCGGATTTTTGCATGGTTATTTCCAAGGCGCTGTTGCAGGTAAAAGTTTGTCGAACTCTTCAATCAGGCTGGACTCGTAATGTCCGCCATATTCATTGCGCAAAAACAGGGTATACGCTTCCTGGTGGAAGCGTTCCCAGGAGCGGGCCTCATGCCCGGGATTGATGGGATAGAAATGAGCCTTATTTTCACGGGCGGCTGCGAGATCGCCTGGAGCATCGCCAATCATCAGGATGTTGTCGTCTTGGTAGCGCCCGGCGGTCGCCAGGCGCAGGTGCTCCGACTTGGCGCCCAGCTCTTGACCCGCGATGGCCTTGACGCAGCTCAGCAGGCCATGCTGGCGCCATTCCCGTACCAGGGCCGCGGTCGGCGTCTGGGAGACGCAAATAGCGTCGGAGTGTGCGCTGATTTGACGCAAGCTCTCCGACGCACCCGCGAAGGGAGTTGGGTGCGTCAGAGTTTTTTCAATTTTACGGTCCACGGCCTTGCTCCATTCCAAAACAGCGGCCAATTCGGCGTTGCCGGATTGTAAAGCATTTTTTTCAAGAGTTGAGTTGGCCAGCGGCAGGCCGGAGCCGCAGAATTCTTTTAAGGCCTTAAACTCTGGTAGGGTTATGCCGGATGCTTTTACTTCGGGCCTCTCGCCGAGCAGGTCAAAAGTTAACAGCAGGCTCAAGAACCGGTTACGTCCGCGATGGCGGGAATACAGGTTGACGAATTCAGCGGTTTCGCGCAGCAGCTTTTCGATGGGCTCCAGGTGCCAATGCGCAACAATCAGCTTGTGGAAACATTGCTTCTGCTTGATCTCCATCGTATCGAACACACAGCCGTCGGAATCGATGCCGACAAAAGTCGTATATTCCGGCTTGAGATTTGCCAAATCGTCCCTGGAAAACAAAATTGATTTAGTCATGGAGACTTCTTCTTGTCACGGCCGAATAGCGCTATAGAAGCCATTCTCCTTTTGGCGCCGCCAGCCTTGAATTAGGCCCCGATCGCGCTACGCGCATCGGGACTACTTTATCCCAAGGTAGGGCGAACCCTCCCGCCTTCGCGGCGCGGTAACCCGGGTGAGCCGTTAAGAATCAGACGGCTCGGTCGGCTTGCCCGAGCGTAGGCCAGGGAGGCCTTGCCCCACCAAGATTTAAATTCCGATGCGGCGAGCTATAGTGTTTCAGATAAATAACGTAACAATGCGAGACGAAGTTCTAAGGGAACCCACCCCTATCCCCTCCAAGGAGGGGAACTGATTGGTTTGCAATATCTTATCCCCTCCCTGGAGGGGCGAGGGGTGGGTTCCTTGATCCTCGGAAGTTAATTACCTGAACATCTATAGGGTGCGAGCTTGCTCGCCGCTGTTTTTTATTGAAGAATGGCCTGACTCAATCCGTCAGCTGATGGACAGGCCCTTCCGGCAAAGGCGATGAATAACATGGCGAGCAGTTTATGGGTGCTTTTCATTAGGCCAGCCATTCAGTATGGAACATTTCGCCGCGCTTGCGATCCACCCGTTCATAGGTGTGGGCGCCGAAATAATCGCGCTGGGCCTGTAGGAGATTGGCCGGCAGGCGGGCGCTGCGATAGCTGTCGAAATAGGCAAGGGCCGAGCCGAAAGCCGGCATGGGAATTCCCAGGCGCGAAGATTCCATGAGCACTTTGCGCAGGCTATCCTGGTTTTTTTTGAGGATGCCGCAGAAATAACGATCCAACATCAAGTTCGGCAAATCCGGTTGGCGTTCAAAAGCCTCTTTGATATTGCCTAGAAACCGAGCGCGGATTATGCAGCCACCCCGCCACATCAGCGCTATGTCGCCGAAATTCAAGTTCCAGTGGTATTCCCTGGCGGCGGCCGCCAGCAGCGCATAGCCCTGGGCATAGGAGCAAATCTTGGCGGCATACAGGGCCCGGCGAAGGGCTTCGATAAAAGCTGTCCGGTTACCACTGAATGTTGTCTTGGGGCCCGGCAAGGACTTGGCAGCTACAACGCGCTCTGCCTTGATGGCCGAGATGTAACGCGCGAATACCGCTTCGGCGATCGTCGACGCCGGCACGCCCAAGTTCAGGGCGGCATCGCTTGTCCATTTGCCGGTGCCTTTCTGACCCGCGGTATCGAGGATGACATCCACCATGGGTTTGCCGGTCTCCGGATCTTTTTTGGCCAGGATGTCTGCCGTGATCTGGATCAGGTACGAATCAAGTTCGCCCTTGTTCCATTTTCGGAATATCTTGTGCATGGCCGGAGCATCTAGCTTCAGGCCGTCTTGTAAAATGCTATAGGCCTCGCAAATTAGCTGCATGTCGCCGTATTCGATGCCGTTATGCACCATTTTTACGAAGTGGCCGGCGCCATCGTTGCCCAACCATTCGCAGCAGGGGGAGCCATCTTCGACTTTCGCGCTGATCGCTTGAAAAATTTTCTTGACGTGCCGCCAGGCCCGCGGCGAGCCGCCGGGCATGATGCTTGGTCCTTTCAGCGCGCCTTCCTCGCCGCCGGAAACCCCGGTGCCGATGAACAGCAGCCCTTTTTCCTCTAGGCTCTTTGTACGGCGAATGGTATCCGGAAAGTGGGAGTTGCCGCCGTCAATAATTATGTCGCCTTTGTTGAGCAGCGGCACGAGTTGATCGATAAAATCATCGACAGGCTTGCCGGCCTTGACCATCAGCATGACTCGCCGTGGTTTTTTTAAGGAGGCCACGAGCTCGGGGAGACTCTGCGCACCGATAAATCTCTTGCCCTGGCCTCGTCCGTTCATGAAAGCATCCACTTTCGACAGCGTGCGGTTGAAGACCGTCACCGTGAATCCGCGACTTTCTATGTTAAGGACCAAATTCTCGCCCATCACCGCGAGTCCTATCAATCCGATATCCGCTTGCTTCATATTATTATCCCCCCCCCCCCCCCCCCAGAATGATTACTAAATATGCAATTTCATTACCATCCTTTTAAGCAAAATTCCAGAAAATGCAAGCGAAAACAGCTCTATTTCTCAGCAATTGTAATTTATGGTCTTTAGATCCCCCCCCCCGCGACCTTGTGTCGCGGGTGAAGCCATAATTGCAATTACTAATTGCGAAGACTCTTGCTTGACAGCTTGACGTTGCATGTCATAGCATGCCCACGCCTATTTGAATTTTGGAAGAGATGGCGCTGAATAAGTCCAACATGAAAATAATGTAAAGGTGGAATAATCTATGATCAAAGTCAAAGTTGTTGGGGCGGGCGGATACGGCGGCGTAGGTATCACGGAACTCCTCTTGGGGCATCCCAAGGCAAAACTGGCCTGCCTGGTGGATGTGACGGATATCGGCGCGCCGATCAGCAAGCTGTATCCGCATTTGACCGGGTTTTGCGATATGCCCATTGTCGACGCTGCCGATCCGGCAGCGCAAGTGCCGGTGGATGTGACGTTCATGTCCACACCCGACGGCGTTGGCATGAAGCTAGCTCCGGCCGAGTTAAAGGCCGGCGCCAAAGTCATTGATTACAGCGGAGACTTCCGGTTCAACTCGCCGCAGAGTTATGCCGAGTATGCGACGCGCATCGGGCGGGATCCCCAACATGCTTCGCCGGAACTTTTGCCGCAGGCGGTGTATGGATTGGCCGAACTGCACCGCCAGGAAATCACCGCCGCAACGCGGGTGATCGGCAACCCGGGCTGCTTTGCCGTCAGTTGCATCCTGGGCTTGGCCCCGGCGGTCAAGCAGGGCCTGATCCGGCTCTCAAGCATTATTTGTGACTGCAAGACCGGCGTTTCCGGGGCAGGCAAGAAGCCGTCCGCCGCGTTTCATTACCCGGCGCGCTACGATAATATGAATTCCTACAAGTTGGCGGGCCACCAGCATGTCTGTGAAATCGAGCGTGAGCTGGGCCTGCTGGCCGGAGCTGATCTGAAAGTAACCTTTACGGCCCAGGTGGTGCCGATCTGCCGGGGCATCATGTCCTCGCTCTACGGCGAATTGGCCGCTGGCGTTACCCCGACGGATGTTGCCGATGCATACCGGGACTTTTATCGTGAGCAGCATTTTGTCCGGATCTGCGAACGCGACTCGGGCGTTGGCTCGGTCCATGTCCGCGGCACCAATTACTGTGACCTGATCGTGGACGTCGACGCCCGTACGAATATGCTGCGGGTGGTTTCGCATATCGACAATCTCATGAAAGGGCAGGCCGGTTCCGCCCTGCAAAATATGAACCTGTTATTCGGTTTTCCGGAAACGGACGGCTTTAACCAGCCTGGTAAATATCCCTGAGCCAATTTGTCCGCGTTGTCGCCGGAGGCGCTGACCGCATTGCGTGCTGTGTTCAAGAGCGAACAGGTGGGGGCGGCAGATTTTTTTGTGGTTGCACGCTCCCTGCCGTACGACATGTGCGCGTCGTGACCGGCACCATGGAGCTGCTCTGCCTGACCGAACCGATCGCATCGAAGCTCCGAAGACCACAACCAGTCCCGACCTCTCGGAGAGTCGGGATGGCTACAAAAGATTCAAATTCCTATACATTGAATTAGGCCAGGCGGCTGCCAGACAATTTTGCTTTCATTCGATGTTTTCATCGAGTAGAAGGCGCCAGCGCCGCTTTTCGTTCCATCCTATCCCGGTGATGAAGCAACGGTTGGTCGGTGCTTCCGCTTTATCTTCGGGCATTGAATAGCCGGTTGAACGTCTCATAGGCCCTATCCCAAGCCGCAGTATCCCGCGGTTGATATTGCTTTATGGGAAATGCCTGCTTGATCATCGGAATGGCTTCCGGCAGGGATCGTATTATCCCCAATCCCAGGGCTTGGACCATGATATTGCCGACCGCAGTCGCCTCGACGGGTCCGGCCAGCACGGGGAGTCCGACGGCATCGGCCGTAAACTGGTTGAGCATTTCGTTCCGCGATCCGCCGCCTACGATATGGATAACAAGGCTCCGCTGGTCGCAGACACGGGAAATATCCTCGTTGATCCGACGGTACTTCAAGGCCAGGCTCTCATAGACCATGCGCAGCAGCCCACCGCGGCCGGAGGGCGCTTGCTGGCGGCTTTTGCGGCAACAGGCCGAGAGCGCTTTTTCCATGTTCGGCGGATTATATAATTCCGGATCGTCCGGATCGATCAAGGCCGCGAAAGCCGGCGCCTTTTGGGCCAGCCCGTACATTTCATCCCACTCCATTTCCTGCCCGTCCGCATCGCGCCAGACACGGCGTAATTCATGCGCCAGCCAGCCGCCCATGCAGTTCTTCAGAAGCCGGACATTGCCGATGCCTCCTTCATTGCTCAAATTGAGGGCCATAGCTTCCATGGTGGTGATCGGTTCCGGCACAAAGCGGCCGACCAGGGACCATGTGCCCGAACTGATGATAAGCGCCGTGGCCGAGTCCGCCACCGGCGCTGCGGCAAAGGCGCTGGCGGTGTCGTGTCCGCCCACGGCCACCAGTTTGGCAGGCTTCAAGCCAACAGAATCTGCCAACGCTTGGTGCATCCGGCCTAAAATAGTGCCCGGCGCTACGATCTCCGGCATTATTTCGGGCGGTATCCCCAGCTTGCGCAGGATTTCACGGCTCCAAGTCAGGGACTTGGCGTCCATGAGCTGGGTGATGCTGGCCCAAGTTGAATCCAGCTTGATCATACCCCCCAGGTAATAATAGAAAAGCGAAGGAATCGGTGCATAGCGGCAGCCGGGCAGCATCAGTTGGCGACGATTCTGAATCAACCACAATAGTTGGTTGCTGAGATTGAACGGCTGGAAATGGATGCCGGTTATGGCATAAATTCGCTCCGCCGGGATGCGGGCTTTAACTTCGTCGGTCATCGTATCCAAGCGATGATCACGGTAGGCATAAACCTTGCCCAGCAGATCGCCGTCAGTGCCGACAAGATGCCCGTCAGCGCCCCAGGTGTCGATACCAATGGCTTCCGGGCCGGCGCCCAGTGCGCGGCGCCAGGCGTGTAAGCCGGCTACGATATTGGCGTAAATATGAGTGTCGTCCCATACCATGCGTTCCCGCACTGTGCCTGTCCGGTCGGGAATATGGAAGGCCACGCTTTCATGAGTAAAACGATGGATTTCCTGCATGGAAAAACCGGACGGGGTAAAAATCCCGGCGCAACATTTGCCGCCGGACGCCCCCAGATCCACAGCCATCAAGCGCAGCAATTTTCGATTGGCTTTTTTTGATTTACGATGTGTCATTTTTAGGTTCCTGTACGCAGAAGAACACCTGCGATTATCCAGATGATGTCATGATAACCCCAATAGTACCCAGCCCCCAACCACTCCCAGGAGGGGAGTCAGATTAGATTGGACAGCTCAATGGCAAAATTAAGCTATAACTTCATGGCTGTCAACCTCCTGTATTTTGGCCCTGCGGTTACAATGCATCCTCACATGTGAGTGTTGGATGGGGCAAGAACAAAATAGCGGCAAACGAAAGGCAGACCTTTAGGAAATTGAGGTCACGTCTCGATAAGCGCTTCCGCTGGAAAACCGATGCATGGTTGGGAAGGAACCCCGATCCTCCCAGTTTTGTTAAAATAGGCCTATTTCGACGCCAGGCGGGACGGCGTTTACGCCGCCCTTAGTCTTTTCAGCAGAATTAACAATCGACACTACGGTTCCAAATTAGGAATTCTTCGAGTTCCTGAAAGGCCGGATGAAGCCT
>CAZALU010000016.1:0-49162 GCA_964486075.1 uncultured Verrucomicrobiota bacterium
AGGCTTCATCCGGCCTTTCAGGAACTCGAAGAATTCCTAATTTGGAACCGTAGTTACTAGGCAGGCATCTACACGTTCACCTGCGTGAGACGGACGTGGGCGAGGTTGCCGGGTAGGCAACTAATTTCCGGTTGGGCGATTTGGCGCGCCGGATTGTCAGGCAAGCCGGCGCCGAATCGGTCCTCCGGTGTCATCACGGCTGGGCACGACATGTCGGGGGACTGCCACCGCTTGAGCGGCGTGAGGGTTTCTACCCCTACGACGTGACCTTGTTGTTGTCGGTGTTACAGGCCGATGGCGAGGTTGCGCAGCGTAGCCAAGGCATGGGCCGCAGAACGTTGCGTCACACGGCAAGCATCCTCGCCGAAATTTACATCGCGTCGGCCGTCACCAAGGCGTAGTCGGCCTGCGGTAAATCGCGAAGGAGTCTTGGGAAGGCGGGGATCTCGTTGCTCTTATCCTCGATCGGCAGTTGGACCGGCTTAGCCCAACAAACGCTTCCATACCAGCCTGCTTTGAGATTGAAAGAATTGGCGCCACCGTGTAAGCTGTTGATATGAATTACACGGCGGATCTGAAGCCGAGGGCAATCAAGGATTTGAAGCACCTGTAAAAACAGGATGCTTGGCGGATCGCCGACGCCTTGGACCGTTTGCAATCTGACTTGACCGGAGACATGAAAAAACTAACCGACTTCACGCCGGAGTATCGGCTGCGTATCGGGCGGTTCCGGGTGTTGTTCGAGATCGAAAACAAAACAAAAATTACCATCTATCGCGTTGTTCATCGGCGTGAAGCATATTTAAAACAGGAGAAACTAAAACAGTAACACTGCATGCAAACATATTAGAGCACGATGGCAAAAAGGCCTTTGCTGTCCTGCCTTACAAGGAGTTTGTAAAAATCGAGGAAAAACTTGCTGATCTTGAGAACATCAAGAGCCTTCGCACCGCCAAGGCAGAAGAAGCAAGCGCATCCACAACGCCCCTTGCTTCAGCTCGGAAAGAATTGAAGATTTAAACGAACCATCAACAAACCAAGGATCGGAAACCGAACGTCCGGCTGGTGCGCGATGGCACCCAACGCGCCGCAGCACAGCCAGGTGTTCAGACCAGGAATCGATGATGGTCAAAACGGAAATCGACAGGCTGATCAGCGAACGCGGTCTGGCCAGCGCCAGTGCTCAGTGCCGCGTTGCGGCGATCCTCCTGACCTATCGCTGTTCGATCCGATGCCAGCATTGTCTCTTTGGCTCGGCTCCGGATAGACCGGATGTCGTCATGACGGCGCAACACTGCGCCAGCGGCCTGCGGCTGCTGCATGAGACAGGCCGGGTAGTGCATATCGCCGGGGGCGAACCCATGCTCTACTGGGAGATCCTCATCGATGCCATCCGCTTGGCGAACGAAGAAGGATGTGCGCCGCATTTCATCGAAACGAACTGCTCGTTTGCGGGTGACGATCAGAGCGTCCGTGAACGCCTGACCATCCTTGCTGAACACGGCGTAAAAGGGCTTTTTGCTTCGGCAGACCCCTTCCATCAGGAATTCGTCGCAGCCGAGAACTTCCTGCGCGTCCGACGGATCGCCAAGCAGGTCTTCGGCGAGAAGAACTTCTGGGGTCCCGAACAAAGTGATGCGGACATCCGGTCCTTTGAAGGCATCACGCAGGATCAGGAGCGCCTGCGGCAATATGTGCGGAGTAGCCCTCCGAGCATGGTGGGCACTGCCCACCGACAACTGGCAACCTATCTCGATCACTACGCCTTGAACGACAGCAGACTGCCACGATGGGGTTGGCAGGGACCCGCCGGGTCCGATCATTGCCTCGCGCAGTTCCAAGCGGACACCCTGTGGGAACTGCATATAGATCCCTACGGGAACATTCAGACCAACTGCGGGATGATCCTAGGCCATGTGGCCGAGACAACTCCCAACGCCGTGCTCATGCAAGGCCCCGAGCACGCAAACAAATTTGTGGGCATCCTATGCAAGCACGGCCCCAAAGGACTGGCAGAATGGGCACGACGCGAGCATGGCTTTGTGTTGCCACAATCCGTAACTCAGAACTGCGAGCTATGCTATCTCACGCGATCTTTTTTGCATCAGTCCTACCCAGAAGTTTTTGGGCCGCGCGAGGTTTATGGAAAGCCGTAGTCAGTGCGTCCAACGCCACCAGGGTCGTATGCAGGTAATAGCCCTGGTTTACATACTCGCCATAGAAAGGGCGATAGGCCTCATAATCCCCCCATTTACCGTCAGCTTGCTGGCAATCCAGCAAGTAGCTCAACGCTGCCTGGTACACCGGCAGATCGGTGAATTGCAGATAGCTCAGGCAGGAGGATAGTTCGCTGACCAGATCCGGATCGTTGAGCTTGATGTATTTCCGGGTCAGGACGCTAAGTACCGGGCGCAGATAGGTTTTATCGTCATCGCTGAAAAACTTGGCATCCAGCTTGTCGCCGAACTGGTAAGGCACAAAGATTTCATGGGTCAGGCTATAAACTGACTTCCGATCATTGATCTCCGCCGGGGCACGGCGCGCGGCAATGATGCCGGCTTCAAACGCAGATGCCAGCGGAAACGGCTCGGCCAAGCCAAAATGCAGGTAATACAAGTGGAAAGCCATGCGCTGATCGATGCCTCGAATGACCATATGGGCGTTGAGCCGCGGCAGTATCCTTTTTATCTCATCCCGATAAAACCGAGTGTCCAGGCCGATCCGATCCATCAGGAAAGCCACGCGCAGATAGGAAGTGGCATCCTGCTTGAACTGCAGATCGTCGAGCGATGCCATGTCGTGATAACGCGGCTCAGCGGTAATAGCCACTCGTTTCTTAATAGCATCCATCAGCGCTGCCTTATCGTGGGCCGGAGCTATGTCATAAAGCCTGATGTAAAAATCGAGGCATTCAGCCAGTTTTTTCTTGCCCTTGACTTTATGTAGTCGCAGGTCAAAAGGATCAATGGCCAGGCTGTCAATCCAAGTTTGGGCGCGCTGGACAGCGATCCGGTATCGGTCGCGGTGGCTCTCCAGATACTTCTCGATCGGCACCGCCTCTTGGGGCGCAAGCTCAATAGGGGAAGCAACGGCAACGGATATCAGCCCGGTGGAACTGGCGACAACCGCCTTCGCCGCCGTCTGCCGATTAAAGACAAGGCCCGCGACAAGCACGGCGATAGCGATCAAAGCTCCGCCCCCAATAATCAATTTAACGCTGCTGTTTTTCATACCGGGTTATCCGACCAGCTCGACTTCTTGTTAGCAGTGTATTGCTTGCTTAACACTCTTGTCTGAGGGCACTACAAATCATCATGCTCACAGCCGCCGCAATTCATCAATAATATATTAAAGATTGATCGTAATGCAATAAAATTAAGGGCGAACATGCGCTTAATAAAATCTGCCGGCAATCAAAAACCGACACTGCGATTCAACAAGCAGGGTGAACGGAACAGAAATATCCTACAAGGACCCAGCAACGCACCGCGCGTCAGCGGCCCTACCCCACTGTTTAAAATTTCCCTTCCTAGGCCATTGACATCGCCAAAAAATATATTATATTAATGTAGCGTGAATGGCGATGTAGCTCAGTTGGTAGAGCGGAGGACTCATAAGCCTTAGGTCCGGGGTTCGACTCCCCGCGTCGCCACCTATTATTAAATTGATTTCAATTATTTAAGCGGCAGCCGCTTAAGTTTGACGACACCACCACAGGGCAGCATTTCGCAAATTAAAAACAAAACTAGGATCCGGCTTTGGCCGGACCATATTCACAGGAGAAGCACAGTGGCTACGAACCCCGCATCCCAGCCGAAAAACGTCACACACCCGCTTATTAACACACTGGTTCAACTCCAGGAGCTGATCCTGGTCCGATCGGAGCAGGACGCCTCCATGGCCAACAAGCACCTGTCCCAGTTGAACAGCACCATCGACTCGCTCTTGAGTTCCATTCCGGACGACACCCGGTCGCTGTTCCAGCGGATCGAAAAAAAGGACATGCTGGCCATCGTGCCGATCTCGAATAACGTATGTTCGGGATGCGGGCTCACTCTGCCGGTCAGCCTGGTTTACGCAGTCCGGGCGGGCGAGAAATTATACCAATGCACCAACTGCGCCCGCATCCTTTACTACCCGGAAGTCCGCCCGCGCCGAGTCAACCGCAAAATACTCGGACGATCGGAACCGCGCCGCACCGGCATCGCCCGTTTTTCATCCCTGTCGCTGATGATGCCGCGCCTGGCTTCCAACGAGCGGGACAAGGTGGTCGAGGAAATAGCCATGAAGATGGAAGTCGAGAGGTTTGTGGACGACGGCGCCAAGCTGACAAATATCGCGCTGGAGCGCGAAGCGGTTTTGAGCACCGCCGTCGATCACGGCCTGGCCTTTCCCCACGCACGCGGCGTTGAAGGCGGCGGCCTGACCCTCGCCCTGGGCATTAGTCAAAAAGGGATAAAATTTGAGCCCTCGGAGCGCACCCTGACGCACATTGTCTTTTTTATAGTGATTCCCACGGCCGCCAGCGTATTTTACCTGAGGCTGTTGGCGGGCCTCAGCCAGACGTTTTCGAAAAAAGATGCCCGTGAAAAACTGCTGGCTGCACCAACGCCCGAAGACCTCTGGCAGGTGCTGATTAAAGTCACCAAAAACACGATCAAGTAGGCAGGCCCGGCTCACCCTAGACAAGTTCGGCAACTGCCGGACACATCGAAGCCCAAAGGACGCATTGCTCACGCAAAGCGCAAAAAATGCGGGTTAACCTGATGCGACAGGGTCGCCTACTTGCCCCCGTTTTGTGGCGGCACAACCGCCACAATCACGGCCCTGGCGGGGTGAATTATTCGTCGGTTGACGATAATTTAGGTTAATCATAAAAGACCCGGACGTCGTATTCCCAGTCCAGCTCATCGATATACACCTTCCATACAGTCCGCTTGCCTTCGATGACATCGACATCGCGGCTGTAGGAGCGATTGCCACGTTTTTGGTCCAGAACCAGCCGATGTAATCCAGGGCCACGGTCATAGGCCTCGTAGTCGAAATCGCCGACATCGTTGACGTAATAGCCGTTGATATAGACGTGGATCACGTCCGAAGAGCGATTATCCACGATGATGCTGCCCCTCCCCGGCGACGGATCGTGCTTATAATCGCCGTCGTCACAGCCCGCCAGCAGCACGCTCCCGGCGGCCCACAACACAAGCCACGCGCCACGCAAACCAACGCCGACGTTTTTCATACCACCCCCATTGTTGTTTTATTCATCCGACGCGAGGCACTTGATAACCTTTGAAGCGTCCGATCTCGGGCAGGGCACCCACGATGGGGCGCGCGTAATTCAAAAACGCCGGCGTAACATCATTGCCGGCCTTGTTCAAGAACGACGCCGGCATGGAGCGTGTTTCCTTGGCCACACTCCGCAAGGGCACCCGTTCAAAATAAACCTGATATTGTTTACCCGGTTTGCGGCGGATGGCGATCGAGCCATCGGTTGCGCCCCCGGTGGCGCAACACACGGCCATGGCACCCACCGCCCGGGCCTCGCAGACATCCACCGCGGAAATAATTGACGGGAATGAACGCTGCAAATAGCCGAAAGTATCCGCTCGGACGCGTCCGATTTTAAGCTGGGCCTTGATTTCGCTGGACAGCAGGTCTCCCAGGGCGCCGGAGCCGCTGAGCTGGGCGTTGCCGTGCGAATCCCTTTCTTGTAGAAATTTTGCCGCGATCGGCAAGCCCTCGGCATCGACAATCCCTTCCGAGACCACCGCCACGCAGCGCCCCAGTTTGTTCATCACGCGCTTGACATCCTTGAGAAAACGCGGCATGGAAAACGGACGCTCGGGACAGTAGATCAAATGCGGGCCGTCATCCGGATATATGCGCGCCAGAGCCGAGGCCGCGGTCAGGAACCCGGCATGCCGCCCCATGACCACATCGATTTTGACGCCGGGCAAAGCCCGGTTATCAAGGTTGTCGCCCATCACGGCGCAGGCCACGAACTTGGCGGCGCTGCCAAAGCCGGGGGTATGATCGTTTTCCAGCAGATCGTTATCAATGGTCTTAGGGATGTGGAAACAGCGGAACTCGTAGTTGACGGTCGTGGCGTCCAGGTTGATGATATGAGTAGTTTCGGCTGAATCGTTCCCGCCAATGTAAAAAAAGTAACGTATATTGTACTTGAGCATAATCCCGAAAATACGCGCGCATTCCTCAGGAGTCGGTTTTTTACGCACACTACCCAACGCCGACGAGGGAGTGGCAGCCACCTTTTCCAGGTTAGCCACGGATTCCTTACGCAAATCAATCAGGTTCTCCTCCAGAATCCCACGGATGCCATGCAGGGATCCGTAAATACCTTTAATCTCAGCGTGCTTGCGGGCCTCCAACACGGCCCCAACCAGACTTTGATTGATAACCATGGACGGTCCGCCGCTCTGCGCGATCAACATATTCCCTTTCAAATTCGACACCATGAAAAGTCTCCTTGTGTGTGTATTAATTCAGAACAACGTCTAATGCATACAACCATAGCGTCCCGATTTGAAAACGTCATCTAATTTTTTGCTTTACTATCGGAATCAAACAGCTATCTTATTGACGGATCAATTGCGGGGGAGTAGCTCAATTGGTTAGAGTCCCAGATTGTCGATCTGGTTGTTGCGGGTTCGAGTCCCGTCTCTCCCGCCACGCTTCGCCTTTGGGGCTGCGCACGGCACACAGCCGGGGCGAAACCCAAGCGGCGGAGCGTGACCTGAGCCTCAGCGATCTCGGCGGGGTGCGCAATGCTACGCCAAACCAATCGGGAAAAGATTACAACACGAACAGGGACGTATAATATGAAATCATTCATGGCCCGAGCCGGATCCGTGATCTTGGCCTTGGCGACGCTAATGGGACCGGCCAGCTTAGGCCAAGCAGCTGAGGTGCCCCCCATTGCCGCGGTTACCGGCGCAACTTCTTCTGTGATGCAACTGCCGCCGCTGCCTTACGCGCAAGATGCCTTGGAGCCTTATATCTCAGCCAAAACCGTGAGTTTTCATTACGGCAAGCATCATCAAGGCTATGTGGATAATCTGAACAAGATGATCGTCGGCACGCCTCTGGACGGACGGACGCTTGAGGAAATCATCCGGGAAACAGCGCCTGTGGCCGACAAGGCCGCCGTATTTAACAATGCCGCCCAGGTCTGGAACCATTCTTTCTTCTGGCAAAGCATGCAGCCGGACGGTGGCGGACGGCCCGCAGGACGCCTGCTGGAGCTGATCGTGAAATCATTCGGTAGCTTCGAGGAATTCCGAAGCGCATTCACAGCGGCGGCCATGGCCCAGTTCGGCAGCGGCTGGGTCTGGCTGGTGCAGGCCGGTGATAAGCTGGCGATCGTTAAAACAGCGAACGCCGATACGCCGGCAGCCCACGGTCAAAACGCGCTCCTAACATGCGATGTCTGGGAACATGCCTACTACATTGACTACCAGAATCGCCGCAAGGATTTTGTAGAAGCCTTCTTGGATCACCTGGCGAATTGGGATTTCGCGGCATCCCGACTGAATGGGATCTAGCCCCCCTGCTCCGCTCCCAGGCTCGTTCAATCAACAGCCTTGCCGTCCGGCGCAGGCTCTGCCGGAGGGCGGGTGCGCCAGCGCCGATGAATCCATATCCATTGATCCGGATGCCGGCGGATCGCGGATTCGACAATGGCCGTGTAACCCTGGGTAGCCCGGCGAATGGTAGCCGGCTCCCGGTCGGGTGGCGGCGGAATGGCCGGCAGGATTTCGATCCGATAATTACCATCCGGATGCCGCCAGCAAAACACGGGGATCACCGGACTGCCGGTCATCACGCTAAGCAAAGCCATGCCCGGCGTCGTACAGGCCTGCCGGCCGAAGAACTCGACAAAGATCCCCTCACGTAGTTTCATGTTCTGATCCAGGAGAAAGCCCAGGAGTTGGTTGGACTTCAAAGTCGTCAGGCAGGCGCGAAAACTTCCCCGGCGGTCAACCGTTTTAAGATCGAATCGTTTGCGCACGCGTTGCCAGTGTTCGTTCAGGGCTTCGGGTTTGACGGACTTGGTGATATTGGTGATGGGCAAGCCCAAAAAGCCGGCGATCATGCCGGGCAGCTGAAAATTGCCGAGATGGGCCGACAGTATGATAGCCCCCTTCCCACCGGCCAGGGCTTCCCGGATAATCGCCAGGCCTTGCAGCTCAACATGCCGTGCCATCCATTCCCGGTCAAGAGCATCGAAGCGCAGGGTTTCCATGATGGTCTGGCCGAGATTTTCGTACATGCCGTCGGCCAAAACAGCGCATTCGGTCGCGCTCTTTTCGGGAAAACAGCCTCGCAGAGTCTCCAGAACCTCGGAGCGGCGATAGCGCACAACCGTCCCGATCCACCAGCCCAGCCGCTTTCCCCAGGCCAGCGCGCGCTCAAAGGAAAGTCGCATGGCCCAAGCGATCATAATTTTAATGACGAGTCTCATGGCGAGGTCTTCTGGACAAAATTAAAATGATCATTGTCCAGCGTCACCTTGACGGCCTCGGCATCCCTGATGCGCCCGCCCAGAATGGCTTCGGCCAACGGATCTTGAAGATATTTCTCGACGGCCCTGCGCAGGGGTCGGGCGCCGTACTGCTCATCATACCCTTTCTCGATGAGGAACGCCCTGGCTCCCGCGGTCAGGTTAACCAGGATATTCTTGGCCGCGAGCCGTGCCGTCACCTGCGCCAGTTCCAGATCCAGAATGAGCGCAACATCTTGCCGGGTTAATTGCCGAAAAACGATAGTGTCATCCACGCGATTCAGCAATTCCGGACGAAACACCTTTTTAGCCTCGTCCAGCATGCGTGTTTTCAGACGCTCGAAATTAACATCCGGCGAGGACTTGCCGAATCCCAGCCCGCTATTCCTTAACACACTGGCGCCCAGGTTGGTGGTCATGATGACCACCGTGTTCCGGAAATT
The DNA here is from genome assembly GCA_964486075.1 of uncultured Verrucomicrobiota bacterium. Taxonomy (GTDB): domain Bacteria; phylum Verrucomicrobiota; class Kiritimatiellia; order JAAZAB01; family JAAZAB01; genus JAHIJO01. The sequence goes on from CAZALU010000016.1 coordinate 8,968, forward strand.
AACGCGTCGGCCCTGGCTGTCGGTCAGCATCCCTTCCTCCAGGATCTGGAGCAGGACATGCATCACATCCGGGTGGGCCTTGTCCACCTCGTCAAACAGCACCACGGAGTAAGGCTTGCGGCGGACTTTCTCGGTCAACTGGCCGCCTTCTTCATGGCCAACGTAACCGGGCGGCGACCCGACCATGCGGGACACCATGTATTTATCCATGTACTCGGACATATCCAACTGGATCAGCGCCTCCCGGTCGTGAAACATATATTCGGCCAGGGCTTTTGCCAGCAGGGTCTTGCCGACTCCCGTCGGACCCAGAAAGATGAAGGACCCGATTGGCCGGCGCGGATCCTTGAGATCGGCGCGCGAACGCCGCAAGGCCCTGGCCAGCGCCGTAATCGCCTCATTCTGGCCAACTACAATTTTCTCCAGCTCCTGCTCCATCGCCAAGAGACGGGTCATTTCGCCCCGGTCCAGGCTACTCAAGGGCACTCCGGTCCATTTGGCCGTGATGGCCATGATTTCGGGCTCCGAGATAGATTTCTTTTTTTTATCCTGGGTCTTGCGCCATTTAGCCATGAGCTTGTCGAACTTCTCTCGTTCGCTGCGTTCCCGGTCGCGCCACTTGGCGGCTTCTTCGAACTGCTGGGAGCGGATCGCTTCGTCCTTATGAGCCTTAAGTTCGTTTATTTTCTTTTCCATGCGCTTGAGAGGCACAGGACGAGTCAGGCCAATGACGCGGGAATGAGCGCCGGCTTCGTCCATGAGATCGATCGCCTTATCGGGCAGATAGCGACCGGTAATATAACGCTGGGACAGGCGCGCTGCTGATTCCAAGGCAGCGTCGGTGAATTTAACGTTATGATGTTCTTCGTAGTGCCGGCGCAGGCCCTTGAGAATTTCGATGGTTTCTTCAACCGTCGGCTCATCCACCATCACAGTCTGAAAGCGCCGGTCGAGTGCCGCATCCTTTTCGATATACTTCCGGTACTCGTTCATGGTGGTGGCGCCGATGCACTGGAACTCGCCGCGGGAGAGCGCTGGCTTGATGATGTTCGAGGCATCCATGGCGCCTTCCGCGCCACCCGCGCCGACGATCGTATGGAGCTCGTCCATGAAAAGGATAACGTTCTTGGCGCGCCGCATTTCATCCATGACTGCCTTGATCCGTTCCTCGAACTGGCCGCGGTACTTGGTGCCGGCCACCATCAGCGCCATGTCCAGGATGATAACCTTCTTGCCGGCCAGCGGCTCAGGCACTTCCCCGTCCACGATCTTCTGGGCCAGCCCCTCAACTATGGCAGTCTTGCCCACGCCGGCCTCTCCTAAAAGCACCGGGTTGTTCTTGGTGCGCCGGCAAAGAACTTGGATGATCCGGTCGATTTCTTCTGAGCGCCCAATGACCGGATCCAAGCCCTCCTTGCGGGCCAGCTCGGTCAGATTCCGGCCGAATGCGTTCAAGGCGGGAGTCTTGACTTCCTGAGTTTTGCCGGACCCGGCCGGCGCGGACTGCTGCGCAGGCTCCTCCTCAGGCTCGAAATTAGGATCCAGTTGCTTCAGCACCTCTGTCCGTGCCCGATCCAGGTCCACGTTAAGATTTCTCAAGACTCGCGCCGCCACGCCTTCTTCTTCCCGCAACAATCCCAGGAGAATATGCTCGGTGCCGATGTAGCTATGATTGAGGGATTGGGCCTCGCCGGCGGCCAACCCCAGCATTTTCTTGGCCCGCGGAGTCATCGGTAGAGGCCCGCTTGTCTGAGTTTCCGGTCCCTGGCCCACCGACTTTTCCACTTCCAGACGAAGCGTATCAAGATCCACCCCCATATGCTCCAACACGCTAACGGCAACACCCTCCCCTAGCGCGATCAGCCCCAACAGCAGGTGCTCCGTGCCAATGTAAGGGTGGTTGAAGCGCTCGGCTTCCTTCTGCGCCAATACGCGAATGACCTGTTGTGCCCGTGGTGTAAAATCGCTCATTCTGTCTGACTCCTCATTGAATTAATTCTATTTATTCCTGGCTCGGGGCGGCGCATTGGGCGCAATACAAATACAGCTGACCTTCCGTCGGCCCAGTGATTGACGAATCTATAGATGTTCAGGTCATTAACTTCCGAGGATCAAGGAACCCACCCCTCGCCCCTCCAGGGAGGGGATAAGATATTGCAAACCAATCAGTTCCCCTCCTTGGAGGGGATAGGGGTGGGTTCCCTTAGAACTTCGTCTCGCATTGTTACGTTATTTATCTGAAACATTATAGCTGCGCTATGCGCGGCAGTCTTCTTCGCAATTCGCCTTCTCCACTGCCATCCGCTCATAGGGCGGGGCTACAACCAATACCGCTTATGGTCTTGGCGCCGCTCATAGCGCGGCGCGTACTGTATCTGCCACGCTACGAGCGGCAAACTCTCGCGTCATTGCCGATCGTCTCATCTGTTGCACACCCTGAACCGTGAAGCATGACTGTTAGTGTCTTCTTATCCGGCAGCTATAATACAATACTCCCAATGGAATGGGCAACCAATTTACCGTAGATTAAATTAGGCGCCCCGATCCGGATCGGGGTGCAACTCTTACTGTAGCCGACATCGATGATGGCGGTCCTAATCCGAGGACCGCGACCATCGGTCGCGGCTACAACACTTTGAAATTACTTAGCATTAAATTAGGCTCCGGCAAGCAACTCCGACTGTAGCCAATCGCTACGCTCCGTGATCGGGAGGGGCGGATCCGAAGACCGCGACCAGTCCCGCCCTCTCGGAGAGTCGGGACGGCTACAAAAGATTGTCCGCCGGCGGATTCGCCTCAGACGGATAATTACTATACCTTCACTCAGATCCGTGACGGGAGAATTTGTTTCGATCGTGGATGCTAACCGGACCCGCCAGACATTGGGCTACAATTTTTCCTTGTCCGGCTTGCGGCGCCGTTCTGCCAGCCGTTTCCGGACCAAGCGGGCGCGAGCCATGTCGCGCTTCTCGGCGCCAATAGCTTTGCCTTCCAATTTCTGAAGATGACCGGGCTGGATCAGGATAAAGAGCTCATCAATCACAGACTGCGTCCACTCGGTCACCAGGCCCAGATCAACACCCAGCCGCAAGGCGGATAACAAATCCAGTGTTTCCTTGGAATTCAGCAGGTGCGCCTGCGACAGAATCCCGTAGGCCCGCCCGATATGGTCGCGAATCGAGGCCTCTTTCTGCTGGACCAGGCGCAAGCGAGCGTTTTTTTCATGCTCGGCAATTTCCAGCACGATCTGCTCCAAGCGTCCTATAATGGTCTCCTCTTTTTCTCCCAGAGTAACCTGGTTGGAAATTTGGAACATATTGCCGGATGCATCCGTGCCCTCGCCCCAGAGCCCTCGCACCGCCAATCCTATTTTCCCAACACCACTGATAATCGCCCTTATTTCGTTTAGCAGCACCAGTCCCGGCAAGTGCAGCATGACGCTGGCCCGCATACCGGTGCCCACATTTGTCGGGCAGGCTGTCAGATAGCCCAAGCGGGTCGTAAAAGCATATACCAGCCGGCTTTCGATCTCGGTATCCACGGCATCGACCTGTTTCCAGCACGCCATCAGATTAAGACCAGGCGACATCGCCTGCATGCGCAGGTGGTCTTCCTCGTTCAGCATGACGGCCAAGGATTCGTCGCGCTTCAGGATCAACCCGCTGCCCTTGCCTTTCTCGGCCAGGTCGCGGCTCATCAAATGGCGTTCGACCAATACCTCCCGATCCATGCGGCCGAGTTCCGTGGTCGCGATCACCAACGGCGCGCCCAATATGGGCAGGGATTCAATAACCGGGCGCAGGTTATTCCAGACGCGCACGGACTCCTCTTCGCCAGCCCAGCCCGGGAACGCCTCGCCCGAGATATTTCGCGCCAGGCGCACCCGGCTGCTGACCATAACGCCCGTATTGCCGCCGACATCGAGCCAGGCGCCCGGCTGCTTCAATAAAACATCCAAGTCTTTCATTGTGTTTTTTTCAGCGGTTGAGAAACAGGTTTGACCAAACTGCCCCGTATCTGGTCGCGGATTCGGGCGGCCTCCTCGTAATTCTCGGCCTTCACTGCCGCGGCCAACGACTCTTTCAGCTCCGCAACCTGCGCCAGGGCCGGTTCAACCGCCGGAATGCGCGACGGTTTTTTGCCGACATGCTGCTTGCCTTTCTGGATAGATTCCAGCAAGGGCGTCAGTTCCTCGGCGAAGGCCGCGTAACAGGACTGGCATCCCAAGCGCGACGTTTTTTTAAAATCAGTAAACCGCATGTGGCACTGCGGGCAAGTCTTGCTGCTAATTTCCGCCGAGGGCTTTTTGTCGCCCAGCCCCAAAAGGACATCAGTGATGGAAATGGGTTGGGTCCCATCCAGTCCGCTATCAGCAGCACAGGCTTCACACAAGTGCATTTTCTTAACCTTCTCGTCAACCATAATAGTCAGGAAGGTGGTGGCTTGTTTATCGCCGCACATTTCGCACATCATGGCATGGATCCCTTCTGGTAATTTCCAAATTCCAAAATTCAAGGATAAACAATGGATCACAAATTAAAACAAGATTTCGACAAGGCCTTTTGCTTGAACAGCCCATTAGAGATTATATCAGGCAATCGGAGTGCCGGTCCGTCCGGCTAATTCGCGATATGCGCCCGTCAGCTCGAGCGTGCGCCGCCCGGGCTTGCCAACGCCGATGATACGCCGATCCATATCCACCACGGCAATGATTTCGGCGGCGGTACCGGTCAGGAACATTTCATCGGCGGTGTATAAGTCGTACCGGGTCAGCGTGATTTCACGCACATCGTAATCGCGTCGGCGGGCCAGGTCCATGACAACTTCCCGGGTAATGCCTTCCAGGGCGCCGGCGCTGATCGGCGGTGTCAGGAGCTGGTTGCCCTTGAAAATAAAAATGTTGTCGCCGGAGGCCTCGGCGACGTTGCCCTGCGGGTTAAGCATGACAACCTCCTCGACCCCGGCATTGATCGCCTCCAATTTGGCCATGATATTATTCAAGTAATTCAAACTCTTGATACAGGGCGACAGCGATTCCGAGTGATTACGGAGCGATCCCGCCGTGACCACTCGCAGTCCCTGGGCGTATAATTCAGGCGCATACAACTGGATGGCGTCCGCGATAATAATCACTTGGGGCTTGCGGCAGGAATACGGATTCAGGCCGAGCGTTCCAACCCCCCGGGTTACCACCAGACGGATGTAGCCGTTTCGGATACGATTGGCCTTGCAGGTAGCCACCACGGCTCGGATCAACGCGGCTTTCGTCATCGGGATTGCCAGCACGATGGCATGGGCTGAACGGAACAGGCGATCGACATGCTCCTCCAGCATGAAGATCCGCCCGTTATAGGCCCGGATCCCTTCGAACACACCGTCGCCGTAAAGCAATCCATGATCGAACACGGAAATCTTCGCGTTTTTTTCAGGAACCAGTTTGCCGTTCAGATAGATTTTCATCGCATGATTCTCCCGCCTTTAATACGTAAATAGCTAACTAAATATAATAATATGAAGCTCGGCCTATTGCAATAGCAATTGAATAATAGCCCGCAATCCATACGGAGCTGGACTGACGCCTGGCGGGGAGTGTCCAAAAACGGGATTTGTGGAGCCAGCACAAGCGGAACGCCGTTTTCCCTCGCCTGGCGCAAATGGCTGGCCACCCTCTTGTCTTCCGCCTGAAATCAGATTGGCACGGCGCGTAAAGTATCTTCTGTTCAGGGGCCAAACAGGGTGTCGTGAACGTAGACGAACTCGCCCTTGGGGTTGATGTAGCCGCGCCGCGTGCCTAGCCACACCATGGCCAGACCGTCCTGGAAATCACGAGCGCCATCCAAGGTGGGCTGGATGACCACTCGGCCCTGTTTATCCATGAAGCCCACCTTGCCCTGTTGCTCGACCTGAGCCAAGCCCTCATGGAACCGCTGAGGCTCGTCGAACTGCGGGGCGATCGCCTCTTTGCCGGCCGCATCCACGTAGCCCCACTTGCCGCCCAGCATCACCGCAGCCATGCCATCGGAAAAATCTTGCGCATCTTCATAACGCGGTTCAACGGCATACGAGCCATCCGGCTTGATATAGCCCCACTTACCGTTCAGGCGGACCCTGGCCAGCCCCTCACAAAAGTCGTAGGCACGCTCAAAACTAGCGGGGATCACAATCTTACCGGCCTTATCGATGTAAGCCCATTTCTCATGGGCCAAGAACACGCGCGAACGGCCGGAGGCAAACGGATGAGCCTTGGTGTGCCGACCATTAGGGCCGTGCTGCCCCGGTGCACTGTGCACCGTGTTGGTCAGGTCCATGACCACCTTGCCCTCAAGGTCCACGTACACCCATGCATTGGACATCAACACCAGCGCCCAGCCGTCGGAAAAAGGCTCAAAATCCTTGATTCCGCTCAAAATCACCTTCCCATTTTCATCCAAAAGCTTCATGTTGTCCATTTTGCCGCCCGCAAAAGTCCGGCCTTCGCGGAACGGCGCACGCACATCTTCGCTTTTGATCAGGCTACCATCATCCTTGAGGATGAAAAAATCCCGGCCTAACGAAACACAGGCCCGGCCCTCGGAAAAATCGGTAGAGGTGTTATAGACGGCAGGGATCGTCAACTGGCCGGCCTTATCGATATAGCCCCACTTGTTGCTTTCGAGCACGCGGTAGAACGGTCCGCTGATGACCGGCGGCACATCTTCCTCCCACATCTCTCCCGCGGCCATGGCCGCCAAGCCCATACCCAGGATTACACCCAAAAACCTACCTACGTCTTGTGTCATTTTCATCGGTTTGTCCCTTTCTTATTCAGAAACCCACGCCGCTCCCCAGGAACAGGGTGTCATCCGGCTTATCGCCTTGGCGAACCCACTTGGCCACTTCGTCATTGATCCAGTCCTCAGGATCCGGTTTGAAAGCCTTGAGCAGCACGAGTGCCGCCGGGTTATTCATCTTGCCCAGCCCCATCACAGCATAATAGCGCACAAACGGGTCCGAATCCGCCAAGGCCCGGCCGAACGCCGCGGTCACCCGGTTTAGCACGGAGGCATCCTGTGCCGTAGCATTCTTCTGTTCGAGAAATGTCTGTGCCGTCTGCGGATAGCGCACCATCCAGGGATACTTGTTGACCTTGTTCAGTTTGACTCCGAGCATCCGGCCGGCGTAGGCCCGGATATCAGGATCCGTGTCCTTTTGCATGGCATCAGCCAGGGCCAGCGCAGCCGCAGAGTTGGTGAACGAATAGAGCGCTTCGACAACCCCGAAGCGCATGCGCGAGTTAGAATCCTGACGGAGCACTTTGATCAGGTCCGGCAAGGCATCGCGTTCATACTCGGGGAAAGCCGCCGGGTCGCGCTCCTGGCGTCCCATGCGAATTGCTTCCACACCCATCCAGCGATTTTCCCAGTATTTCCCAGTGAACATCAGGTCCCGGAACAGACCCAGATTACCTGTATCTTTCTTAACTATATCCATCTTGTAATAACGATACCAGAGCAGGTAGTACTTGGCATAGGTGTTCTCCTCCTCTCGCAGTCGGCTGCGGGCCAATTGTTCCAGGTGATCCGGCATGGGCCCGGTGCCGTAGGGTCCGAAAGTCGCTTGTGTTCGCGGTCCGCGTATATCTTCGGAAGGGTCATTCACCAGCATGTTCAGCAACTCCTTCTGGATCACTTCGGGCGCCAGCTGCCGATGGCTATCCAGAATATTCGCCATGCGGGTGCGGACCATCCAGCTGGGCGAATTCGTCAGGTAAAAAAAGAGGCGCGGCAGTTCGTTTGTGCCGCCCTTCATAAAACTGGCGGTCGCAGCCGGGATGAAGTGAGGATTTTCCGTCCAGTACTGGGATACGCCATACTCGAATAAGAGATCCCGGATCGATTTATCGTCGGCGGCAAACTCTCCCAGGTCGGCGGCGGCCTGGCAACGCGCATCCCAATAGTAAGCCTTGGCGCGCATCAGATGGATGCCATGCAGGATCTGGAAAATAGCGTTTTTCTTCTTGTACGCTTTCATTTCCGCAGCCTCCTTGGAGCCGGGAGCCAATAACTCCTTCAACTCCATTTCTGCGGTATTGGCGTCGACCTTCTCAGGGCGGCTTTCGTTGAATTCATCCAGTCCGTCCATATTCGCCTCCGGCAGAGCAGGGCCGGTATCCAAGTCCTCAAATTGTGCTCGAAGCGTCCCGGCCGCGGCCATGGCTAGGATGATCAAAGCGACTCGGAAAAAGTCCACCCCAAAGCGCTGTATGCGTGATATCATGTCGTGTCTCCTCATTCCTTTCGACCAAAAACGGCTTTTCAGGTTGCTGTATAGTAGACCACCAGCTTACCAGTGCCATGCATGAGCTGGCCTGACTGTGGAACCAGCATCAGCCCGAAGTTGGGACAGCGCCCTTCGGCCCAGTCCCGGAAAATGCGGGTGATATCCAGACGCACTTCTCGCTTGACGCCGTCAATCACGGCGGACCCGGTGGGGGCATAAAGCGGACCGCGGTCCACACCCTCCTTGCCGCCTCCGCGTTCGGCCCAAGGCTTATGTCGGTCGTATTCGAACCAGGTCATGTGCTCATTAATCCATGGCTTGCGCATGGCATAGGCGGCTATATTGCCGCCCTGCTGCTCCATGCCGGAGGTGGCGTTAAACACAATGTGGGCCCGCCGCACCTTGGCATCCTTGGGCAACTTGTCCTTGAGCTCGACATGCGCAATGAAGTAGCCCAATCCGGCTTCGGTGGGCTCCACGGTGCCCTCATATTCAAATGCTTGATGACCGCGATAGATGGCTACGCCCTCGGCGTGCTGACGCCATTTTCGCATTTGGTCCCTGTCGGTTCCCATTGAAGATTCAGCGTGCTGGGAGTTCACGTAGGGCGATATTTCGCCGCGGGCTATTCGGGTGCCTTCCAGGGAACTGTCGGCGATGGAGGCCTGCAAATCGCGTTTAGCCACCTCCGTCAATTCCAACTTGAGTGCGCGCTGCCAGCAGTCGTGCGCATCCTCGAAACGCGACATCTGGGCACACATATCGCCCAGCTCCTTCCAGGCCAGTCCGCTCTGGGCGTTGCGGCGCGCCAACCGCAAAGCCGATTCCAAGCCCTCCTGCGGCATCCTCAGCGCCTGGTAACAAGCGATTTCGAGCGCTCCGGCATCCATGTCCTCTGGCGCCTTCTGTAGCGCTTTTTTGACGGTGGCCAAAGCCGGTGCGATCTGGCCCTGGTTCTTGAGCCGAGTGGCCGCTGCAATGAGATCAGCCACCGGCAGCTTTGAGGAACCGTCGTCCGGCTTGTGCTGCATAATGACCTGCGCCAGTTCCCGGCGCGCCTGATATACGGCGCGAGGGTCCGCGTTATAGTTCATGCCCCCGTAACCCCTGAACTGTCCGACCCGCTTCCAGCGGCTCCAAGGGGACGGATCCCCCTGCCCATCGGTCCACGAACACTGCTCGATGATCTTGCGCACCTCCTCGTAACCGACCGCCTGCGCGGCCAGCTCGCAGAGCTCGATATCCTCCATCCCCTCACGGTATTGCTTGAGCTGCAAATTTGGCGCCCAGTTCACATCGTGGATGCCGAATTTATCCTTCCCTCTCATTGTATACACGTAAAGCCCGTCGCCAGCGTACCGCGGATACCAGTTCCAATCGGCGCCATAGCTGGTGATCCAGCACAGCCAGTCCGCCGCCCCCTCCCGCCAGCCATACCAAGGCACGAAGCGCTGGTTCATGTGGTCATTGGCATCGCCCAGGAACGTGAAGGAATTGTAGAACCAGTATTCCTCGCCGAGCTCTTGGCGGCGGCCAAACCATTTTGGAAGATTGATGATCAACCAGGTGGGGTTCGTGTTATAGGCCGTGATCCATCCGCGCAGAACATCCTTGGTCACCGAAGTGACCATACTCTTGGCCTCCGGCATGGCCTTCTTAAAGTGCATGAATGTTGTGGCCAGACAGCTCATGACATTGGGCGCGTCCTCGGGCTCGTCTATTTCGTAGAACCAAATTTTTTCGAGAAATCCCATGCGCTTGGCAATCAGCCTCATCTCGCGCAGGTACTGGAGTTGCATATCGGTCTTCATTTCGTCCGAGCGCTTCCCGTTAGCGGTATAACCGGACCACCCCAATTCAAACGGGATCGACGCCGTTCCCACGTACCAGCCGGTGATCCCCACCTTCGACACCGGCACGCCGTCCTCAAACAGGGATCCGTCCACGTAGGGGCGCATGGTCCGGATGTAGTGGTCCCAGTAGCAGGAGTCGAGAGTCTCGTCGCCGTCATAGTTCGGGTCGGGTTCGTACATAACCGGGTAGCCACGCACGTGGGTGGTATAGCCTCCGGCACGGTGTTCGTGCAGCAGCTTCATCCAGCGGTTGAAGCTCGGCGCGCGGGCACCCGGGCCGGCGTCGCCGAAAGTGGTGGCCAAGGTGCGCCGACGCGGCATAAAAAAGTCCCAGACTTCCATCTCAACCGGCAGTTCAATCTCGGTCTTGCCATCCACCACCAGCGTTGCCATGCCCCGGTAGATGCCCGCCGGCGTTGAGCCCGGCGGCTTGATATCCACCCACCAGCCGACGGTCAGGCCGGGTTGGCAAGGGGCTGCGGCGGGAGCATACTCGCTCGCTTGCGGCGGACGATAATCGTAAAGGTTGAACAACGGCGCCAGCGGATCCACCATGGCCGACGGCGGGAACTGGGGCTGGCGGTTCTCATCGCCCCCCGACACGGACCCGATCCAGGCCTCCTGATAAGGAAACATCGCCCAGGTCGGGATGATCCCTTTTTCGCCCTGTAAAGGTCCCAAGCGCAGTTCGACACTCACCGGCTTTTCCTGATCGTTCTTGAAAAACACCTGGAAGGGCTCATACTCCTCCTTGGCCGACTCCAGCCTGACCCCCCAGGGCTGGTCGTAAACGTTCCGGTCGTAGGCCAGATCGCGGGCCGAACGCTTCCCTAACGCGATCTTCCCGCGGTAGCAAGCTCGCGACATCCACACCAGATAACCCGGATTACGCTGCTGCACCTCCGCCGTTTCGGACCATGGGCCGGTCTGCCCGTTGGAACAACGCACACGTATCCGGAACTTGTAGGGCGCCGACTCCAACAGCATATCCGGCCCCAGGTTGAGCCGGACATAGCCTTCCTCCACCGCGAGCTTATCGGTCCAAACCTGTGGAAAAGACAAGTCTAAGGGCATCCATTCTCCCGCGTGGTGGGTGAAGACACCCGGATCCGTAGGCGGAACCAGACTAACCATATCCGTCCAGCGATTAGTCAAAGTCATTGCCTGCTGCTCGGCCTCCGCCAGCAGATCCCGTTTCGGTCCCAGCTTCTCCATAGCGTCTTCTTGGACCTCTCCCAGCGAAACGTCGGTCTCGGTGGACCACGCCGCAATCTTGTCGAAAGTCGCGCTCGTATCGCGGATGGCTTGCAACTGCTCGTATTTAAGCTTGCGCGTGTCAAACCAGCTTTTCGTTTGCTGCCACAGGTCATCCTTGAGAAATATTTCAAACTCGTACCAGTATTTCTGGCCCCGGATCTGCTCCTGCGGGAGCGCCGGCTTCCACCAGATCGAGATCGTGCGATCGGGCTCAGCGGCAATCTTCTCGATCACCGGCGCGGGCAAACTATGCTTCGCCTCGTCGGCGCCATAACTGATCTCCAGCCGCACGCTCGCGGAAGCAACGTATTGAATGCCGGCAACCGCGCGCTCCGTAGTACCGGTCGGCACCCGCACGGTCAAGGATAGATTCGTGTAAACACCTTTCAGCAACCACTCCTGGACGAGGGTGGTAACATCCGCCGCTACCACCCCTTCGCCATCCATCGCCACGGCCGGCGTTTTGCCTGCCATCGGGATTTCCAACTTGGCGGCGAACGGCGCCGGATCCTTGGAAGGTGGGGGAAACAGACCGGGGTGCCCCGCCTTTTTCAAGGTAGCTTTCAGGATTTCCGTGCCCGGTGGAATGGCAGCAAGCTTCGTCACCTCGATCAAAAGCTCCGAATCCTTGATGCCCTGGCCTTGGAAACCGCGGCTCAACAGGATCTCATCCCGCACCGGTGTGCGGGCACGATTAGCCGGAGTCACGGTCAGCAGGCACAAGCCATCATCCTGGGTCAAAATCAGTTCCCCGCCCGCCCAGGCCGCCGACGCCAGGCCCAGCAACAAGGCGGAGATCCATAATCCACGGATTCGTTTCATATACAGCCCCTTTCTTACTCCACAATACTGAGATAATCAGCCTCAAGTTCGTTATCCGCCTTCTGTTCCGTTGCGCTCTTATCGCGATCCTGCCGGCCGAGATCCCGGCTGATCTTCTGACTCTGTTCCTTCAAATTAGCCCGGTGCCAGATCCGATAAGCCAAGGTTCCGCCGCAAAGCAAAGCCAGGATCACCGCCAATACAAGGGCAGGACGCCGGCCGGTCTTTACCAGGCGCCGCATGGTTTCCGAGGCCCCTTTCATGTCCTGGACCAGTCTGATCCATTCTGCTTGCAGAGTCTGGAGCCGTGCAGCCAGGGACTCCTCCACGCCGCCGGCCAGGAACAAGGCCAAACCCAGCTCGCGCAGAGCCCGATCCAATTCCGCCGTTCTCTCCGAGACTCCGCGTTCCGCCTGCTCGCTATCCCGGCCCAGTTGTAGTCCCACATTCCTGGATTGCGCGTACTCCGCTTGCCATGCCCATCTGAGCTGCTTGATCCGCCGGACCGCATCCTCTACCGCCAGACGGGCGGCCGAGTCCTGGCGGTTATCTCGGACCTGCTGCATGGCCCTCCGGAAGCGTTCGTACTCATCCGCCAAGTTCTGTTGGCAACGCCCCTGTCCGGCAGCCGTTTGACGGGCGGCCTCGGCTAGCGCCGCCCGTGCGGCTGCGTGGCGTTCCTCCGCCGCCCGGCACGTGGCGCGCGCCTGCTCCACGCGCTGCCGCTCCGCCGGCGCCGTTGAACCCAGCCGATCTTCCTCACGCGTTCCTATTTCCAGGCATACGTCCTGTCGCCGGCGATCCAGCGCATCAGCCTCCGCGCGCCGGGCACGGTTCTCCAGGTAGAGACGAGCCGCGCCGCGCCAAGCAGCCAGCCCCTCCCGCAAATACATGCGCCGCAAAATTTTATCCAGCCAAAGACAAACCGCGCCCCAACCCACCGCGAACCACTTACGCAAACGCGCGCACCAAGGGCTGTTCTCAAGATAGCGGCGAGCACCGCGCCGACAGTCCGCGATCCGCTCGCGCAACGTCTTGCGCCGCTCTCTGCCCGTTGTATGCCCTGGTTTCACGTGGCCCATCCTCTTTGTTTGGCGATACGGTCCGCCAACACCGCCATGTATTCGATACGCGCCCGGTCATCCGGACCGATCTGTTCCGTCGCCCGTGCATCAAACAGATCCGCCATCGCCTGTGCCCAACCACCGTGAGAAACAACCATCAGTCTTAGATTCGATTCCCGGCATCGGAAGGCCAGTTCGTCGAGCACTTCCCGTTCAAGCGGCAGGGCCAAGTCCCAGATAATATTTACGGTCTGCCAGGCCTGAGCCCGGGGCGCCAGTCGGCACTTTAAGAAATCGAGCAGGTCCGGCACAACCGCTTGGGCCGCCTCCTTGCCGACGATGCAGCAGCAGTAGCGATTGAACCACACCGCCTCGAACGGCAACAGGCGATCAGCAGGAAGGGAATCCCGATCGTAGCGTAGACGGGGAACCCCGCACCAGATTCCTTCCCGGAACAGAATCGCATCGAGGCGCCGGAGCCGCGCTGCCTGACGTTCCAGCCATGCCTGCCAGTGCGGGTGCGCCACGGCATAACGCCAATATCCCTCGCAAACCCGGCTAATGACGCTTCCGAACCGGCCCTGATTCCACCAACGCCGCTGGCCGATTCGGTCCGGGTCCACCCGGCCCAGCAGGAACAAATCAGTGTTCCCTGCCGGAACATCCTGCTTGTTGCGGCGTCGGCCGACCGCCTGCAGCGAGCCCCGGCCGATGAACAACAGCATGGCTACCGGCGCCAGGCGCAGAGGATAGCGCGCCTGCGCGGTCACCCATGCTGATCGCAATGCCAGGCAGCTTGCGTACAAGCGGTCGGCCACACATCCGGAACCGCGGCGCACGGGCGGCCCCAGCCTGCGCAGCACCGCATCCAGCATACCCAGGAGCTCATCTCCCGCGCGCACGACCAAGAAAGCGCGGCCTGCTGCGGCAGCGCGCCGCCGTTTACCGGCGATCAACGCCCGGTAGCCGTGGGCAATGTGCGCCCCGGCAGACTCCACCAGGCGCACGGCCGTCTCCGGCAGGCGCAGGCAGATTTCCGGCAGTGACAGGATCCGAAAGCGCAGCAGCGCCGGTGCCCGCCATGGATCGGACTCGCCAAAATAAAGAAAGCTCTCGCCCTTGCGCGTCGCCGTTTCCATATACCCCTTCAGGAAGGCCGGGGATTCCGGCTCCATCAGCACGGCGTGCTCTTTCGGATAGAAATAGTCCAGCAGGCGCCCGGCCAAGGGCAACGGCCACACGGTCCAGAAAGTCCGGTTGGCACGAAAGAGGTAGTCCAGCAGCAGCAGCAACAGGGCAAGCCACAGGGTGTTCCGGCAAAAAAACAGGTTGATTCGATCGAAGCGCTGCGCCCGCAGCACGTCGGGCGTCTGCATCACGCGACCGCCGACGAACTCCTCTTGCGTCATCGCCTTCCGGACCACGGTGTCTCTTGCCTTGCGTCCCGCGGCGCGCTCCTTTTTGCCTTCCTGCCGATAAGCAAATCTGGCCAAGGCCGTCTCGTCATCCTGCGGCGGCTCATCCAGGGCTACGCCCGCCCCCGGCTCCGGATCGACGGCCGGACCGACTTGCCCAGGGGGCACGGATTCTTGCCTGCGCCCGCCAAGCCACTGCTCATATTCACTGGATTTACCCGCCTCGAGTTCGGTCTGGCGTTTCTCGACCAGATCGCTCTTCCCTTCGGACGCCAGTTCGTAAATGCTTTTCTTGGCGTCGCTTTCCCGCTCACGCTCAATGATGTCGGTCTTGTCATCCTCAGCGAAGTGGATGTCATCAAGCAAGCCTTGTTGGCGCCGTTCCTGCACCAGCTGCCGCGACGCTTCCTCTTGCATCGCCCGGGCCTCGTTGAGCTTGTCCGTCATATCCGTACGGATCCGGCTGATACTGGTGGAGTTAAGGTGGCCAAAGGCAAATCCCAGCAAGGCCAAGCCCAGGGCCACGACGTAGGGCACATTCCGGCGGCGGGGCCGGCGATAGAAAACCACCAACAGGATCAGCGCCGCAAGCCAGCCCAGGATCGACAGCACGCCCGGCACCTGGAAGTACCAGAACAGCTTGCCGATCCCGCGCGGGATCGCCGTCGCCAATTCAATCCATTTCGTCCAATCCACCGCAGCCTCCGCTTTTATTTGCGATATTTGCGCGTCGCTTCCAGGTAATGCGTAAAGGCGTAGTAAACAACGTTTACGCCCATCTGGTAAGCGCCTTCCGCCATCTTCGAATCCAACCCGGAATGCCCGGTCTTCCAGGCATCGTTAACGTCGCCCGGATGAAAGAACACCACCCAGCGCCCCCTGTGTTTTATGCCCATGGCCTGGTAGCCGCCATGATGCCACAGGGCGGGAGCGCCGTGCGGAAACTGGTAGGGCATCTGGAACAGCGGGTCATCATCGGCCACCACAAGCAACTCTTTATCCGGCAACACCGAACGGACAAACCGCAGAAAGGCGTCCGCCCAAGCCTGGCTGCCAGCATCCCCGAAGAGCATGCCGCCGTCCAGCAGGTATTCTCGAAGAATTTTGCGTTCCCTGGCGCTGACGTTGATCGAGTGGGAGCCGGTCATGTAAACGAACGGCGGAGCATAGCCCTTGGGATACTTGGCCAGCAGGCTGATGGCATGCGCCTCGCCCTGGCGCGCCACCTTGAAATCCGTGAGTTTATGAAAACGTTCCAGGAAATTGCGGTCAGCGCCGCTCTCTTCATCCATCCCGTCGTCCCAGTGGGCGCCGGCGTATTTAAGGCGGATGAAACGGACCAGGTGGTTTTCCATGCCATCCGGCCAGCCGCCCTCCTTGCCGCCGCCAGCGCCCATTTTGCCGGCCTTGGCATTGGCCGTCGCGGTGTAGGTAACTGCTGTGGCTTCCACCACCTGGTTAAAAATCTCGGAGTCGTCAATTTCGGGCACCTTGAAAAGGACCATGGAATCAGGATTCAGGATGTACTGCTTTTTCTTCTCCTTCTTCGGTTTGGTCACGGCCACCATCGCCACCACCGGGTTGCCGCTGCCCTTCGGCACGCGGTACGGGGTCACGCAGCCGATCATCCGCAGCAGCCACGGCAGGATGACAATGATCAGCAGGTGCGACAAGATGCTGGCATGAAAACTCTTACGGAACACGGGGTCACGGCCGTGCACACGCAGGTTCTCCACCACCACGTCGCCGGGCGCCGGGCTGTCTTCCCGGCGGCCGGTATACACCGCCAGCGCCCGGCTCCGCCATGAGATCAGGTAGATCAGCGCCAAGGCGGCCAGCGCCACCAGCAACGGCCATAACCATTGCCACTGCAGGTAAAAAAGCAGGACCCGATCGTACTTATCCACCCCGGCGAAGGAAATCTCCCGCACGAAGATGATGCCGGACAGGGCCACAACCACATAGCCATAGAAGAGACCGATCAACATCGCACAGCCCAGGCAGCCGCGGATCAGGCGCAGCGCCCAGGGTCGGCGGATCATGCCCAAAATATGCCCTGCCAAGAAAAGGCAGACCCCCGCTCCCAGCACGCAGCGGAACGTGTGGATCAAGGCCGGCACGCCTTCGGCCGTGAATGCCCGCATGAGTTGCGGCGTCAGCCCGAAATAGTCTTCGTACCATTCCGCCAGTAAAATGGCGGGCGCCACCAGTCCGACCGCCAACAGACCCAGGGGAAGGGTCAACCACAATACAACCGGGTGCACCCGGCCTCTGACGTGCGGGGACGGCGCCATGTTAGATCAATTCGTGTCCTCGATGCGAAGTGTAATATTATCGTTCGGCTCCGGCGGTATCTCGTTGGTCTTCGGCAGGTCGGTGATATCCCGAACGATCTTGCTATCCAGCGGCCGACCATCCTTGGGCATCTCGTCCGCGATCTTTTGCAGGAAGGGATTGGCATTGGTGGCCGGAGTCGCGGCAGCATTGGTGCCGGCCGCGAAGGTCTCGGCGCGCATGGCGGCATTGGTTTCGGCCGTGACCATGGCTGCCACGTTAGAGCTGCCGATGCGCCCGGCTTCCATCATAACCGTACTCTTCTGAGCGGCGACAGTGGCGTCCTTTTCCTGTTGCTTGCGAAGTTCAGCAGCTTCCGGGTCAATCCATGTATCCCGGATGAAGGGCATGGATGTCACCGTCAGAAACACAACATGCACCAGGATCGCCAGCACCAAGAACGCCAAGAAGCGTGTCTTGGAAAAAATAGCCAGCAGTTTATCCGGAGAGTACCTATCCGTGTCGCGCCGCGCCTGTTTATCCGTCATGAAACACCTCCTGCGCCACCAGCCTCCGTTTGGGAGGGGCGGCTTGATCATTCTTCTCGATTACCCTCTTCACCCATTGCCGCGATGAGCCCGCCGCCCTTGGCAATGGCCTCCAACACCGGTTCGAATACTTCCTTGCCGACCGCATTATGGCAGCGGAAGATCACGGTTCGCCCCTTGGCCCCCTGCTTGTCCTTGATCATCCCGCGCACTCCCCATTCCACGGCTTCAACGTCCGGAATCTCCTTGTCCTTGATCCAAAGATGGCTGCGTTCGTCGATCGAAATAGTCACCACTGCGGCCGCCAGTTCGGCTAGCCCCGGCGCGACCGGCGGCTTGAGCTTAATAGCCACGTCCTGGGAGAACTTACTGCAAACCATAAAGAAAATGATCAGCAGGAAGGCGATATCCCCCATACTTGCTACCGGCACACTGAATTTAGCTTTTTGGCGACGGCGTTTCATGTCACATCTTTGATTCTTTGACTATGGCCACCACGCCGCTGGCCTGCGCAATGGTTGCCATGACCCCGTAATAACGCTGGTAGGACAGGCTGCCCTGGGTCTCCAGAATCACCAGCCGATCCTGTTCTTTCTCTTTTGCTCCAAGCTTGAGCGCGAGCAGCTTTTGAAATAATTGTTCATGGGTAACGGGCCTGTCATTCAAGCGAATATCCGAATCGGATACCGCCACCGTTGGGTTCTTCTGCGCGGCCTGCATGCTGACCTGACCGGACGGAAAATCCGTCATGAAGCCTTTTTCCTTGGTCATGGTTGTCGTGAGAATGAAAAAAATGATCAGCAGGAAAGCGATATCCGAAAAGGATGACACAGGAATATCTGGTATCGATTTGTGTTTCTTGCGCTTGATCACGGGTTTCCTCCGTTGTCGAGCCACGCTGGCTGTCACGCCGGGATTTTGGTGACCTATGCGGATTCGGATTTCCGCGCCAGCTGTCCAACGTATTCCGTGAGCTCGGTGCTGGCCTCTTCTATCTGCAGACCGATCTGCTCGGAACGCTGGCTGAAAAAGTTCCACGGGATCACGGCGAGCAACGCAATCACCAGTCCCCAGGCGGTGGTAATCAAGGCCTCCGAAATGCCAGCAGCCACCAGCGAGTTATCCAGCGAGGCCGCCATCGACATGGCGTCAAACGACCTGATCATACCGGTGACCGTCCCGGTCATGCCGAACAGCGGAGCCGCCATACCGACCATGGAGAGCAGGTTAAAGCGTTTTTCCACGGCGCTAATGGCATGATTGTAGTAGTCTTCCATGGACTTGTTCACCAGGTCGCGGATCGAGGCGACCGGCTCCTGCGCCTTCTTGAGCTTGGCGTGGGTCATCAGGCCCACTAGCAGGACCGCCGCCACCGGGCCCGGGGTGCTGGCGCACAGGGTCATGGCGTCCTCGTCGCGGCCCTCCTCCAACCGGGCGCGCACTTCCGCGCGCAAGGCGCGGGGATCATGCCGCGAATAACGATAGAACGCCGACATCCGGTCGAAGATGACGGCCAACGCAAGAATACTGCACCCCAGTAGTGGGTACATCATGGGTCCGCCAAGGAAGAATTGCTCAAGCATGGACTGATCCTCCGTATATCTGGGCCAACAATTGATATCCTTCCACGGGCGGGAGCCGCAACGTCCGCGTCCTGGCCTCCAACGCAGGCGACAACACGACTTCCCCCGTCACATGATTATAAAGGCTTTGCCCGAGAAAACAGAAGGGGATTTTCTCCAAGTGGGGCTTGCGCCCGTGCGCGAACAGCAGCAATTCATTCGTCGCGGCCGCCACCCAGAGGGCGCCGCGCGAGAACCAGTGCCCCACGTCCACCCGCGTATCCGAGCGCATCATAAAAAACAAGGGCTGACCTTGGCGGATCTCTTCCAGCAGCGCCCGTTCATAACGGTCCGGCCCGGCCCGGTCCTGCGCGGCGGCAGCGAGCGGGGCGGTGATCGCCGGAGGGAGTTCCAAAGCCGTGCGCGAAATGGTTCGCACCGGACAGCCCTGCTGCTTGAGCAAGTCGGCCAGGCGGGCGTTCTCTGCCTCCAGCACGCGCACTTGATCCTCCAGTATTGTCGCGGCGCGGCGCGTTCGGGCCAAGGCTTCTTGCGGACTTTCCGCCTGAGCGTAAACATCCTTGTTCAATGCGCAGCCTCCAGTGTATTGCCCATGCTGACCATACTCGGCTCAGTCAGCCTGCCGCGGGCGTACTTGGCCCACTTGCTTTCCGGATAGTCCCAAGTCAGCTTCTTCCAAGTCTGGTAGGCCTTGTCCATCCTGTCCATGAGAAAGTAACAGTGTCCGGTCCAGTACGCCACCTCCGGGATGAGCACCTTGTCCTCCTTGAACTGATCCATGGCGGCAGTGAAAGTTTCAATGGCCTTGTTATAATCCCGGGCTTGCAGAAAGGCCTGTCCGGAAAGAGCCTTGGTCTGGCCGGCCAGTTTGTGATTCGGGAAACGAACACTGAGCCGGCCGAAGACCTCGCCGGCGGTAGCGTAAATCTGCCGGGACTGTTGGTATTCCACCTCGGCCGCCAGGATTTGTTCATCCTTGCCGCCGGCCTTGAGTTCGTCAGCCTTTTTCTTGGCGTCCTTGGCCTTATTCCAGAAATACTGACCGAGCCGCGCGATAGTCTCGGCAATCAATTCGTGGTCCGGATAGGTATAGGCCAGCTTCACGTATTCCTCGCAGGCCATATCCATCTGACCGAGCTTCTCGTAGCATAAAGCCTTTTTGTACTGTGACTTCGGCGCATACTGACTGTCCATATAGGCGCCCACTATGTCCGCAAAGCGGTTGACCGCCTCCGTCAGCAGCCTTTCTTTTTCCCTGGCATCCGTAGTTTCTTCGGCAAATTCCAGCGAGAGGTTGGCCAGTAGATATTCAGCCTGGTCGCGTGCGCCGGCGTCCGGGAAATCCCGCAGGGCTTCCTCGAGCAGCTTCTTGCCCTGTTTGATCTCACGCCGCGCCACCTCGCTCTGCTTCAAACGCCGGTGTTTCTTGGCCAGCTCGAAATAGGCCTCCGCCATGGCAAACTGCGTTTTGACGGCAATGTCCGTATCCTTAAAACGCTTGGTGAACAGCTGGACTATCCCGTCGGCGCCCTTGTAGATATAGACCTTGCCTGTGATCTCCTCGCCGGAGGTTGCCCGGTAGGTCGCGACCACGTCGTCTCCGTAAACGCAGGGCACGGCATCAAAGGCGTTCGAAACCAACGCCAGCTCGTCCACCGACACCGCCTTGGCAAAGCCCACGAACTCGCCGGTGTGCTCCATCGTTTCCACCAACTGGTTGGTCACCACATGCCCGCTGGTAGTGTTCAACAACAGCGTCACGCGATCTTTCTCGTCCGAAAGATCCCGGCCTTGGTCCACCACCCGGAAGTAGATTTTCTCGCCAACATAGACCGCCTCGATTTTTTTCTCGGCGTTGCGATCCAGCATATCGAGGAAACCGTCGCTCTTCACGCCAAAGCGCTGGACCACGCGGTTCGTGACACCCTGCTTATCGGCATATTCGAAGGCCATAAAAATCATATCATTGCCATTGACGATCAACTTGTTCTCCTGATTATTAGGCGGGGACTTGATTGCCCCTGTATCGTCGTATTCCAGCAAGCTCTTAGCCGGCAGCGGGCCGAGCCCGACCGGGAGACAGAAGGTAAAGCGGCCGTCTTCGGCGGCGCTTTCGGCGGCGTAAGGATCCCCTTGCATATCCAGGGTGTACTGTGGAGCTTGCTCCGCTTTGCCGACCAGGCCGACGGACCCCTCCAGCATTATCGTGCCGGGCACGGCCATGTCAAATTCGTCGTCTTTCAGCGGTTGGCCGAAGCGGGCCCGCCCCGAAGACGTCTGGGCGAACATCCGGAGTTTGCTTAATGGCGAAAGCACCACAGTGGGCCAGATCACTTCCATGGCCAAAGGCCCGCCTTGGTAATAGGTCGGTAGATTCGTCGGCAGCACAACTGCCTGTTCCGGCGCCACGGCCGGGGCATTAGTCTCCGCCACGGCCTGCACGATCCGGGCCGGCAGACGATCCGGCAACCGCCAGCAAGTTAGCGCGCGGGAGACCCAATAGGTCTCCATACCGGTAACAGTCTCGGAGCGAATTTCATTAGCCACCCCCTCCGCCATGTTGGTGATCTTCGCAGAACTTACGTCGTAGGCGCGCACCTCCGGGTCAACGTAGAAGGCGCTGTCGATTTTCACCACGCGTGGCCAGGGCACGCCCGGGTCCAGGTTCTCGACGTCGAGGTAGGTTAAGGTGAGGGTATCGTCTTCCTGGCACTGGATCTCGAACGGACGCTTGGGCTCAGCGGTCACCGGCAAGATGCGTCCTATAAACACCCCGGAGTTTTCTTTCGTCTCGATGGCATCGCCGGTGATGGTCACGCCACGGATATTCTTGACCTCGAACTTGACCATGTCCTTCTTATCGCTCACGTCCATATCCGGATCATTGATAAAGACGGTAACGGGATCGTTGCGCAGGAAGCGCAGCATAGGGATGTAGACCGGCTCGCTGACCCCGCCCGGCCGCGGCACATACTCCACGAAACAGGCACTGATTTGAGCGTCGGTATAGGTCACGTTAAGGATGACAGACTGCGTCGGCAGGCCGGGAGTAACTGACACAGGATCCTTGTAGCTGACGGTCACCTTGTCGCCCGGCAATACCTCGAGCACATCATTTTTGCGCAAGTCCATAAAATCGTATTTTGTGGGAAGCACCCGGTCACCCTTCTGGTTCCGCAGCAGTATCTTATTGATGGCCGGGGCGTCGGCTTCATAGTCCATCAGCGCCAGGCGGAACGCACGCGCGTTGACGCCGTTGAAGCGCAGGTCAAACGTCGTGGCATCGGCATTCGTGACCACCGACACCGGCGGCACGTAAACCGCTTGCTTGATCCGGGGCTCCTGTACCGGATCGAACATTCCTGCTGCGCAACTGACCATGCCGGTGCCATTGAGATCCATCTGTACATCAAAAGCCACCTTTTCATCCCGCGAGGCCAGAACAAACACATCCAGCTGGTGAACACCCTTGGCCAGGGCCCGGCGGATCGTGAGGGGCCCCAGTTCCTGGAGCGCCTGATTCTTGACAGCCCGCGTGGTCTTCCCGTCGATGGTAAACAGGTACTTCGGCTCTTGGCGCTTGTTAGTCTTATCTTGTTTTTCTTCCTCGGAAAGCACCTTGGTGTCGCTCCGCTGCACGCTGAAGGTGCGCACTTTGCGGACCGGCATATAAAAGGCCCCACGGAGATGGATGATGAATTCATTCGTGGCCACGGTCATACCCAGCGCCTGCGCATAAGGAGCAGCCCCCTGGTCGAGCGCGAGCGTCGCCTGCGTTACGTTGGTCAGCACCAGGCAGGGCGTCTGGTCCTGCCCCCCTAGTCGGTCGAGATAGGCCAGCATACTCTCCACACTATCCAGCTCGGTTTTCTGCTTGCTGCTATGTTCCTCGTCCTCCTGCTTGCGCATCAAGCGGATCTGCAGGGCGCCGTCCCATGCCTGCCATTCGCCGGGCCAGACGCCGCAGGTTACCCATCGATCACGCTGCAGCGAAGTCTGGACGAAGAAGCGCTTCAGACGGCGGTTGGGCTCCTTGGACGTGATTTGCATATCGCCCAGCGGCACATTGTCATTCAGGTCCACGGTAAAGACGCGCATCCGGGCATTGCCTTCAGTCTCCGGCGCGCCCATCCAGGCCGGGTAATCCTTGAAAGAGATGGCGAAGTTGGGGTTCCGGTTCTCCGCGGAATCGGAGGCAAAGGCTGTGGGCTGGCCCGGCGCTGTTTGAACATGTCCCTCGAAAACACCGCTGTGCGTGTCGGTTTCTTCCAACATCATGCGCGGCACCGAGTCTCCGCTGGAACTTAGCACGCTGACATCCAGAGTGTCCTTCTGCGCGGTCAGGCTGCGGTCCGGATCCAGGACACGCACGTTGATCTTGTTGCCCGGCTTGATCTGGTCAGCGTCCCGTACCTCGCTGAGCTTCACGGCGTCCAGTTGATCGGTCTTGCCGCTGACCAGGCGATCCAGGCCCACAAGGCGCGCGAGCCGAATCTGTTCCTGTTCCCGGCGGGTCAGTATCTTGCCGGAGGAAGCACTCAACTCGCCGTCCGACGCGATGGTCAAGAAATGCGGCTGTGCATTGGTGACGTTGTGCAACTGCTTGAAGCGCTCGCTGAAGTCGTAATGGACATGGTCGCTGCCCACCACCTGAAGCTTCTGATCGCCCTTCTGCACCGGGCCGAGATCAGAGGCGATCTCCGCCACGTAGCGGCGTTTGATGTCGCCGTGTGGCAGCAGCTTGAAAAACTCCTCGTCGCCGGAATCCGTCCACAAGCGCAGCTCGATGGCACCGACGCCGCTGGAAAACTCCGCGTTTTTGTCGTAAAGGCTCACTTTCAGGGGGCGTCCGGGCACTATAATCCGGCGCTGCGCGGAAGGGCCGATCTCCAGATCGGACGCGTCCTGGAAGCGGCGAATCTTAAGGAGCACCTTGCCGTTAAGTATCTTGGCATCGTTGAAATCCGGGTCGCGTCCGATCAGGTCAGTCAGGACATCGCGCGCAGCGGAGTAATCCTCCTGGTCGAACTTGACCTTGGCCATGACAAAGTCAGACTGCTTGACGGCGTACGGATCGCCGTTGCGTTTGATGTCTTCACAAAGGGCCACGGCGCTGTCGAAATTCTTGGTCAGCCGATCAATATCGGCCACTTGGACGCGGGCATCGGTTGCGGCGCGAGTGCTCTCAAAATCCCGTCCAGTAATAATGCGCTGGAGCTGGGCGCGAGCCTGGGGGTATTCGCGCCGGGTGAAGGCGATCTGCGCATAAGCCAGCATGAGGTTGGCGCGGATCTGCGGATCGACCGCCACCTGACTGGTGTCCGCCCACTGCATCATATGCTTGGAGAGCGTCTCGGCCTGTTCGAAATTCTCAGAAACGGTGTTGTTCCTGATCAGCCATATCAGGAACTCGGGGTCAAGATCCTGTAACATCGCGGGCACCAGTTCCTGCTTTTCAAGGTAGAATCGCCAGGCCGTGTCGGGGCTGCCCGAGTACCACTCAGCCTGAGCCTTAAAAATGGGGTAGCGCGGGTCGCTGGCCGGCACCAGAATCATATCACGGAACAGAACCCGTCGACTTTTGCTCATCACAATATTCAATATATCCTTCTGGTCGGCAGTGATGTTCCCCTCGAGCGTCTGGATCCCGGCCATACTGAAGGCCAGCGCCAGGCCATGCTGTTCCTTGTCCGACAGCTCGCGCGCGAAGGCGGTCAACTGCCCCATGAGCTGCACATTACCACGATCCCCGGCGAATTTCCAGACATGCGGTAGAATCGCGAATAATTCGGCTTGCCGCCCCCGTTCCGCCAGCTCTTTGCACAGGGTCGGTATCACCCGCTCCAACCCCCAGTCCCCATCCCAGCGCACCGTTCCGTAGGCCCGGTTGTTTTGCGGCGGCATGTATTCCTTGAAGAGGCGCACCAGCAGCGTGATCTCTTCGTCGGAAAGGGGCGTGGCGGGATTATCCGACAGCGGGCTAAAAGACCAGTTCAACGTCAGGCGTGCCGGTGTGGCCGCCAGGCGGTCCAGGTAAGCCGGCGTGGTATGCTCGAAATACGCCTTGCGGCCGGCCGGGTTGGTGTAGCTCCCGTAAGGCGGCAAGCCACTCTGCATCGCCAGCGGGTCGAAGCGCCGGGTACCGTAGAGCGTCCCCGCCTTTTTGGACAAAGCCTCAATGGCATCCTTGTCCGTGGGCGCGGACAGTGCCTTGTTATACCAGTACCAAATCTTATCCTGCTGACAAGGCATCTTGACATCGCCATAACCCAGGGGAAAGACATCGTAGGCCAGCAGCTGTTTGGCAGCTACGCTGCCGAGACTGCCCTTGATGTCGCGGCCGCCCGCGGCGTAATAATCCCACCCGCCGAACAGCGTTCCATCCCGCGCCATGTCCGCGGCGGCCATCTCCTCGAAATAACTATCCGCCGGATATTTCTTGGCATAATCCACGGGACAGGCCTTGCTGACCAGCGTCATCAAGTCCGCAGCGCCAGGCAGGTTCGGGATCTTGCCGATCGTTTTCTTTTCGACCAGCCGGTCGACCAGGTTAGTGCCGAAGTCCCAGTCATTGTTGGCGCCACCCCGCAGAAGATTGAACCAGCGGTAGAGCTCCGGTGAGAACTGGTCCTTGGCAAGCTGGTCCAGCAGTGCCTGCTCAATGATCCCGTTGACCTTGCGCAGTTTATCGCGATCCGCAAGCGCGGGGTAATCACTCCAGCGGTTGCGTTTATCCTGGATCAGGCTGAACACCAAGTCCGCCCGTTCGGCCGCCGCCGGCGAGGCCGTGTATTCCGCCAGACACTGGCGCAACACGGAACACTGGAAGTCCAGGTTATCCAGGTCCTTGACCCGGCTGGTCAACGCATAGCGCAGGGCGGGCAGAGCAAACGGGGCGCGGGTCTCATTCCATTTGGCCGAGAGGTCATACACTTCCTTCGAGGCCTTGATAAATGCATCCTGGTTCGCGGCGTTTTCGGCCGTGGAAAGCCTGGCCAGGGCCGCGCACAGGGGCGTGGGCGCCGGCGCGCTGGCCGCACTGGTCAGCGCCGCGCGGAGCGCCTTCTCCCACTCCGCAATCTGTGCGGTCGGCACAGTGCGCTGTTCGGGCTTCAAGGCGCTCTGGGCCTTGGCCCACTTCTGCAGCAAGGTCAATCCGGGATTGAAGACCGCCTTGCGGGTCTCGGCATCCCACGGCACCCAGGCCAGCGCGTCGATCACTTTCGGCAGGGCGGCCTTGTCACCGTCCTCAACCATATAAGATACCGTATCCCGCGCCACCCGTGAATCGAAGAGCACGATCGGGGTCCTGGCCGCCTCCATGCCAAAGGCAACAAAAGTGCGACCTAGTTCGGAGGCGGGCAACTGGTTGGTTTCCGCCCGCGGCATCCGATTGAAAGACGGCCACAGGCAGTTTTGAAAGCAATCGTAGTAGGCAGTGAATCCGAGGAACCAACTGTCGGTTTTGAGCAGGCTCTGCATGCCGCGGAATGCATCGTCGCTACCCGCAGCGGCCAGGGCGCGGATCTCGGCCGCCGCCTCGGAGCGCACCCCGTCCAGGTACGGCAGCATCTTGCGGTAATGTTCGGGCTTATTGATGCCCTTGGCAGGGTCCGTGTCCCAAGGCAACCCGCTGCCCAGCGCCAAGCTGCGTACGCCCTGGCTGGTCGCGATATCTTTTGGGTGACGAACGCCTATTTCCATCCAGGTCAGCGGATCCGCGGCAGAAAGCCGGTACTGCCAGTTCAGCAGGTTCTGGCGCTCGGCCGGCGGCAGTTTACCGGCCGCGTAGACGAAGAACTGTTTGCGCTGACTCGCATACGCTGTCCAGTCGCGATAGCGGCTGCTGAGCACCCATTGGATATTCGTCAAAGTGGCCTCGCACGGGAAGGCGTCCATGTAAGCCTTGGCTGAGTTGATCACGGTTTCGTATTCGCGTTCCAGGCTGGCGAGTTCCTTGCCTTGCGATCCGGCCAGGAAATCGAGGTAAGCCACGTAAAAACCGTAGCGGGCGCTGCGGAGCGCATCTTCACGAATCAGCGGCACAAGGGCTCGGTAGGCAGGCAGCGGTTGGTAGTTATTCTGGCGATCCGCGCCGTAGATTACATCCATGATCTCGTCCAGGTAACTCCAGAAATAATAGCGCTCCTGCTCCAGGGGCAACTGGCCCTTGAACACGCGCACCAAGTGGTCGGCCGCCTCAGTGGGCGCCCGGTTTTCCTGCCTGGCCCGCTCCAGGGCGATGTTCAGAAACCAGGCATCGAACTTGGGCATGAACGAGCTTTGGCGGAACGGCGCAGCATCGGTATTGATCAAGCGGAGCGCCCCGTTATAGTCGCCCATGAAGTCGATCTGCAGCCGATAAAGATCGGTTGCCGCCTTGGATATCTGCGGAGTGGATGGCTTGTCCTTCATCATGTCTATATATTGCTTGTAGCGGCCCACCCCCGTCTTCAGGTCGCCGCACAGCAGCGCATTTTCGGCCGCCACGCTCATGAGCTCGGGGCTCCGGATGGCATGACTCATCAGGTAATTGCGCAGCGTAATGGAAGCTTCGACCGGCACCCCCAGCCGCTCGCCCATGCGCAGCAACGCCAGCATATCTTGCTCGCCAGCAGCGCTGCCGTCGCGCAGTATCTTGGCCCGCAACTCAATGAAGGCCGGGTCGCCAGCGGCGCTCGTGGACTCCGAAGTCGCCGGCTCCGGGAGCTCGGCCCACACCGGAGATCCCGCCGCCAGGCAGCTCACCGATATCCAGATCATAAACATATGTTTCTTCATTTCTGCGCCCCTCCTTCCGACGCCGATGATTCTTCCGACGCCTCAACGTTCAGAACCTTGCGGATCTGTGGTAGCATCTTTCGGGCCGTGTCCGCATACTGGCTGCCCGGATACTCGAACAACAGCTGCTGACATTTCTCATATGCCTTGGCCTGATCGCCACGCTTGTAGGCCACCAGCACCCACTTCAGGAGCATCCGGTCCAGGAACTTCGAATCGGGATACTCCTGGAAAACCTTTTCCAGCAGGTCCTCGGCTTGCGCAAAATCGCTGGTCAAGACGTAGTAATCCACCACCTTGGCCAGGGACTCACCCGCAAACTCGCTATCCGGATAAAGCTCCGCGCAACGGCGATAGGCCGGCATCGCCGCGGTCATGGCCTGTAATTCCGGCGATTGCACTTCCTGCCCCTTTTTCTTCGTCTTCTCTTCTTGCCGGATTTCATCCAGCTTGCGCTTTTCCGTCGCCTCCGCGATCTTGAACTGGGCATCAGCCTTGACCAGCGATACCGGCAGCTTCAGAATACTTTCGTAAATCTTGTTCGCCTCCTCAAACTTACGGCTCTCAACATACACATCGCCTATGCGCAATAGTGCCTGATCCACGAAACGGGAGTCTGGAAAAAGTTTGGCAAAAAACTGGCAGGTGGCCAGCGCGCCGTCCAAGTCGCCCATGGTCAGATAGAGCTCCCATTTGATCTGGAACGCTTGCTCTTTATAGAGCGGTTTGATCGCCATTTTTTCGCGGATGATATCGTCGGTCAGGGCGATGCCTTCGATACATTTCTTCTTGGTGCCATCCAGCAGGCCAAGGTTTTTGAATATTTTACCGAGCTCCAGGAAGGCCTGCGCCTCCACCAACGACTTCTTGGCCCGCAGATCCGGATCCGCCACATAATGCTGCTTGGTCGAGGGCGAAGAATCAATTTCCCCCGCCACCTTGATACTCGCGCGCACTTCGCGTGGTACCGCGCCACCAAGATGATAGGCATCCATATATGTCGCCACCACTTCGTCTCCCACCGCACAGGAAAGAACCGCGTCGCCACGATCACCGATGTCTTTGATCTCGGCCTTGGCGATCGGAACCGTGCCCCGGAAAACACCGGTGCGCACCACTGCATTCGAACCAACCTCGACAAGATTGATGGTGATCTCGTCCCGAATGTCGTACAGATCCTCCTCGCGCGGCTTTTGATCCGGCGTCGTGCCGTCCAGGATCGGCACCGTCTTCAGTTCTTCGTCATCCTGCGCCTTCTTCGGTTTGAGCGAACGGGAAATCAATCGTATCGGGACGCTTTCCGCCGTCGGGGTCGTATCCAAATCCGCATCCGCCAACTGCAGGGTCAGGTCCCGGCCCTGGAAGGCAAAGAGAGCTTTTTCGTCCGACGTCGCCAGGGTGAACTGCAGGCTGGCGGAGGACACGACCTTCAGGGTGTTGGTGCGGGACGCGTTCCGTTCGCCGGCCTTGGTGTTTTCGTCCACATAGGTAGCTGTGATCAGGTCGCCACTGAGCACCGAGAGGCGGTTATCATCCGGAACCGGCACGCCCACCTCGGAGGAAAGCGAACCGATGAAAATGTCGGCCTTGGCAGTCAGAGGAATCAAGGTGACTTTTTCCCGGTCACCCGAGGAAGTGGAAAGTGTAGCAATCACCTCGCGCCCCAGGCGCTTGATCACGGGCAGGTCGTCATCCGTGGCTTTGATGTAGAAACGCCGGCCGGCTTCCGCATACTCAGCCGTGGGACTGTCGAAATCAACGAAGGTACCGACCAGCGAGAGGGACTCAATCGCGCGAGTCCAGTTCTCCTTCGCAAAATGGCACATACCGATGTAGTAGTAGGCCTGATTGGCCCAGACGGTGTTCGGGTACTGGGTGGTGATCTTGCGCAGAACCGGGAAGGCGGCGTCATACTGGCTGATCTGGTAGTAGCACACGCCCATCTGGTATAGGGCTTCCAGATACCAGTCCAGCGCATCGCCGGTCAGTTCCTGATCGGACTTTTTAAGTTCCTGCAAACGCGTAAACTGGGGAATGGCCTCCGCCCATTTGTGTGTTTCCATAAAATGCTGACCCATGACCAGCCAAACCTGGTAACGAATCTGGTGGGCGGGCCACCGGTCCACGATGCTCTGTAACATCTGCAAACCGCGTTCGTTCTCCCCCAGATTCATATATTCCCGGGCTTTATCCAGCAGGCGGCCAGCCTCGATTGCGGCTTGGCGCTCACCGGTATCCACGTCGTCCCGACGTTCTCGTGCGCCTTCCGAGACCACGGCGGATACCATCCAGACCGCCAGCCCCACTACCAACCCCCAACGGATCCCGCGTGTTTTCATAGCGTTGCTCCCCTAGCCCGCCTCTTGCGGATATGTCAATCCTCGATCGCGCCCACCCCTTCAAAGGTTTTGTATCCCATATTCTCCAGCTCCACATGTGCCTGGCTGGCTTCGGGCGACGTCTTATACTTGTGGCCCACCTCGCGTAGCACGGCCACCTTTTCCTTCTTGCGCCCGGCCGCCCCGTATAGCTGGGCGATCATGAAACAGGCCCGGGCGCTCTCGTCCTTGAAAAAGTTCTCCACTTCACGCAGTTGCTGCACGGCCAGATCGATCTTGCCCAACTTCACGTAACAATCGGAAATGCGGTAATAGGTCTGCGCGCCGCGATCAACCTGATGGTAGACCGCGATGGCTTCCGCGTACTTCTTGGTCTGAACCAGAAAGCCCGCCTTTTCCCAGAGCGCATAGTCCGCATACTGCGGAACTTTCGCCACCTGGTCGGACTGTGGAATGCCCCGCTTGGGATCTCTATTCTGCACGAAATACACGAGCAGTAAGTATGCGGCCCGCTCCTGGTCCTTGAGCTTTTCCAGGGCCCGCAGCATATATGCTTCGCTCCGGGGAATCATGTATTGTACCAATTTTTCCTTCTCCGGCTCCGGCATCTTGGAAAAATCGAACTTATCGAACAAGTTCAGCCCCATGGCGTTCTGACCGCAGTAGTCGTACAGCGTGGTCATCAAAGTGTATATCTGCGTGTTGTCCAGCTTCGAAAAGTCAACAAGGTTATAGTACTGTGTGACCTGCTCGGGGTAGTTCCTCCCCCAACTGCGCTGCATCCAGCGGACGATCCGGTCGAAGTCCGGCGGCACTCGGCGGAACTGGGCATCCGCGCGCTGTACCCATTTGTCTTGGGATTGTTCGTATTGCATCTGCCAGTCCGAAAGCTGGAGCTGGAAGTCATCCCAATTCAGATACTTGTTCTCAAACAACTTCACCCAGTACTTGTAGTATTCATTGCGCTGGTCCACCGCTTTCTCGTCAAAACTGCCAAAGGCCTGGATTTGGTGCCGGATGGTTTCCGTAAATGCAGAGTCGTCCAGAAGTTCATCCACCGGCGGCACCTTGTTAGCCAGCAACGGTTGATGAGCAAACCCGCGTGCCTTGACATAAAATTCGCGGAGCTTCTTCTCGTTCGGGGCTCGCCGGATGTAATGATACAACACTTTGCGTATAGCATCAAGGGCTGTGGCCGGCATGCGAGTCCGGAAATCCACCGCCACCTGCTCGTAGAACTTCACCGCGTCTGCGGCCTTTTCCTGCTTGACCAGGTAGTCCGCCAGCGACAGGATCGCCTGCGCCGCCAGGTTATGCTGGCTGTAGTCCTTGTCCTGCGCCATTTCCGTGAAGGCCTTCATGGCCTCCACAGGGTTGCCGTTCTCCTTGTGAGCCAGTCCGATGTAATAGAGCGAGGCCGCCGCGTAGTTGATGTCGTTCGGGAAATAGTCCAGCACCTCGTTATAGATCTTGATCGCCTCGAAGCGCTTGTCCACAAGCTGTCGGGAACGCCCCTTGCGCATCAGGGCGTACGGAATGGCCTTGGACTTGGGATACTCGAGGATAAAGGAATCGTATTCCACCTCGGCTTGCTTGTATTCTTTCTGCGCGAAAAACTTATCGGCCCGGCCCAGCGAGTGAGCCTCGAACTGATCCATCTGCTTCCATTCTTCGGCGCTCATGTAGGCCTCGGGATCGTCCTGCGCCCACGCTGATATCAAACCGGTCCAGAACAAGACCAGCGCCAAGCATAGCCAACGCGCCATCTCTCTGATCCTTAAGTCTTGCCTCATCCGGTATATTCCTAGTTCCCTAATAAAAAGTTTATAACTAATCAATATGCGTTAACCACGGGTGTTGGTCAAGAGGTTTTTTACAAATTTTTCGATATGCCGGCGGGCACACGCGCCACAGCCCCGGTAAAGAATCAGGGCTGAGCCCTGACGGAAAGCTGTCCGCGGTAGATATTACGT
Source organism: uncultured Verrucomicrobiota bacterium (assembly GCA_964486075.1). Lineage (GTDB taxonomy): Bacteria > Verrucomicrobiota > Kiritimatiellia > JAAZAB01 > JAAZAB01 > JAHIJO01. The sequence goes on from CAZALU010000016.1 coordinate 41,136, forward strand.
TCCGGCACTTCCACCCAGTAGAGCCGTTCGCCATCCCGCAGCATAATCCGCACCAGCGGCCCATCAGGCACGTCTTCGAGCTCCAGTGAGTACTCATTCATGTATCCCACGCGCATCTCCCGCGGATGGAAGGTGCGCACCCGGGCTGCCGGCCGGTTCTGGAAAAGCCCCAGCGCGCGCGGCAGAAACTTCAGGGCCATATCATCGTAGAGCGCCACCGCCCGGACCGGCCCTCGAAACACCGTGGTATCGCAATAGACCACTACCCGCAGCCGTTCCGCCCGCCGGAAAACCATCTCGCGGTAGGGCCGTTCCAGCAGAAACGGCAACACACCTAACAAGAAACAAGCCAATAGCAGCATGGTCAAGCGCCGGGCCCACCGTAAAGTGCGCCCGTGGTTGGCCAGCGGATCTTCTCCTCGTGCTTTGATCATACTAAAAAAAACCTTCCTGCCTCTTGATGTCCAACGCATTGTATGCTATTAGTGGCGTTATGTCTACAACCAGCCGGCGTAAGATGATAAATGCAACCCGCCATTCGCACCGGATCCGGATCTTCGCCAGGGGCCGATTTACACCCGGCAGCATAGCATTCCGGCGGACCCTTCCCTGCCTGCTGCTTGCCGGACTGACGTTGCTTGCGCCGCCGACGGGCCGCGCCACGGATTTGAAGGTTTCCAACATGGCCCTGGAATCCGCGGCGGACAGCAGCTCAGCCGTATTTCGCTTCGATATCGGTTGGAACCATTCTTGGCGGCGCGCGTGGACGGATCGGACCGGAAACATAGAGAACTGGGATGCCGCCTGGGTCTTCGTCAAGATCCGGACCGACCGGGGCGATTGGCGCCATGCCCTGCTAGGAACCACGGGCGCGCAAATCCCTGGGGAATGTGCTGTCCAGGTAGCCGACGATGGCGCCGGCGCCTTCCTCTACCGTTCAGCGGCCGGCGCCGGACCGATCGAGTTCCGCGGTGTGCGCCTGCCATGGGACCTCGCCCGTCAGGGACTGGCCAGAGCGGATGATGTCGAGGTCCAGGTGATCGGATTGGAGATGGTCTATGTGCCGCAAGGCCAGTTCTTCCTTGGGTCCGGCGGCACCGAAGGCGGCTGTTTCCACAAAGCGCCGTCCGCGCCCCTGCCCTATCGCCTGCAGCGTCCCTTTGAAATCACCGGCGAAGGCGCCTTTGCCATGTCCGAGGCGCGGGGCGCGCTGACCCGCTCCCCGCACGCCGACAGCCACGGCGACCATGCCGGCGGACGCGCAGGCCAGATCCCGGCAGCATTTCCCAAGGGATTCCGCGCCTTCTACTGCATGAAACACGAGCTGAGCCAGGGCCAATATGCCGCATTTCTCAATCTGCTCACTGTCAATCAGGCTTCCCAACGCTACAATGACCCGCGCGGCTGGGGATACACGATCAGCGGCGAATATCCCGCCCATGAGGCCGGGGTGAGCACCCGCGCCTGCAATTTCATCAACTGGCCCGACGCCGCCGCATATGCCGACTGGGCCGGCCTGCGACCCATGACCGAGTTCGAGTTCGAGAAAGCCTGCCGCGGCACGGTGCTGCCGGTCCCCAACGAATATGCCTGGGGCAACACGCGCATCTGTTCATGGCGCTATGAAATCGCAGACATAACATCCGACACGGCGATCGCGCTCAATCCCGCCACCGGACGGGTCGGCAACGCCGTCTACTCCTCCACCGCCGGCTGGCATTTCGGCAGCCCCATGCGCTGCGGCCTGTTCAGGGCATCCATAACTGGCCAGGCCACCCGCGAGGAACTCGGCGCCACCTACTACGGCATCTTGGATATGAGCGGCAATCTGTGTGAGTTGACAATTTCCGCCGGCCATCCGGTCGGAAGAGAGTTCTCTGGACTGCATGGCAATGGACACCTTACCGATGAGGGCAAAGCCGATGTTCAGGGCTGGCCCGGAGAGGATGCCGCAGGCTCCGGCTTTCGCGACGGATCCTGGTCGAGCGGTCCGCGGCTCATCAGGATTTCTGATCGCTCGCTTGCCGCAGGCGCAGTAACTGATCGTCGTTGGCCTGGTGCCTGGCGCGGCGTCAGGACCGCACCCGAGAAATGAGGCACTATGCCCAACCTAAAAAAAACGTTAAACCAGTTCGCAAGCGCGACTCTGCCGGCGGGATCTCCGTGTATGGCAAAAAAACTTGATGTTTGCAAATCAACCCAAGACAGCGGGATCGCTGCCGGCCAACGGCGCCGGGCAGCGGTCCAATGCTTTCTCACGGCGTTGGTCCTGTGCCTGGCGTCCGCGGCCGGCGCCGGGGGTGTGGCCCTGACCAATGTCAACCTGCTCGGCGACCGGCCCGAGGCCATGTTTCTGCAATGCGATATCGCCTGGTCCAATTCGTGGAGAAGTCCCGCCGATGAACTCGGCAACTGGGATGCCGCCTGGATCTTTGCCAAGGCGCGCCTGCCCGGCCAGGCATGGCAGGCCGTTGGCTTCCAGAAGGACGGACACTCCGGGCCCGCTGAGGCCGCCATCGAGGCCCCAGCCGACGGCGCCGGCGTCTTTGTGAGCCGCCAGCAAGAGGGCTGGGGTTCGGTTTCCTTTGCAGGCCTGAAACTGCACATCCGGCCGACGGACAATCAAATAAACGCCCTGGACAAGCTTGAATGGCGCCTGCTGGCCATTGAAATGGTCTACGTTCCCGCCGGGGCCTATCTGCTCGGTTCCGGCGGCGCTGAGGAATCCGCGTGTTACTCCCATCCGGACAAGGAAACTCCCTTCCGCGTGACAAGCGAGGCGGCTCTGCCTCTGGGCGCGAAATCAGGCAGTCTGCATATTCCCGGTGCCGCCGGGGATACCATCCCCGCCGCCTGGCCCAAGGGCGTCGCCGCCTTCTACGGCATGAAATACGAACTGAGCCAGGGTCAATACGCCGATTTTCTAAACATGCTCCCCGCGCAACAGGCCAAGGCACGATTCCCGAATCAGAACGGCAGAAACAGGCAGGCCATCGCGGCCGAAGGCGCTGATTATGTCAGCGCAGCACCGGAGCGGGCCTGCAACTTTTTGAGCTGGGCGGACGGCGCTGCCTATGCCGACTGGGCCGGCCTGCGGCCCATGACCGAGTTCGAGTTCGAGAAAGCCTGCCGCGGAATCGAGCTGGCCGCGCCCGGCGAATATGCCTGGGGCAACAACGATCTGGCACGCCAGCCTTACACGCTGACCGTCGCGCGGCCGGCGGCGACCCCCACGCTGATGGAGGAAGTCCCTGACGGGCTTTCCGACCTGATGGACGATGTGGGCGGCGCGGAAATCAAGGTGCCCGCTCCCGCCAAAAAACCTGCCAAGCCCAAGCTGCCCACGGAAACCCTGGCCGCATTTCCCTTGACCGGCAACGCCCTGTGCGCCGCCACGCGCGGCACAATCGACGGCCCGCTGGCGGGCGACGCCTACCGCTCCTTCCCGCAGTTCCTGCTCCGCGACGAACTTGGCTGCTCGTACTACGGGCTTATGGAAATGAGCGGAAATCTATGGGAACCTTGCGTCACCCTCGCCACGCGCGCTGGCTTCGCATTCACCGGGAGCCACGGGGATGGAACCTTGAGCGCAACCGGCCAGGCTAACAATCCTGACTGGCCCGGCTACGATCCGACCCACCAGGAAGTCAAAGGCGCCCAAGGAACCGGTCTGCGAGGAGGCAGCTGGCAAACCTCTCCGGAACAAATCCGAATTTCTGATCGCGAGGCAGCCGCTCGTCCGGTCGCGGAGCGCCTGGACGATGTGGGCTGGCGGAGCGTGCGTAGTGCGCCCTGAACTTGCCGGAAGCATTGGCCGTCACAAACAGGAGCTGTAGTTGTTCAGGGCATTTATTTCAGAACGCAAAAAACGCTCAACATTTAACGCACAATGAAGGGAATGCACCACGGAGCCACGGAGATTGATCTGTCTGCACGATCTCCTTCCATCTCCCCACAGAGGGTTGCACATATTTTGTGTAGGGCACAGCGCCCTGCGCAAAATGCGCGCAACGGTGGATCGGGATGGGAAACGTGCGGAGAGATTCTTTCTCCGTGCCTCCAGCACAGCGGGTGGTGAAAGGCTTGGGTTGCGGGTTCGTGGTTAAAAACTCCCAGGCTTGGTTTGATTTCATATCCGCGACATCCGCGTAATCCGCGGTCTATTTCCGGGGTTGCGGATTTCAATCCGCCTTGGAATAAGGAGTGCTTATGAACAACCATCATCGCGCCAGGCACCTCCTCGTCGCCGCCCTCGCCAGCACGCTGTTGGCGGCCGGCCCGGCCGCCGCGGCTAACCTTACCATCTCCAACCCGCGCTGGATTCCGGCGGCGGACGGAGCAAAGAACGCAGCCGTTCTCTGCGACATCCAGTGGGATAATTCCTGGCGGGCGTCCTGGCGCGACGGCAGTCGCTCCGTCACCAACTGGGATGCCGTCTGGATCTTCGTCAAGCTGCGCGGCCCGGACGGCCTCTGGCGCCACGCTCCACTCGCTCCCGGAAGCCATCAGGCCCCGCCGACTGCCGCGGTCCAAGTGCCCGCCGACCGGGCCGGGGCGTTCCTGTACGGAACCAAGGAATACCGGGGCGCGATGAAACTTAACGACGTGCGTCTGGCCGTGGAAAGCTCCAACGCCGACGTCAAACCTGAAGACTTCCGCATCTTCGGGGTGGAGATGGTCCTGATTCCGGAAGTCCCCTTCCGCCTGGGTTACGGATTGCCGGCCAGTTGCATGTTTTACAAGTACCCGCCGCCCGAAAAGCCGTTTCTAGTGGAAAGCGAAGCCGCCATCCCGCTGGGCGACCGCGACGGCGCTCTTGCCTTTCACCCTTCGCACTATAATCCGGAGACCAACGGAGTCTTACCCGCAGCCTTTCCAAAGGGTTACCGCGCCTTTTACTGCATGAAATACGGTCTGCGCTGGGGAGACTATGCCCAGTTCCTGAACACGCTCACCCTGCAACAGGCGACCAATTGCTTCCCTATCGGAGATGAGGGATTCAGCGGTCCGATCATGGGCACCCATCCGCAACTTAAGGCCGCAGCGCCTGGAGATTACTGCTCTAATTTGCGCTGGCCCGACGGCACCGCCATCGCCGACTGGCAGGGCCTGCGGCCCATGACCGAAATGGAATATGAAAAGGCGTTCCGGGGCAGTTTCACCAAGATCAAAGTGGACATTTCGGAAGGCTTGGAAGAGGATCTGTTTGCGGCTGAAGAGACAGCCGACGCAAAAATGCTTGATCGTAAAACCGATCACGGCTACTGGGTGGATTTCGAATGGGGCCCTTTCCCTCAGGGGGTGACGGACAAGCTCCCCCCGAACACCATGTATTACGGCGTGATCGCCAACCACCTCTGCGATCAATGCGTGACCGTCGGGCACGAAAAGGGATGGGCGTTCCGGGGAACGCACGGGGACGGGAACCTGTCCCCGGCCGGCTTCGCCGATGTTCCCGACTGGCCCGAAGCCGACGGGCTGGGGAGCGGGTACCGTGGACGCTACGGGGGTTATTCAAGTCCGAGCCTGCGCGTAAACAATCGCACCTTGGCCGCATGCGGACATGGCAGCCGCGGGCACGGCGAAAAAAGTTGGCGATCCGTGCGCAGCGCGCCCTGATGCACGCGCCCGATTGCAAGAGTCTTACTTCGGCTTTGCCCGCCACGTCGCAGGGGACTATACTGTTGATTGCACCAATTCTATAAGCTGTCGGAAATCAAACCCGTACCCAGGAGGTCGCCTATGACCATGCCGTCAAAACCGAATCTCAGCAGCCCCACACTGCTGACCCTGGCCCGCGCCGCCACGTTGTGCCTTGTCGTGGCCCTGCTCGCCGGCGGCTGCAAGCCAAGCAAGTCACCTCCCAAACCGCCCGAGGCCGCTTACAAAGCCGTCTGCGACGGCAAGCTCAATGACCTTCGAAAAATCCTCGATAAGCGTAAGTATCGTAACATGGAACTGGATGACGGCTCCACCCTGTTCCATGTGGCCGCCATGCGCGGCCACCGTGACATCGTCGAATACCTGCTCCCCTCCATCACCAACATCAATCTCCCGGGGCCCGGTTCCCTCACTGCCCTGCACCTGGCCGCAGCCAAGGGCCATGTCGACCTGGTGCGTTTCTTCCTCGACCAGGGCGCCGAACCTGACTCCGGCAGCCGCGACAACCGAACGCCGCTGCACATGGCCGCCAGCGAGGGCCGGACCGATATCGTCCGCCTGTTGCTCGATAAGGGCGCCGACATCAACGCTCGCGACGGCGCCGGCTTCACCCCCCTGCACTGGGCCGCCATCAAGGGTCAGAAGGATATGGTCGAATTGCTCCTGGAACGTGACGCCGACTTCACCGCCGAAAGCCGCAAGGGCCGCACCCCGCTCTGGTACGCCAGTATTGCGCCGGCGGTGGAAGCGGTCCTGGAGAAGAAGCGTGATTTCCGCCGGGTGGCCGTCTTATGCGAATCGCCCGCGGATGCCGGTCCCGCCCTGGCCGCCGCCGCGGTCGGCCTGGAGCAATTGATCATGTTCCAACTACAGGGTTTCCGCGGCGTGGTAACTTATACCCCGCAAGACGCCCGCCGGGCCTGGCTGGGCGGCACTAATGCGCCCGCACAAGCCCCAGCGCCCGAGCGCTGGCGCGCCCTCGCCGAAAAACTCGAAGCCGACCGTATCCTATGCGTGCAGGTGACGTCCGCCGGACAAGAGCTCGCCGTGGACGCGCAGCTCTACGATGCCGCCAAGGATATTGCCGAGCCCCTGTTATCGACGCGCGTCAAGGACGCATCCGGGCTGGCCACGCTCGACGAGAAACTGGCCTTCGAAACCGCCGCGCGTCTCGACGTTACAACCTCCGGATCGGTCGTCCGGGTATCCACGGCCGATTCCGTCGCCTTCGGCCTTTTTGCCGAGGGCGCGCAACTGCTGGCCGGCGAACCAATGTCCGACGCCGGCACGACCAACCGCAACCTTGCCGAGGCCGGCGCCGCCTTCGCTGCGGCCGCCGCCAAGGACCCCGCCTGCCTGGCCGCCGCGCTCGGAGCCGCCCGCGTTTTATTCGAAATCCGCCGCCTTGATCCGCGCACAAATATCGTCGAAAGTGTCAGCCCCTATATGCAAGCCGCCAACCTCGCGGCCTCCAACCAGCCCGCCATCATCCTGCTGACAGGCCTGGAAAAGGCCGCTCGTGGCAACAGCGCAGCAGCCCTGCGTGATTACGATCGCGCCCTGGCCCTGAATCGCCATCTGACCGAGGCCCGCTTCGAACGCGCCCTTGTGCTCCGTTCCCAGCAACAGTTAGACGACGCCATTGGCGAGTTCCTCCAGGTTCTGCGCCTGCGCCCCAATCAGGCCAGGACCTACGCCGAATTGGGTCTAACCCTCGCCCACAACAACAACTGGCAGAACGCGGTGACCCAATGCGAGAAAGCAATCGAGCTGGATCAGCACATCCCGGAGGTCTACAGCACCCTCGCCACCGCGCACTGGCAACTCAAGAATTACGAGTACGCCTGGAAGACCATCAAGCTCGCCAAGCATTTCGGACACGAGGATGCGATCAGTAAGAAGTTCATCGAGCAACTTAAGAAAGACACGCCCAAGCCCGAAGATAAAAATACACGCCGATGACCTTGAGGATTCTGCTGTTTGAATTAGACACCTGCGCATAGCGCGATCAGGACTGGGAACGGATCCGAAGACCGCGACCATTCGCGCGTGTCCGTCGTAACCTTATGCGTAGTCGGGTCATTCGCGGTACAAAATCTTTCCGTTATTAGTTGCTTCCGCGTACCGACCCGCCAGGTCTCCAGCCAAGAGCACTCAGCGCCCTTCGGACGAACCTCTGCGCTTGGTAGGGACCGCCATCTGCCGGTCGATTTTTTCTGAACGGCTCATGACCTCAGCGGATATTTTCCCCTACGGCGTATAGCCAGAGGGAAGGGTGGCCGCGTCATAACCGCTGGCCGAGAGTTTCAAGTGCCAGGCACCCGTGGCGTTGTCCAGCATGATCGGATCGGCCTTACCATCGCCGT
>CAZALU010000017.1:0-44285 GCA_964486075.1 uncultured Verrucomicrobiota bacterium
CAAAAGCGAGCTAATCTGATATTAATAACCCATAGATTTTGCGGACGAGCCAAAACATGAAACACCCGGGAGATATTATGCGCAAAATGGTTCCCATGCTGTTGGCCGGCCTGGCCGTGCTGGTTTTCTCCGGATGCGGGGTGAAGCGCGAGACGAATCCGGCTTCATCATGGTTTTAGCCGTAACCCTGGACCGCCTGCGACACCGGGCGGTGAAATAAGACATTCGCATGATGGCCGGCGCCTCCTGCCGCCTTGCGCGGCCAGGGCGCTAGATTGGCTGGAAAAGCGTTCTTTTCCAGCCAATCTCTTCACCCGCGACACAAGGTCGCGGGGGGTCTAAAGGCCATAATGCGAATTGCTGCCCCGATTTGCAGTTGACAAGGTCGGGACCGGTCTATAGAGTAGTGCTTATACATCGACTTCGGCAGCGGTTGGATCTGCTTTTTAAGGAGGGGTTACTTTGGATTTGGAACTGATGCGCCACAGCACGGCGCATATCATGGCGGCGGCCGTCTGCAAGCTGTTTGAGCAGGTGCGCTGCGATATCGGGCCGGCAACCGCCGATGGCTTTTACTACGATTTCGACCTGCCGCACCGTCTGACTCCGGAAGATTTCCCGGCCATCGAGCAGGAAATGACCCGGATCATCAAGGCCAATCTCCCGTTTGAACGTCAGGAAATAACTCGCGCCGAAGCGCGCGCCCTGCTGGAAACCCGGGGCCAGACCTATAAGCTGGACCGGCTCGCCGACATACCGGAAGGCGAACCGATCATCTTTTACCGCTGCGGCGATTTCAGCGACCTGTGCTGCGGACCGCACGTCGCACACACCGGCGATATCCAGGCATTCAAATTGCTGTCCGTGGCCGGCTCCTATTACCGCGGCCTGGAAACCAATCCGATGCTGCAGCGGATTTATGGGACCCTGGCGGAATCCCCCCAGGAGCTGGCCGCCTACCTGCGCCGGCTGGAAGAAGCGCACAAACGGGACCACCGCAAACTCGGGCGCGAACTGGACCTGTTCAGTATCCATGAAGATGTCGGCCCGGGCCTGATTCACTGGCACCCGAAGGGTGCCCGGATTCGCGGCCTGATCGAAGACTTCTGGCGACGCCGGCATTTCCAGGAAGGCTACGAAATTCTTTACACGCCGCATATCGGGCGTTCCCTGTTATGGGAAACGTCAGGGCATCTCGATTTTTATCGGGACAGCATGTATGCGCCCATGGAAATCGACGAGCTTCAATATTATCTCAAGCCGATGAACTGCCCTTTCCATATCCGGGTCTATAAAGCGCAGAAGCGTTCCTACCGCGAGCTGCCGCTGCGCTGGGCCGAGTTAGGCACCGTCTACCGCTATGAAAAAGCCGGCGTGCTCCACGGCCTGCTGCGCGTGCGCGGTTTCACCCAAGATGACGCCCATATCTTCTGCGCACCGGAGCAGATCGAAGCCGAAGTCACACGCACTCTGCGTTTCTCGCTGGACATGCTGCGCGCATTCGGCTTTCAGACGATCAGCGCCCACCTTTCCACCCGGCCCGCCAAGGCCATTGGCGAAGCCGAGCGCTGGACCCAGGCCACCCGCTCGCTGGAGGTCGCCCTGCGAACCGAATCGATTCCCTTCAAAGTCGATGCGGGCGGCGGCGCGTTCTACGGACCCAAAATTGACCTTAAAATCCAGGACGCCATCGGCCGCGAATGGCAGCTGAGCACCATCCAGTTCGATTTCAACATGCCGGAGCGTTTTGATATGGGCTACACGGGCGAGGACGGCCAGGAACATCGCCCCTACATGGTGCACCGCGCGCTCCTGGGCAGCCTTGAGCGCTTTTTCGGCATCCTGATCGAGCATTATGGCGGAGCGTTTCCACTCTGGCTGGCGCCCGAGCAGGTGCGCGTGCTGCCCCTGACCGACAAACAGCTGGTTTACGCGCAGGAGATTGCGGAGACGCTGCGTCGGGATGACGTTCGCGTCGCGGTGGACGCAAGCTCCGGCAAAATCGGAGCCAAGATCCGCAATGCCCAGTTGGCCAAGATTCCGTATATGCTGGTTGTCGGACCCAAGGAAGCAGAGGCAGACAAGGTGGCGGTGCGCTGCCGCGCCAAGGGCGATTTGGGCGGCTCAACCGTCGCGGATTTTACGCTAAAACTCAAAGCAGAGGTCGGAACTAGCCGCAGCAGCCCTGGGAACCAATAGGTTGTTGGCCCTACGCGAGTAACATCAAACCATAACAAAGGAGGTATGCCATTCGTTCACAGATCAGAGTTAATCATCGGATTCGCGTGCTTCAGGTGCGTTGTCTTTCAGCCACCGGGGAACAGCTAGGGATCATTTCTACCTCGGATGCCATGCGCATGGCTGAAGCCAACGGCATGGACCTGGTGGAAATTTCGCCCACCGCCAACCCTCCGGTATGCCGGATCATGAATTTCGGCAAATATCGTTACGAGGAAAGCCGCAAGGAGAAAATGGCCCGTAAACACCAGGCTTCCACGGTCGTCAAGGAAATCAAGTTTCATGTCAATGTCGATGAACATGATTACCAGACCAAGCTAAACCACATCCTTAATTTTCTCAACAACAACCACCGCATCAAGACATCACTACTGTTCCGTGGTCGCGAAAACGAGCACCGGGACCTGGGGTACGCCCTGATGAATCGCCTGATCAAGGATTGCGCGGGCGTGGGCAGCGCCGAAGCGCCGCCTCGCATGTTCGGCAATAACCTGATGATCATGCTCCGGCCGGAAAAAGTAGCGGCCGGTGCTGCAGCCCGCTCGCCGACGCCTTCCGCGGCAGCGCCCAATCCGCCCGCGAAAACTTAAGTCCGGCGCACACGCCAAACCTCTCACACGGCGACAGAAAGTACTTGTCGCAGAGCGCGAATGAGTTCTGCGGATTTTCATCCGAACGGTCAGACTTCCTGATCCGGGCGGAAAATAGGTTGGCACATTCGTAGACGCGGCGCCATAGCCATAGCGGCGGTAGAAGGCGGCACCACCGCCACTTTTTTTTGCGCTCTGTCGTGCCTTAACGAGGGATGGAGCGCCGCAGGAACGGTCGGATGCACAGCCAGTAGCCATAAAATATTTTGTTCAGGACGGCATTAAGAATTCGGCCGGGCCTACTAAAAGACAGCCCGCCCGGCAGATCGAAACGGTCACCTCGCAGTAGTTCCTTATCCAAGACCACTTTCAACTGTCGCACCGCCCGCCGCTTGACGCGGAGCGTCGGCCAGCTCATGAACGCCTCAGTCGTACCCTTTAAAAAGGCAAGCCCTTGGCCCTTCAACAGGCAGAACAGCCCCGCAGCTGCCTGGAACCCGGCAATGGCCGGCAAGGCCAGAAACAGGGTCCGCCGATCATAATTCTTCAACATAAACCACCAGCGGTTACGGGTTTGAAAACGGATCCACTTCATGCCCCGCGGGCTGCGCTTGTGATAGGCAGCGGCGCTGGAAACCATATAGCAGGGGTGGCCCGCCAGCGAGAGGCGGAAGCTGAGGTCCCCGTCTTCCCAGCCCATGAAAAAATCCTCGTCAAATCCGCCCACCCGCAAGACATGACGCCGATCGAACAGAGCCGCGCCGGCGGAGACACAGCTGACTTGCGTCGTATCGATGGCATCCAACGGGCGGGCCGTGATTTCGCCGGCATAATGAATATCAATGCCATTATACTGGATGGTTGCCGGCTCGTCCTGCAATCTGATTTGCCCGCTGATAGCCCCGGCCCCTGGCTGCCGCCGCATCACCTCCACGAGCCGGGCTGCATAGCCGGGGTCCAAGACGATATCGTTATCCATGATAAGCACCAGGTCACAGGCGGCCAGGCGTAGCCCCTCGTTGCGGGCGGGATTAGGTCCGCGATTCTCCGGAAAACGATGAACCTCCACTTCGGGCCACTCCCGTTCCATGAACGCCAGGGAACCATCGGTCGAAGCGTTATCCAGGACCATGACCCCGACCAGGCGGATATCCCGCAGGGCATAGATCGAATGCAGGGTGGGGGACAGCGTGCCCGCGCCGTTGAAATTGATAACCGCTACGGAAAGATCCGGCGGTATGATGGAATTAGCCGGTTTCATAATAAATTCATTTATGATTGTAGGGCGGGAACGCCCAACGGGTTTCCCGCCTGAGGCGGGCAGGCACCGCCAATCCTGGTGTTGGGTTGGGAGGGCATGACCGCCCTGCCAAATTCCTCATTGCTCCCTGACGTCCAGAAAATCAGGCAGGATCACGGCGCCTTTCCGGCTCAGGGCCGCGGAACGGATCGGCACGCGGTGCCTGACATCCGGCCGGGCGGGCTTGAACAGGCCGATGAGGCATTGGTAGCGTCCGAGCGGCGCGTTGGTCGGAATAATCAGCACTCGTTCCACGGTCAAATCCCGCACATCGCCGCGGCGCGCCAACGCATGATCGTTCTGGAAGCGGAAGCCGGTGCCGGATTCAAAATGCGCAAAGGCGGCGGATGAGCCGGGTTTTAATCCCACGGGCACTTCCCAAAAATAGCGGATATAGCGATCCGCTCCCGGGTAGAGCGGGTCCGCCTGAAGATGCAGGCCCAGCAGACGCACACCGTTGGCAAACTCGGCCAGCGGCGGCCCAGCGTGCTGCCGCAATTCCGAAAGTGTGACAAACCGGAAGCCTTCGTGGATCAGGCGCTCCAGTATCAAGGGCACGGCAGCCACGGTACTGCAACGGTCGCTGTCCGGGCGGGTCTCATTGCCGTCGTGCAGTAGTAAAATATCGCCCGGCGTGGCTTGGGTGATAATGCGTTCGGCGATCTCCACCGCGCAGTGCGGATTCCAATCGCCGGCATGGCCGGACCAGCCGGCGATGGCATAACCCTTCGCACGGCACATTTCCTCCAAACCTAACCCATTAATGCCATACGGCGGACGGAACCACGTCGTCTTCACGCCAGTAGCATCCATGATCGCGTCCGCTCCGGCGTCAATTTCGCGTGTTATTTCCCGGAGGGACAGTCGATCAAATCGGGCATGGCTAAAGGAGTGGTTCCCAAGCAAGTGGCCTTCGCGGGCTATCCGCCGGGTGATTTCGGGATCACGGGTTACATTCGTTCCGACCAGGAAAAACGTGGCCTTGACATCAAAGCGCTTGAGAGTATCCAGGATTTTTTCGGTAGCTGCGCCGTTAGGCCCATCATCGAACGTCAAGGCCAACATGCGATTGGTGTTCGGGACAAAATAAACCGTATCACCAGGCTGGACAGGACGGATAAGCGTCGGGCGGCAGGAGGCCAGGCCTGCCGCGATCCCAGCCACAGCCGCGACCGCCAGCCAACGGGCAATCTGTACGTAAAAAGACATGGCAACATATTAGCAAATACGGCCATTACTGGAAAGCAACTTTTTGGCGATCTATGCGTTCTTTGGTGGTTGACACATATACTCTTGTCTGCAGAGCGGAAGGGAGAGGAAATATCTCGCGCAGAGACACAGTGCCGCAGGGGTCGGATATAAAACAGATAACTCCGACACGGCGCCACTCCCATACGCCGTTACATCTCCTCCCCCCCCCCCGTATCTAAGTGTGACACAGGCATTCCTGCCTGTGCAATATTGTTCCATGTTCTGCCAATTCAATGATTATGAACACAGGCAGGAATGCCTGTGTCACATTGCATCCACTGGAAGTGCACCCGCAAGTTTCCTGTAATGAACCATGCCAATCTCTTACACTCGCCGCAGCATGGGTTCTGGCTTTATCCCGGTCCGCCGGTCGGCCGCAAGTTGCCGGGCACGCGCCAAGTCCTCCGGCGGGAGGGCGGCCGCGAGCCGGGTTTGTTGGCGGAGCCCGGCGTCACGCAGCGGGCCGGGCGTCAGCGTATCCAAGGCCAGCTCGATCCAAGCCAGGGCCATGACCGGATCGCGAACCAGGCCGTTGCCGGTCTCACACATGCTGCCGAGCAGGAGCCTGGCGCCGGCCTCGCCCTGGTCCGCGGCGCTTTGCAGGCGCTTGACGGCTTCGCTAAAATCCCGGGAGACGGGCTGCGCCTGGTCCGCCAGTTTGCCGAGCAAAGCCTGGGCAGCCGCATCGCCCTGCGCGGCCGCGCGCGTCAGCCACTGGACAGCATTGGCCTGGTCCTGGCGCACACCCAAGCCAACGCGACACATGTTGCCGAGCTGAAATTGGGCTGCAGCATTGCCCTGCTCAGCGGCCCGGCGATACCATTCAGCGGCCGCCGTATAATCCTGCGGCACATCCTCGCCATTATAATACATATCGCCCAGGCGGGCTTGCGCGTTGACCTCCCCCTTATCGGCAATCCGGCGCAAAGCGCTGACGGCTTCCGATTCCGGAACGAGTTTATCCTGGATATTCCCGCCCCATGCGTGCTGTAATTTATCCCAAAATTTAGCCATCGTTAACCTTTGCTTTCACAACTCGCGCGAAAAAGACAGGTTATGATCATCCAACGATACCATCGCCGTTGCGCGCCCCACAGTCCAGCCTTGTATTATCCCGCAATTCGCATTATGGCTTCGCCCCCGACACAAGGTCGCGGGGGTCTAAAGGCCATCCTGATCATTGCGGTGTATTATAACGGTGACTGGAAGACTAACGCAAGGTTTTCAAGAAAGGCGCAATCCGGCGCATGACAGCCACCTCGTCCGCCTCTTCGCCCTCATACTCCACCGAGAGGAACCCTCGGAAACCGGCTTTCTCCAGAATGGCTCTAATGCGCAGCCAATCGAAATCACGATCCCGCCCGTCGGGCAGGACGTTGAAGAACTTGGCATGCACGATGGCCGCGTGCGGGGCGCAGCGCTCGATGGACTCATAGGTCTGGGGACCGACCCGACTGGCCGGCGGGAAGTTGCCGGTATCCAATGTAAACTTGAAATACTCGCTCTTGATATCCCGGTGGAGCGCCAGCAGTTGATCAGCGGTCGTGTCGCCATGGTTTTCCATGGCCATAACAATGCCCTTTTTAGCACCGAGCCGGACAACCTTTTGCACAGCTTTGCGCACTTTCCGGTACAGCGGCTTGCCGCCCGCTGCCAGTTCCTGGCCGTTGCCACAGAAAAAACGGACGCAGGGCGCACCCAGGAAAGCGGCCACCTTGACCCATTCCCCGATTTGCTCGATCTCCTGCTCCCGCTGGGCGTCATCCGTCACGGTGAGATGACCGTCGGCGGATACCATGGCTATGCTCAGGAAATTATCAGCGCAGGCTTTTTTGAGCTGGATCAGGTAAGTTCGGTCCTTGCTGGGAAAGTGATGGCCCAGCAATTCAACGCCATCCAGGCCCAGGGCCGCGCACTCCTTAACCCACCCCAGTTGGTCCATGGCCTTGGCTTCAAGCGTGCGATGATAACTCCAGGAACTGCAGGATGTTTTCATAAGATCGCCCTTTTTTTAGTATAGGTATATACCGCTCCGATGGCTAACGCCAACACTTCCTTAGGTAGCGACACGGGGAGCTGCTATGGGTCAAAGACTACTCGCGGTCGCGCCGTTTTTCAACTCCGAATTTAATCGGGATGTGCCGCGCTACGAGCGGCACGTTATCTTCATTGCGTAATGCCCGCATCCACGTAGATGATCTTGGTCGGCCCGCCGCCGACCAGCTCAATCTGTAAGGAGTTCAGTCCATCTTTTAGCAACTGCCCGGGCAGGAACCAGGCCCGCCGGTGCCCGGGCGGGCTGATCATGCCGTCGAACGGATTGCCGAAGAACCCCGACGTGTCCGGACACGGATCGAGCAGGCGCCCGTTAAACGCTGCCGTGACGATGCACGCCGGGGTCAGCGCATGTTCGGTATGCACCCGCAGGCGCGAGGGCAGTTTGGCGCCGGCACTGTCCGGACCCGGCGCCAGCATATCCAGCGTGAACTCAACCGGCTGGCCTACAGTCAGTTCCCGGGGCGCCTGCCTGTAATAGCTGCTGCCCCCCAGCATGTAGTATTGGTCCTGCCGGGACAGGAATTCGATATCGTTCAATTTTGACAGCACATGAAAAGGCGGTTCCATCACCGGGATTTCACTCCGGCCTCCCATGCGGTAGTAGACGAAATTGAACAGGCTGAGCCCATCGGCGCCCCGCCGATGGGCCAGCAGGGCGGTGGTGTAAAACTGGTGATCGCTAGTGCGCGGATCGCCATCCGTACCGTACAGCCCCGGCGCAAGGAAGTAGGGGTGCCAGCCGGTGGAGTGTGTCATTTCCAGGTAAATCGCCGACTCGGGAAGCAACTCGCGCACCGCGGCCAGATCGGAGCGCTGGCTGGTGTGGAACCAGCCCGACAAGTTAAACATGTCCACCCCCGCCTCCCGCAGCCGCTGGACATCCAGGCCAATATCAGCATGCGCAGCCAGCGCCAGGGGAATGCGCACACAAAGATAACGCCGCGCAGCCCCCCGTCGTCCACGATCCAGCGCCGCGCGGACTTGGCCGACAAATTCGGTGATGATTTCAACCCGTATCGCCGGATCAGTCTCGCCATCCCGGAACAGAGTATTGTCTCTCAGGAAATCCAGCTCCAATCCGGCCAGATCGTATTTGGCGGCCAGTTCGGACAGCAATGCCAGTTTATAAGCTCGCACCTCCGGCACAGCCCAATTCATGCCCCGCCGGTGGTAATAACCCTGGACGGCGGGATGCTGGGGGTCGATATGCCATTCGGGGTGCTCGGTGTAGAAACGGCAGGAGACCAGCGACTTCTGGTGCTTTTGCGCATAATATTCCTGGTTGTGCACATCATTCAGGCGCAGGCTGACAAAGGGCGCCATGCCGAGCTTGCGGCAGGTCTCCACCAGCACCCGCACCATGTCGCCTCCCTCAGACACGTATTTTTCGAAACCCTGTCCGAGCATTTTCCCGCTCACTTCCAGGCCGGTGCGCTGCCGCCACCAGTCATAAAAGTCTTGCTCCACTGCGCTTTGCCACCAGGGCACCCAGCCCATACCCGGGCTCAGCAGGTAGGCATCCACACCCGTTTGCGCCACCTCCGCGATGGAAGCAACCAGCATGGACTCTTCGAACGGCTCGCCTTCTTTGTGCCAGGGACTGACCACGCCCGCGGTATTGGTGCTGTCGTTGTTGAAAAGCAGACGGAACGGCGCTTTCTGGATCATGGATAGCTTCCTCCTGGTGTTTGCTCTGCCGCTTGCGCCGGAAACCGCGCACACTACTCGTACTGTCACGCCCCACGGTGGAGCGGCTTGTCCTCAAGACGCTGCTTTCCTGCCTCAGGGGGCAGCGCGTTAGGGATAACGCATTCCGCCATGCGCGCTACGGATGGAGCGGCTTGTCCGCTCTGGTGGTTTAAGACCGAGGTGACTGGCGGCACCACCGTGTCGGCCAGCGTCCCCTGCGCCGCTTTCCCCAACGCGAACAAAGCGATGCCGGCGGCTACTGAGGCGTTCAGCGACCCGATCTGGCCCTGCTGGGGAATGCCTACAATATGTTGCGCTTGGTTGAGGATAAACTGGCCCACCGAGCGATGCTCGCCGCCGATGACCAAGAGCATTTTCGCCGGCGGTCTTTCGCGGAGGCCGGCGATCGAGTCCTTGCCGTTTTCATCGAGGGCAACTATGGTGAAACTATTTTCCAGCAAGAGTTTCACATAGGCATTAGCCGGGTGGTCTTGGGCAATGCGCAGGTATTCGGTTGCGCCGGCTGACGCCTTAACCACGGAAGGATAGATCGCCGGCACGCCCTTGGCGGAAAGCAGTACCGCCTCCCAGCCAAACGCTTCGGCGCTGCGCAGAATAGCCCCGACATTCTGCGGATCCTCAACGTTATCGAGCAACAGCAGGCGGGGACAGGTCAACAAGCTCTCGCACGGCACATAAGGGTAGGGGTCGGTCGCCAGCACGATTCCCTGGTGTTCGGTACTCTTACAAAGCTGGAACAGCCGTTGCTTGGTCACCCGCTCCACGGGCGCCGCCAGAGTTGCCAGCATCGCCGCCAGCTTGTTCATGCGGGCGGATGACGCCGCGCCATCCTGGAGATAGCCCCTGTAAATCCGACGCCGGCGGGCACGGATGACCTCGAAGGCAGGGTTCATGCCATGGATATATTCTTGCGCCATGAATGGCTCCCTTTGCTCCGACGCTTGCCTTGCTATTTCGAATCCGTCCGCTGCGGCGGACGGAAACCGAATTCAACACACGGTGGCATCCCCCTACGCCCTTCTGCGCCAGTCTGCTACGCAGGGCAGGCCAAAGCGCTACGGAGGACAGGTCCCCTACGCCAAGAAGTCAAACCCGCGCTGGCTTATGTGACACTGTATCCCGACTGGGCAGACCGGCAAAGAATATTTTGCCAGGCGGGCAAGCGCATCAGGATAACGCGTTCCACCTTTTCCAAACAAGTTTTTTCCGCGCGGCCGTTGCGGGGCGCTATGAATTTTTCGCCTTGCAAAAAATTCATTGGCCATGCACGGCTACAGCCAGCTCACGGACCAGGGTTGCCAGCGTACCGGCCCGGGCGGCCTGAATCAGAGCGCTGCCAACCACAACCGCGTCGGCATAGCCGGCGGCTTCACGCGCCTGTTGGCCGTTGCTTATGCCAAATCCCACGGCAATGGGAATGTTAACCCGCTGACGCAATTCGGCTACATGTGCGCCTACATTTGAATCTAAATGCTCGCGCGCGCCGGTGACCCCTTTGACCAGGATGTAATATACAAATCCATCCGCCTGGGCTAAAATTTTCTCGGCTCTTTGCATGGGAGTGGTTGGCGCTATGAGCTGGATGAGCAGCAGACCGTGCCGCTGCATGTGCTCGCGCAGTTCGGCTGATTCCTCGTAAGGCATATCCACGACCAACAGGCCGTCGATGCCGGAGGCCGCGGCATCCGCGCAAAGTTGTGCATAGCCGTAGCTAAAGAGCGGGTTAGCGTAGCTGAACAACACCAGGGGCGTGGCACAGTCCGCTCGCAAATGTTTGGCAATGGTCAACACTTGGCGCAAGGTTGCCCCCGCATTGAGCGCCCGCTGGCCGGCGGCTTGGATTATCGGTCCATCCGCTGTGGGATCCGAGAACGGCACACCCAACTCCAGAATATCCACCCCGTTGGCGATAGCTGTGCGGAGATCCCGCTCCGAGGTGGCCAAGTCCGGATCGCCCGCCGTCAGGTATCCGATCAAGGCCTTCTGCCCCTTGCTCTTCAAGGTCTCGAATGTGCTGATGATCCGATTGTGTGCCATTGCGTTATTCATGATTGGTCATGACTCCGGTCTCCGCACCCTTTGCTTACCTGAACCCCGAACCCTTATGCTCTGAGGCTCTTGCAAAACCCTGCGGACGCGACGAAGCGCGTCCCTCCATTTTCAAAATACGTTGCAACATGCCCCCATTGGAGGGCCACGCTCTGTCGTGGCCGGATTTTCCGTGGGTTTTGCAAGAGCCGCCTCTATTTAGACCCCATTCGAAAAGGTCTTCGAATGGGCTCTATTTAGGATATTGTTGTTTCCAGGTTAAAATATGGTCCAGATCCTTGTCGCCGCGCCCGGAGAGATTGATCACGATATCGGCTTGTGCTCCCAGTGGCCCGGCCCGTTTTTTGGCCTCCGCGAGGGCATGACTGGATTCCAGGGCCGGCAGAATGCCCTCCAGCCGGGTCAGCTCATCAAAGGCGGCCAGCGCCTCGTCATCCGTGATGCTGCAATACTCCACCCGTCCGCTCTCAGACCAGTAGGCGTGTTCTGGTCCTACACCCGGATAATCCAACCCTGCGCTTACGGAATGCGCATTCCGCACCTGTCCCTCCGGGTCCTGCAGGAGATAACTCTTGGTGCCATGCAAAATACCCACGCGTCCGGCCCCGATGCTGGCGGCATGCTTGCCGGTTGTGATCCCTAACCCGGCCGCTTCGACTCCGACCAGCTTGACAGAGGAGTCGTCCAGGAAAGCCGAAAATATCCCGGCGGCATTACTGCCGCCACCGACGCAGGCAATCACCATATCCGGCAGGCGGCCGGTCTGATCCAGGCTTTGGTGGCGGGTTTCAGCGCCGATGACACTCTGAAAATCGCGGACCATGACCGGGTAGGGGTGCGGGCCGGCCACCGATCCGATGACGTAGAAAGTATCGTCCACACGGGCCACCCAGGCTCGCAAGGCCTCGCTCATGGCGTCTTTCAGCGTGGCAGTTCCACTGGAAACCGGAGTCACCTTGGCGCCCAGGAACTGCATGCGCTGGACATTGGGCGCTTGGCGGCGGATATCCTGATCGCCCATGAAGATTTCGCATTCCATGCCGAACAGGGCGGCGGCGGTGGCCGTGGCCACCCCGTGCTGGCCGGCGCCGGTTTCAGCCATCAGCCGCCGCTTGCCCATGCGCCGGGCCAGGAGCCCCTGACCGATGGTGTTGTTGATCTTATGCGCTCCGGTATGATTCAGGTCCTCGCGCTTAAGGAAAATGCGCGCGCCGCCGTAATTGTCCGTAAGGCGCGTAGCCAGATAGAGCGGCGAAGGCCGGCCCACATAGTCGCGCAGCAGCAACCGGTATTGCGCCTGGAACGCGGGATCAGCGGCCGCGTCGCTGTAAGCCCGCTCCAAGGCGATCAGGACCGGCATCAGCGTTTCTGCGACATAGCGTCCGCCAAAGACCCCGAAATGCCCGCTGTTATCCGGATCATGCATCATGACGCTTGAACCCCTGTTGCGCTCCTCATCAATCCAGCGCGTTATGGATAACGCGCTCCACCAATATATTCCATCGGTTGAGCGGCTTATCAATAAGACGCTTCTTTGCTCCTTCTGGACATCCCGCAGCTTACTGCATGCGCCGGTAAAACCCAAGGCCAATTAGCTACTTCTGATATCAAGCCTTTCGCTACGGGATTGCGCAAAATATGTGCATATTTTTCGTCCTGCTCTTGAGCCTCGTCCATTCGCGCGTTATGGACAACGTGCGCCACCATGATGGTTCATTGTGCAATTCGTACATTTCTGGCTGCGGCCATAAAAGATGTTAGTTTCCGGTGATCCTTCTTTCCAGGCACTTTCTCCACACCGCTGGCGACATCCACCCCCAGGGGCCGCACCTGCCGGATGGCAGCCGCCACGTTGTCCGGCATCAGGCCGCCGGCCAACATGACTGGGTGCTCGCGGGCCAGATCCGCCGCCCGCCGCCAATCCGCAAGTCGGCCTGTTCCTCCATAAGCGCCGGGCACGGCCGCATCCAGCACATAGCGTTCCGCCGGCCAGCTCTCCGGCATCGGACGCGGCCCGCCCCGGACTAAGCGCAGCGCCCGCCAGATACGCAAGGGCAACTGGATAAAATCCCGGGCCGGTTCATCGCCATGCAACTGCACGGCATACAAGCCGCAATCCGCAGCAACCCGCAGCACCTCGACGCCGGACTCATTGACGAAGACACCTATGCACCGTGGCCCGGTCGATAGACGATCCACTATGCGGCGCAACGTCCGCGCTGAAATCCCCCGCGGGGATTTGTGGTATAGCACAAAGCCCAGGAAATCAGCGCCGGCCTCCCAGGCCGCCCGCGTATCGTCGAGATTCGTCAGCCCGCAAATCTTAATGTCAACTTTCTGCGGAATATTCATTTATTTTTAACATTGGAACTGCTGGTCGTATTTCAAATATTCCAAAGTGGGCTCTGCCCGCAACCCAAATTCTAAGAAATGTTTAACCGCAAAGAACACAAAGATCGCATAGAAAACAGATAACTCCGACACGCCGCTACTCCCATACGCCGTTACCCCCCCCCCCCCCCCATATCTCTGTGGCAAGTCAGCCGAGTTGCATTATGCCGGCGTCAGCAGTGCGCCCAGCACGACGCCGGGATCCGCGGCGCGCATCAGCGTCTCGCCGATCAAAAATCCGCCGTATCCCAAGGCGCGCAATACATCGATATCGCGGCGATCACGAATCCCGCTCTCGGCGATGTAGAGTCGGCCCAACGGCAAAAACTGGGCCATATCGCGCGCCACCGCCAGGTCGGTTTGCAGCGTCACGAGGTTCCGGCTGTTGACTCCGATGATGGCCTTGTCCAAAGCCAGCGCCGGCGCCAACTCGGCCCGGTTATGCACCTCGACCAGCGTTTGCAATCCAAGTTCCGTGGCCAGGGCGTGCAAGACACGCAAGCGTTCCGGGTCCAGCGCAGCGACAATCAGTAGAATCAGGTCGGCGCCCAAAACCGCCGACTCGGCCACCTGATAAGGCTCGCTGATGAAATCCTTGCGCAGAATCGGGAGGTTGACTGCCCGCCGCACCGCTCGTAAGTCGTCGTCGCTACCCATAAAATGACGCGGCTCGGTCAGCACCGAGATCGCCGCCGCGCCCGCCCGCGCGTATGCAGCGGCAACATTCGCCGGCCGGTAATCCGGGCGCAGGCATCCAGCCGCAGGACTGGCTTTTTTCAGTTCAGCGATAATACAAGGTGCGGCGTCGGCCGACCGGCTATCCGCCAATATGCGACGCGGACGGGGGGCACGCGCCAACCTTTCCAGCGCACTCCACGGTTGATGCGCCTGCGCCGCGCGGGCATCCTGGCGCCGCTCCGCCAGAACCTGCTGTAAAAAATTGCTCATAAAGGGCGGTCCTCGTTATGTTTGCCGGCGTCGCGCACGGATCCGCCCACAACGTCGAGTGGACAATCGCGGACAGAGCTGCCGCCGGCATAAAAAATATAATCAGTATTCGCGGGGTGACGTCAACCCTATAATCCCAAGCGGGAACGGACGGCGGCTTCGTTCAAGCCTTCGATCAAAATTCGTTTTTTCCTGCCGGCAAGACCCGCCAGAATTGATACCCGCCGCGCTGGAATGTCCAGCGCTTCGCCCAGAAAAGACATCAGGGCCTCATTAGCCTTGCCGTCCACGGGCGGCGCCCGTAAACGGATTTTGACGGCATCGCCGTAAAGGCCTTGCAGCGCATTTTTGGAGGAACGTGGCACGGCATGTACGTTCAAGACCACGCCCCGGTCGTTGACGGCAATAAAACTCATGTCAGCATCCCGGCATGGGGTTTACACAGAGCCCAGGAACAGAAACAACAAGCGTAGCACGCCGCGCGGTCCATTAAGGAACCAGTGCAGCAGCCCACACGCGGCAAAGGCCAGGAGCGGCGTCAGATCCAGAGCGCCCAGGCGCAGCGGGAAGCGCCGGAACGGCGCCAGGATAAAATCCAGCCATTCCCGGCAGCGCAAGCCGAGCGCACCGCCGCCGAACATGGCCGCCCACGAGCCGATGATCAGGATAATCAACAACGATTGCAGTGGCAGCAAGAGGTCGGCGATACCCGCGGCGGCGGACACCACGGCTTGCGCCATGCCAGGGATTATCGGAGGGAAGGATAATAGCGCCGGCGCCACGTAGCCTGCCTGGACGCCGCGCATTACGACAGTCAACAGGCCACCATAAGCCAGTAAAGCGCCAATGCGCCAGGCCGGCTGCAGATCAGAAAACGGTTGTGAAATTCTATACAACATCATCGCCACCGGGTCGGAGGACGACGCGCCGCGCGCGCTCCGCAGCAGCAGCAGGCTGATACCCCAGGCCTTGAAGAGGAATACGGCAAACGACAATAGGCTGAATAAAAACCACGGCCAGACGCCGTTGAATGGCACCTGGGCCGGGCACAACGAATTAAAGCCCAGCCCCAGCACCCATGCCTGGCGCATATTATCCGCGCTCATCCAGGACAGGGCCGCGCCGCGGAATAGGATCAGCAACAGCCAGGGCACAAGAGCCACCCAGGCGGGCGCGGACCGGCCGCGCCGCCGTCCCAGGTCCACCACAGGCTGAGTCAGGCCAGCCAGGCCGGCCAGATACGGATTGCTACGGTCGGCGGCCGGATCGATCTGCCAGATGCGCATCCAGCACAACAGCACCAGCAGGTTAAAAAGCAAGTCGACGGTATCCATGGTCATAGGCCAAGCACGATAGCGGATCGGCGCCAGGCTGCCAATAAAAATAATGGTGTTTTTTTTGATTGACGCGCCCGCATCGATTCTATATAAAGAAACACCATGAGCAGCTCTTTCTCGGAATATAAAAGACTGGCCGCCGACCATGACCTGGTGCCTGTTTACCGTGAGCTCACGGCGGACCTGGAAACGCCAGTCTCCGTGCTGCGCCGTTTTGCGGAGCACGAGAACGCCTTCTTGCTGGAGAGCATCGAGGGCGGAGAAACCTGGGGCCGCTACTCGTTCATCGGCATTGACCCGACATTGTTGATCGAAGCCGATCATACGCAGGGGGCCAACCCCCGCCTGATGGAGACCCTCCGCGCGACCTACCGGAGCGTGCGTGCGGCTACCCTGCCCGGACTGCCGCGGTTTTTCGGCGGCGTCGTCGGCTTCGTAGGCTACGAGGCGATTGGCGATTTAGAACGCCTGCCGCCTCCGAAAACCGGCCCCGGGCGCAGTCGGCCCGTCAGCCGCTTCCTGCGGGTGGATAACCTGGTGGTTTTCGACAACTTGCGGCACACGCTGAAAATTGTGGTGTGCTCACGGCCGGGCCAGGCGTCCGACACGGAACAGGCCTACGAGCAGGCCATGAGCCGCATCCGGGACATAGAGCTGATCTTGTGTCGGCCGGCGGCGTCGGAGCCGACGCCGGAATATCCGCCGTTGGAATTTAAATCCAACATGACGCCGGACTGCTACCGGGATATGGTCAAGCAGGCTCGGCAGTATATCGTGGCCGGCGATGTGATTCAGGTTGTGCTCAGCCAGCGTTTCAGCGCACAGACCGCGGTGCCACCCCTGCAGGCATATCGGGCACTGCGGTTTTTGAACCCGTCACCCTATATGTATTTCCTGAAGATCGGGCAGCATGCCCTGGTCGGATCGTCACCCGAAATCATGGTGCGCCTGACGGGACGTCGCATCGAATTGCGCCCCATTGCCGGCACTCGGCCCCGGGGCGCAACCGAACAGGAGGATCGCCTGCTGGCCGACAGCCTGTTGTCGGATGCAAAGGAAAAAGCGGAGCATATCATGCTGGTGGACCTGGGGCGTAACGACGTCGGGCGCGTGGCGGAGCTGGGCAGCGTTCAGGTGCGCGACTACATGACCATCGAGCGCTACAGCCATGTCATGCATATCGTATCGCACGTGGAAGGCCTGCTGCGCGACAGCCTGGACGCAGTGGATGTCCTGCGCGCCACGTTTCCGGCGGGCACCCTGACCGGCGCCCCGAAAATCAGGGCCATGGAAATCATTCACGAACTGGAAATGGAACCCCGCGGCGCATACGGGGGTGCCCTGGGCTATATCAGTTACGACGGCAGTATGGATTTTGCCATCACCATACGCACTCTTGAAATTACGGAGGGCGTGATCGCGGTGCAGGCCGGGGCCGGCATTGTCTACAATTCAGATCCTCAACAGGAATACGAAGAAACCTGTCATAAGGCACTGGGCATGCAAAACGCAGTGCGGCTCGCCGCCGCCGGATTACGCCTGGAAATGGAAAACGCCTGAGAACAACCAGTATGATTATATTGATAGATAACTACGATTCTTTTACTTATAACCTGGTGCATGCCCTGGGCACGCTTGGCGCGGAAACGACGGTGCTGCGCAATGATGCCGAGACCGTCGCAGCCGTGGCCGACCGGAAGCCGCAGGCCATCGTGATTTCCCCCGGGCCCTGCACCCCGGAGAAAGCCGGCATTTCCATAGAACTGGTCCGAAAACTTTCCGGCCGTCTGCCGCTCCTGGGCGTGTGCCTGGGGCATCAGGCGATTGCGGTGGCCTTCGGCGCAACCGTGGCCCGGGCCGGCAGCATTATGCACGGCAAGACTTCCCTGGTCAGCCACAACAACCAGGGGTTATACCGTGGCCTGAAAGATCCGTTCGTCGCCGGCCGCTACCACTCCCTGGCGGTTATGCGCGCGACCCTGCCGCCGGACTTGGTCGTAGAAGCCACGGCAGATGACGGAGAAATCATGGGGCTGCGCCATCTCCAGCACCCCACCTATGGCGTCCAGTTTCACCCGGAATCCATTCTCACACCGTCCGGCAAACGGCTGTTGAGGAACTTTCTTGATACGCTGGGCCAGGCCAAAGGCGCAAGCTATAGATGTTCAGGTAATTAACTTCCGAGGATCAAGGAACCCACCCCTCGCCCCTCCAGGGAGGGGATAAGATATTGCAAACCAATCAGTTCCCCTCCTTGGAGGGGATAGGGGTGGGTTCCCTTAGAACTTCGTCTCGCATTGTTACGTTAAAAAAAATCCAAATTATATCCATTTTCAAATCGGCCGCTTGAGGCAGTTTCAGAACGGCGTTCGCAGCCTTGGGTAGAGCAGGCTTTACGCCTGCTATCTGCAGCAAAACACGCCCAATTTAGTGCCTCTCCTGGGAAGGCCAGGGGCGGACCGTTGCAAGGGAGCAAGTCATGCAACAAATACTGCAGTCCTTAATCGAGCGCCGGGATCTGGACCGTGCCAGCATGGAGCAGATTTTCGACCGGATCATGGCCGGTGAGCTGACGCCAGCCCAAATTGCCGCGTTCATCACGGCCCTGCGGATGAAAGGCGAATCCGCGGCAGAGTTGACAGGCGCGGCGGCATCCATGCGCCGCCATGCGGTGCTGATCGATACGGGCGGTGTTGCGGTGGTGGACACCTGCGGCACCGGCGGCGACGGCGCGCATACTTTCAATATCTCGACCGCGGCAGCCCTGATCGTGGCCGGCGCTGGCGTACCGGTGGCCAAGCACGGCAATCGCGCGGTCACCAGCCAGTGCGGATCGGCCGATGTGCTGGCGGCGCTGGGCATGAACATCGAAGCGCCTCCGGAAGTCGTCGAGGAATGTATCCGCGAAGTGGGCGTAGGGTTTCTCTATGCTCCGAACATGCACCCGGCGATGAAACATGCCGCCGGCGTGCGGCGGGAGCTGGGCATCCGCGCCATCTTCAACATGCTGGGCCCCCTGACCAATCCCGCCGGCGCAACGGGCCAGATCCTGGGTGTATTCGACCCGCTGCTGACGGAGCCCTTTGCGCACGTTCTGCGCGCCCTGGGCAGCCGCACCGCGTTCATCGTCCACGGCCATGACGGCCTCGATGAAATAACGGTCAGCACCACCACGCGGATCACGGAATTACGTTCCGGCCATATCCGCACCTACGAGTTCGATCCCCTGGAGTTGATTGGAGAATACCATGCCCTGGAGGATCTGGCGGGCGGCGCTCCGGAAGTCAATGCGGCCGTAATCCGGCGCATTTTGGAGGGAGAACCGGGTGCCTGCCGGGATGTGGCCCTACTTAATGCAGCAGCCGGAATCGTCGTCGGTGGCAAGGCTGATAACCTGCACCAGGCTATGCAACTGGCACAAACATCTATTGACAGCGGACAGGCCGCGGCAAAATTAAAAGCCCTGATCGAATATTGCCGCTAATAGGACTGAGAGAGCAACCCGATGTGCTCTGCCCCCTTAGGCGAGCGGCGCTCTTATATTGACCATAGTGGAGCAGCGTTACTCAACTGAGCCGCAGAGGCATCAAAACATACAGAAACGGAATATCACATTTGATTATGGCCGGACTCATATCGTCCACCAATTCAATACTGACCTCGTCGCTGACCAGGTTTCTGAGAGGATCCATAATGTATTCGGGTTTAAATGCCATAGTGATCTGTTTGCCAGAGTACTTGATGGGCACCGATTCATGAGCTTCGCCGACATCCGGCGTCACCGCCGAAATGATCATCTGATTTTTGTCGAAAACAACTTTAACAGACGGATATTGCTCGGTTGTAATCAGGGCCACCCGGCGCAAAGCCGCCAATAAACTATCGCGATCAACTACCACGCGTTCCTCACACTGGTTTGGAATAACCTGCCTGAAATTGGGATAGTTACCCTCAATCAATTTGGTAATAATCAGGGTTTTCCCCATGTCAAAGGCGGCCAAGTTGGGCAACGCCATAATTTTAACCATCCCTTCATCGCCCAGCGTCTTGATCAGTTCGTTCACCGCTTTGGCAGGCAAAATGATATCGGTTTGGGCATTCCCGGGAATTTCCAGCTCATGTTCCACCAGGGCCAGACGCCGTCCATCCGTTGCCACCGTAGTCAGTTTTTGGTCCTTAAAGCTCAATAAGACGCCGCTTAAGTTCTGGCGGGTTTCTTCAAGAGAAGCAGCATAGCCGGTTTTTTTAAGCATATCTTTGAATGCCAGCTGTGTAATTGTAAAACCACAGGCATCTTCAAACGATGGCAAAGGTGGAAATTCATCCGCCGATAGCCCAAGAACTTTGTATTCCGACGAACCGCATTGAATCAAGGCAGTGTCCTTTTCGTCAATTTCCATTTCGATCACATCTTGCGGCATTTCTCGGATAATATTGAACAGCCTGCGTGCCTGAAACGTGCTGGCGCATGTCTTAGTTGTATCCAAATCCATCGTATGCTTCATACTGATTGTCAGATCGGTAGCCACCAGTGATAATTTACCTTTATCAATTTCAAGTAAAACATTGTACAAGATCGGCAGGGTGGAATGTGAACTGATGATAGATTGCACCATTTGCAATCCTTTGAGGAACGCTTCTTTTGAAAGATTAAATTTCATGCAAGCTCCTTATTGTAGTAATACTCTTTTATTATATATAAAAACTATTCTTAATATAAAAGATGATAACGTGCATAACCCTGTTGGGTGCCGTATAGCGTGTGTTTTATTGAATAAATATAATTTACAACACTGATGATAAGTTGTTCAGAAACCTGCACTGTGAAGCCAAAACCAATTACTGGTTCTGTTTATCATCAGTAATAATCAGATTATCAACAAGGTTATGTTGCCCGGGCCATGATTTTCTTGTCGGTCATCTGTTTGGATAACTTAGTGATCATCTGTTGCATCTGCTGATCGGCTATAATTTTTGCGTTAATACGTCGACAGGCATGCAGGACAGTGGCATGCGTCTTGCCGAAGGCGGCACCGATTTCCGGGAACGAGGCCGAGGTCATGGACCGGCACAAGTACATGGCAACCTGGCGGGGCATGGCCACGCTGGCAGAGCGATGCTTGCTGGTCATGTCCGCCAAGCGGATATCAAAGTAATCGGCCACATTCCGCTGGATGGCATTGATGGAGACAGGTTCTTTTTTTTCCCGCTCGATTATGCTTTGCAGTAGAGATTCGGCCAGTTCCCTGGTGATGGGCTTCTGGTAGATCGATGTATAGGATGTCAGCCTGAGCAGCGCGCTTTCGAGCGAGCGGATATTGGAACAGATATTCGAGGCGATGAAAGTCAAGAGCTCCTCATTCAGCGAGATTTTTAGTTTTTTTTGCTTGGCCTGTAAAATTGCCATGCGCGTTTCAAAGTCCGGGGGCAGGAGCTCGGTGACCATGCCCCATTCAAAGCGTGTCACCAGGCGTTTTTCCAGCCCGGCAATTTCATTGGCGGGCCGGTCGCTGACCATTACGATCTGCTTGTGGGCGTCGTAAAGCACATTGAAAGTATTAAAAAATTCCTCCTGCAAACCGCTTTTGCCGGCCAGAAAATGAATATCATCGATCAGCAACAGATCCGTGCTGCGGTATTTGTCCCGGAATTGTTTCACGCGCCGGGATTGCAGGGAATCTATGTATTCGTTCAAGAGTGCTTCGCAGGAGAGATAATGCACATTGGTCTTGGCCTGGGTCAGCACGTAATGGCCGATAGCCTGCATAAGATGGGTTTTTCCCAGACCTACGCCGCCGTAGATGAAAAGCGGGTTGTAGGCTTTGCCTGGCGCCTGGGCTACGGCCAGCGAGGTAGCATGCGCGAAGCTATTGGAAGGGCCGACCACGAAGGAATCAAAAGCATACCGCGCATTGAGTGTCATGGTGACCTGGGCCGCCTGAGCGCCGTTTTTCCGGCCGTGTGGCGGGCGTCGCGCCGCTACCGGCTCGATGGGCGCTGGTGCGGGGGCGACGGTCGGTGACACTTCGAAGTGCACCTGTAATTCCTGGCCCTGCGCCTGCTGGACGGCGGCCCGGATCAGAGGCAGATAATTTTCCTCCAACCAGGCCTGGTAGAAATCGTTGCTGACCGCAAGAATCAGTTTATCAGGATCCAGTCGCTTCGGCTCGATGACGGCGATCCAACGGGTATATACATCGGCACTTAACTGTTCCTGCAGGCATTGGCACGTTTTGTGCCAGAGCGAATCAATGGTATGTACGGTCAACTGAACCTCCCGCCTTGGTGCGCCACTTGTAAAATTAAAAAATGACGAACGCGGCTCAAAGTTAAAAGTTTCAAACTCTATTGTCAAACATAAAGAGTTGCTAACAAGTCCCCTTTTTTATAACCTTTCGTTTAGCAGCTGTTTGTGTTATATGGCTTGATCGCCCGACGCTGATTGTGAACAGGTTGTTAACAGGTCGTGCGTCATCCATTGCAGCCTTCAATGAAGGCAGGATAAGCGGCTGGCTGATGTATGGCAAGGTAATTCTTAATTTATTTTAATTATTTATTTACGTTATCGGCAGTGTGGACTATTATCGTAAACAGCTTAGGATAAACATGATGCCTATTGCCTGCTGCGGCACATAAATCGGGCCGGATAACGACGGGCGATGCCGCTTCGGCGCGGCGCGCCAAGCAGGTAAGTGTCGGCTGTGACGACACATGGGCGCGAGGGAGTTTTAATTAATGCCACAATTAACAGGTGCGATTCTGCTTGTTGGAGCGCCCCAAACCATGCCGGATATTCGGTATGCCACGGGCTTCACGGCGCCAGATCCGGTTGTGTACCTCGAAGTTAACCGCCAAAAACACCTAGTGGTGCCTTTGTTGGAATTGGAGCGTGCCCGGCGGGTGGCGCAAGGCATCAATGTCTGGGCGCCGGAGGCCTTGCCGGGAAGGCGCGAACTGAAGCGCAGTCTATCCGGATGGACCTTGAGCCTTTTGCGACGGTTTGCCATCCGCGCGGTGAGTGTGCCGCCTGATTTTCCAATTGCGGTGGCGCGCAAACTGGAGCGGGCCGGTATCAGGGTCCACGTGGCGCGCGCCGCGCTCTTTCCCCGACGCCAGGTTAAAACCGGGGAGGAACTGGCCCGTATCGCCGAGTGCCAGCGGGCCGCGGTCCAGGCCATGCGGGCCGCGGTCCGGCACTTGACGCGCGCGCGCGGCGACGCGCGCGGCTTTTTGCGCATCGACCACAAACTGCTGACTTCCGAGGCGGTCCGATCTTTGATCAGCAAAGTTTTGCTGGATTTCCATTGCACCGGACAGGGCACCATTGTGGCCGGCGGTGCGCAGGCGGCGGATCCGCATGAAGTCGGATTCGGCCCTTTGAGACAGGGGGAAAGCATTGTGATCGATATTTTTCCCCAGCACATGGACCATGGTTACTGGGGTGACCTGTCGCGCACCGTGGTCAAAGGGCCGCCGTCAGACGCGTTGTTGAAACTATACCGCGCAGTCAAGGCGGCGCAGGCAGCGGCACTGTCCGTTGTGAAGGCTGGCGTGTCGGCGGCCAGGGTCCATGCCGCGGCGATCGGCGCCATCCATTCGCATGGTTTTAAAAACGAGGTGGTGAACGGTCAAGCGCAGGGCTTCATTCACAGCACCGGGCATGGCGTGGGATTGGATATCCACGAGATGCCCCATGTGGGTTTGCGCGCGGTGCGCCTGCGCGCCGGGAACGTCATCACCATTGAGCCGGGTCTCTACTACCGGGACATCGGCAGTGTGCGCATCGAAGACTCGATCGTGGTGACCCCGACCGGCTGGAAGCCCATGGCCTACTGCGAGCATTTCTTCCAGATCTGACGTGATTACGAAGTCCAATATTTCTGCCAGAGAGCGGGAACCCGGCCTTGCGTGTGCGCCAGGCGCGTTTTGGCCAAGGGATCGCCCGCCAGTCCCTCCAGGATGAGCCGGCCCTCCTCGCTGCATAGCCGATCGTGCAGGGGAAAAAATTCACGCAGCAGGAAGTAGGCGTACTTGACCTGGCGGAACATGCCGATCACCCGCGGAAATTCGTCAGGGACGGCTTCCACGGCCACCGAGTTAAGACTGCGGATGCCTTGCGCCAGGTCGGCGAAGGCGACCGACTTTGCCAGGATGATCGTGTAATACCAGCCAAAGAGGTCCCGGTCACAGCCATGGGCGTCGCTGACGCCGATCACGGGCATTTTTTTGCCTTTGGACCGTTCTTCGTAATAACGGGATACGGCCAGGGCATTGGATTCCATCTGGTGGCGGTAGAACCCGCCGATGACTTCGAACGCGTCAAATTTTTGGCGGGCGATTATCGTATCGTTAACCTGGCCGCAGACATAATAGCGTTCTTCCGGTTTCCAGTAGGGGTGGCAATAAATCGAGATGCCGCCGGCGGCGCGGATTTGATCGAACGCCCATTCGGTCGAGGCCACCGTGTAGCGATTGGCGTCCGGCATGCCGGCCGGGAGTTCTTTTTCGTAGGCGGCGACCTGGCGGCGATGTTCCGGTTCGTTTTTGCACAGATCGTTGACGCTGGAACTGCCGCCGAAATTGACAATGTGCACGGGATTGTGCGGCGGATGCACTTCTTCGCCGCTGTAGCAGGCCAGATCGGTTGGGAAGTCACGCATGGCTGCCATGGCTTCGCGCGACGGCGCATAAAGCCCATGGTCGGTGAGCGCCATGAAGTCCAGTCCGATTTTGCGGGCCGAAGCGGCCACGTAGGCCGGCGATTCCTTGCCGTCGGAGTAATAGCTGTGGATGTGGAAATCGCCCTTGAAGGGACGCAGGGCGAAAAGATCCGCCTCCAGCGAGTAAACGTAAAAGTTGCCAATAATTTTTTCAGAACCGTTTTCGGTGCTGATCACCCGAAAGGCATGTTCGCCTTCGCCGGCGAAAAAATGTTTGATTAGCAAGCCGGCATCAAGGCGCCGGCAATCGGCGGTTTCGAATTCGCCCCAGGCAGCGCAGGCGCCGGTGCGCAAGCGCCCGTCGTCGCGCACGTATTTGACGGTCAAGCGCTGGTTATCCTTGAAGGCGCAATGCCGGAATAATGGCTTGATTCTGATCTCCGCTGCCTGGTCGGCGCGCACCACCTTGGGCCAGATATCGAAATACTGATTTTGCATGATGAAAGTCCTTTCGTTCAGAAGCCCATTATTGGTCGAAGTCGTGGGCGTGGTCAACAATTAACTGGGCGTAAGCAGTAATTCGGATTATGGCCGCCATCTCCTGCCGCCTTGTGCGTCAGAAACGAAATTCCACAGGATGATTTGGACACGACAGATAACCATTATTGCCACAGCAGTACGTATCTGGCCTCTCGTGTTGTCATCCTGAGCGCAGCGCAGGATCTCGGTCGCGTCCTGATATAGGTTGTTACTTCCTATTCTTGCATTTTTTGTGTAAAAGAGCGATTGCAAGCGGAGGCTGCCTGATTTATGATGTCCGCAATCGCATATCAAGCAGCAATTTTAATTATGGCCTTTAGACTCTAGCGCCCACGCCTCTGGCGTGTTTCCGCTCCAAGCGGATCTGCTTATGGCAGAACCACTTGAGATTATCATGCGAGGCGCTGGGCATAATGCGAGTTACTGCTTACCCAGTGCTCGACAGGATGCAGAACGGGAGAGATGACCGATGCAAATGCTGAAACGGGCTCAAGCCATCCTGGATATAGAAATTGAGGAATTACGGCAAGTACGCCAGCATCTGGATACTGGATTCAGCCGGGCGGTGGCGGTCATCCTGGATTGTCTGCGCCACGGCGGCAAAATCGTGGTAACCGGTGTTGGTAAAAGTTATCACATTGGCCAGAAAATAGCCGCCACCCTGGCCAGCACCGGATCCACCAGCGTGGTCCTGCATCCGTCCCAAGCCCTGCACGGGGATATCGGTATCTTCTGCAAACCGGACGCGCTGTTGGCGCTCAGTTATAGCGGCGAATCCGGCGAGATCATCGAACTGGTCCCGATCATCAAGCGCCAGGGCGGTAAAATTATTGCCATGACGGCCGGTACGGATAACGCGCTGGCCCGGTACAGCGACGCTGTGATTTCCATTGCGATCAGGCGCGAGGCTTGCCCGTTCAATCTGGCGCCAACGGCCAGCACCACGGCGATGCTGGCGGTGGGCGATGCCCTGGCGATCGTGCTTCTGGAGGCGCGCGGGTTTCACAAAGCCGATTTTGCCAAGCTGCATCCGGGCGGCGCCATCGGCCGGACCCTCCTGCTGCGTGTGTCCGACATCATGCGCCGGGATGACCGCCTGGCGCGGTTGAAGCAAAACGCGCAAGTGCATGACGCCATTATCGCCATGACCGGGGCCAAGTCGGGAGCGGTGGGAGTCGTGGATCTGAAAAATCGGCTGATCGGTATTTTTACCGACGGCGATCTGCGCCGCTTGATCAGTCAACATGGTCGGCCGTTGGCACAGCCAATTCGCAAAGCCATGACACCAGCGCCCATTGCCATCCGGGATACCGCGCTGGCTGTGGAAGCGCTGAAAATATTTGAAGACCACCTGATCAACGACCTGCCGGTAGTCGACGCCGGCCGACGCCTGGTCGGCATGGTGGATCTCCAGGATTTGCCGAAATTCAAGATTCTCTAATCCGAGAGGAGCGTGCTATGTGGGATTACACGGATAAAGTTCTGGAGCATTTTCGCCATCCACACAACGTGGGAGTCGTGTCCGAGCCGGATGGCGTGGGCGAAGTGGGCTCCATGGCCTGCGGCGATGCCCTCAAGCTGACCTTCAAACTGGACGCCCAAGATCGAATTGCCGATGTTAAATTCCAGACTTTTGGCTGCGCCAGTGCCATTGCTTCCTCGTCGGCCCTGACGGAAATCGTCAAGGGCATGACCCTGGAAGAAGCGGCCAAGGTCACCAACCAGGATATTGCCAATTACTTGGGCGGCCTGCCTGAACAGAAAATGCATTGCTCAGTCCTGGGCCGCGAGGCCCTGGAGCTGGCCATCGATAATTACCGCACGGGCAAGACCACGAGCAAAATTTTGGAAGGCAAAGTGGTCTGCCATTGTTTCGGCGTGACTGAGGAGGAAATCGAGCGGGTGGTCCGTGATAACCGCCTGAGCACCATCGAGCAGGTGACCAATTATTGCAAGGCGGGTGGCGCCTGCGGCAAGTGCCACGCAGACATTGCCGCGATTATTGCCCGGGTGCGAGGCGAGCAGCCGCCGGCCACAGCCCAGCCGCCGGCGAAGCCCCGGCTGACCACGTTGCAAAAAATCAAGCTGATCGAGGAAACAATGGAAAAGGAAATTCGTCCAGCTTTGAAGAAAGACGGCGGCGACATTGAGTTGATCGATGTTGTGGACAAGCGAGTGTTGGTGGCCTTGCGCGGGATGTGCGCCAATTGCCAGGTGGCCCAGTTTACGCTGAAAGATGTTGTGCAGGCTAAGCTGCGTGAATTCGTGGCGCCGGACCTGGTGGTGGAAGAGGTGCCTTCATGAAACAGGTTTATCTCGATAATAACGCCACGACTCAGGTTGCCCCGGAGGTTTTAGAGGCGATGTTGCCCTTTTTTACGAAGCTGTGGGGCAATCCGTCCAGCATGCACACCTTCGGGGGGCAGGTTCGCAAGCACGTGGAGCTGGCCCGCCAGCAAGTGGCCGCGCTGATCGGGGCCGATCCATCGGAAATCATCTTTACCAGCTGCGGTACGGAGAGCGATAACACGGCTATCCGCGGCGCGGTGGAATCCGCCGGGGAACGGGTGATCATTATTACCACCCGGGTTGAACATCCCGCCGTGCTCGAGCCGTGCCGGATGCTGAAAGAGCGCGGACACCAGCTCATCGAATTGGAAGTGGACGGTGGCGGGGGATTGAAGCCGGCCGAGCTTGAACAGGCCCTGGGCCAGGGCCGGGCCCTGGTCAGCATCATGTGGGCGAACAACGAGACCGGCGTAATTTTTCCCGTTCCCGCGATCGCGGAGCTGGTCAAGGCGTCCGGCGGCGTGATGCACACCGATGCCGTGCAGGCGGTAGGCAAACTGCCTATCGACATGCGCCGTATGCCGGTGGACCTGCTGTCCCTGTCAGGGCATAAACTGCATGCGCCCAAAGGCATCGGAGCGCTCTACATCCGTAAGGGTACGCGGATGCGGTCTCTCCTGCTGGGCGGCCACCAGGAATCCGGTCGGCGTGGCGGCACGGAGAACGTGCCGTATATTGTCGGTTTGGGCTGCGCCTGCGAGCTGGCGGCGCAGCAACAAGCCCAGGCCATGGCCCGCGTGGCGGCGCTGCGAGATAGGCTCCAACGGGGCATCCTGGAGTCATGCCCGGATGTGCTGATCAACGGCAACCCCGCCCAGCGCTTGCCGAACACGCTGAATATCAGCTTCCGATACATTGAAGGTGAATCGATATTGTACCATCTCAGTGACTGCGGCATAGCGGCATCTTCGGGGTCGGCTTGCGCCTCAGGTTCCCTGGATCCATCGCATGTCATCCGCGCCATGGGTGTGCCGTTTATTGCGGCGCATGGCTCAATTCGCTTCAGTTTCAGCCGTTATAACACGGAGACGGAGGTGGATTATGTCCTGGCCCAATTGCCGGAAATCATTCGTAAACTGCGCGCTATCTCGCCCTTTAAGTCTGCGTGACATGAACGGCTGTCGCCACGCATAAGTTATGTTGTACCATCTGATCGCACAAATTGGATGTTTATCCGCGTTAGCGGCGTAATCCGCGGTTCAAAGGCCTTTCGAATGGGGTCTAGTTAAAATGCTCTTTTCAGGTTCAAGCGCGTGAAAGCATCGGCGGTTATGCTTGTCTGGCATGAGAAACAGCTTGGGTTGCCCCGGGATCGTTCCATGCCCATGCCGCCGCAAACAGCTAGGGGAGAATCGGGTATGAAGCGGATCTGTAAATGGTTGGTGGTCGGAGCGGTGGTGGCGGGAGCGGTGGTGGTGGCAAGTGCGCAGCGGGCGGGAGAAAGTACGCTGCCGCGTCATTGCGATGCTGTGCAAGCGGGGATGCTGGAGGCGCAGGATAAAACGGCACAACCCGAGGCGCCAGTGGTGGCGACAGTATCGCAATCTGTTTGGCATAAAATGGATGCCAATAAAGACGGCCAAGTGGCTG
Organism: uncultured Verrucomicrobiota bacterium; assembly: GCA_964486075.1. Taxonomy (GTDB): domain Bacteria; phylum Verrucomicrobiota; class Kiritimatiellia; order JAAZAB01; family JAAZAB01; genus JAHIJO01. The sequence goes on from CAZALU010000017.1 coordinate 29,012, forward strand.
TCGAGGAGCAACGGGCCAGGCAGCAAGAATGGCTGCAAGAGCTGGATGCCGACAAGGATGGGAAATTGATGGTCGATGAATTAGGCGCCCAGCGGATGGCGACGATGGATGCCGATAAGGACGGGGTTGTCACGCTGGAAGAATATTTGGTGTTCTTCGTGGGCGAGGAAGCTGCGGCCGACACATCGGTGACTTGCGCTAAACAGGATGCCGATTGCGACCGGGTTATTACCCCGGCGCAAGTCATTGCCTATCGCAAGAGCGTATACAAGACCATTGATGCCAATGGCGATGGCAAAGTCACGTCGGATGAGATGCAGGCCCACACCGCCCGGCAGTTCAAAGCTTGCGATACGAACAAGGACGGTTTGGTGACGCTGGAAGAGCTGGTGGTCGTGTTTGCCGCGCCCGCCGCAGCGCCCGCGCCCGCCGCGAACAAGCTCGAGGATACGAAATAAAGAAAGCCAATCAATCGACTCGCTTTCTGTGATAGGTTTATCGGTCAACCCGGCTGGTGCTTTGGCACCAGGCCGGGTTGACTGTTTTTGGGCCACCGGGCGTGTTGAAATTCGGTTCTGCTGAAAAAGTCTAGCGGACGGCAGGAATGCCGTCCCTCCCTTGGTAAAAATAGGCCTTTTTTAGAAAATTGGGAGGGTCGGGATTTCTTCCCGACCGTCTTTGCCGCCTTTTTCAGCGGAATCGAAATTCAGGCTAAGCGAACTCCGGCACAATGACTTCCCGGCCGCTGGCCATGGCCGATTCGTGGGCACAGAGACCGGCGGCGGTCCAGTTTGCCGCTGTGACGGCGTCGATTATGGGCTGGCGTTTTTCAATGATACTGCGGATAAACTCGTGTACTAGGTGCGGATGTGAGCCGTGGTGTCCGCCGCCCTGCTCGAATGACAAGTGTTGCTCGTCTTGGCCGTATACGAACCGGCGGGTGAACCGGCGGATCGGGGGAGGCAGCAAGTCGGCGCGGTCTTGCGGTTCGGGCCGCTCCACCACCAAACTGCGCGGGCCTCCGGCAACCACCGGGCTCATTCTGAACAAGATCGGGTTTTCGTTCTCCATCTGCCATTCGTAGCAGGCGTTCTCGCCATAAACCGTGAAACTTTCCATGTAGGGTCGCGCACAATTAAACAGCGAACGCGTTACCTCAGCGCAGAGCCCCGGGGCTGCGAGTTGGAAAATCGCCGTCTCGATGGGGTAGGGGTTGCCATACTGTTTGTGCAGTTCCTCCCGCATTGCGCCGGATCCGAAACAATGTACCTTGGCGGCGCGCGCGCCGGCTAGGGCGAGGAGTGGCGTTATGGCATGGGTGGCATACCACATCGGCGGCAATCCGGCCCAGTATGCCGGCCAACGTGCCATGTCCTGGTAGTGCGCTCCGCGCAGGAATTGGATTCGTCCGAAATCGCCCTTGTTTTTCAATTCTTGGGCATGCAGAAAAGGCCGGGTGTATACCGCCGTTTCCATCATCATGTAGTTCCGTTCGGATGCGCGCTGGGCGGCGACGATGGCTTGTAAATCCGCGATGCTGGTGGCCATGGGCACGGTGCATGCGCAATGCAGGCCGGCCTTGAGCGCCGCGATTGTCTGGCGGGCGTGGTCAGGGATGCCGGAAACGAGATGGATGGCGTCGACTTGCCCGGACTGGATCGCTTCCTGTACATCCCGGAACTGTTGAGTGATGGCGAATCGGCTCGCCGCTTTTGCCAGGCGCTCTGGATTGGTGTCGCAGACCGCCACGGACTGCACATCCGGATGGTCCAGGTAGATGGGCACAAACTCCGCTCCAAAACCGAGCCCGGCAACGGCAATACGAATTTTATTTTGCTTCATAACCTGCCCTTCCATGCTTGTTCGAGAGAATCTCTTTAATTGTTGTGTGTTTGCCGTCACCGTGCGGCTTGGACCGCGATAGTGTTTCAGATAAAAAACCTAAAAAGGCGGAATGCTACAACCCTTAGCACTTCGTCTCGCATTGTTACTTTATTTATCTGAAACACTATAGCGGCCGACGAAAGCTGGTTCCGGTAGGCCCAGCTCCGCGGACATCCGCCGGATTTCCTGGCGTAATTCAGAGTTCAAGGGCACGCCTTTGCCTTTGCGTTCCAGCCAGGCCAGATATTCCTTTTCGCCGGCGGTGTAGATGCGATCCGCTCCCGGCATTTTCCGGGAAGCGCGCAAGGCCCGTAAGATATTGCCGGTCGTTTGCTTAAAATCGGTCAACTCGCTAAAAGCAGCGATGTTAATGGCGATAAAGAAATGGCCCAGGTTGTAGGTTGTTTTGCGGCCGTCCTGAAACCCCGACAGCATTTTCAGATAACTCCCCTGCTGGAGGGCGGCTGAAAGAATTTCAACAACTGCGGCATATCCGTAACCCTTGTAGCCCGCCGTTTCCTCTCCGATCCCGCCCAGGGGTGTCAAGGCCGCGGTCCCGGCCACTAGGTCCTTGAGGATCTGGTCGGAGTCCGTAATAGATTGTCCGGCGCTGTCGATAACCCAGCCCGGTGGCGTCTGTTGGCCGGCCTTGGCATAGACTTCAATTTTCCCGCGCTGAGTCACGGAGGTGGCGCAATCCAAGCAGAAGGGAAAAGGTTCGTCGGTGGGCATGGCAAACGTCAGCGGATTGGTGCCCAGCATATTTTCCACGCCGAATGTCGGCGCGATCGATGGCCGGGCATTGGTGCCGGTGATGCCGATCATGCCCGCCTCCGCCGCCATCAAAGCATAATAGCCGGCGATGCCGTAATGGTTGGAATTACGAACCGCCACCATGCCCAATCCGTATTGCCCGGCCTTGTCCATGGCCAGGCGCATAGCGCGGCGGGCAATCACCTGGCCCATGCCGTTATGGCCGTCGATCACGGCCGTGGCTGGCGCCTCGCGAACCACTTCAAAGCGCGTGAGCGGATTGATGATTCCTGCCCGGATACGGTCGTAATAAATCAATTTCAGGCGGTTGATGCCGTGTGAATCGATGCCGCGCTTGTCGGCAGCGATCAATACGCGGGCGCAAATGGACGCTTCGTTCGGCGGCACCCCCAAGCCCTGGAATACCGCCACCATAAAGTTTTCCAGCGTATCGAAATCAACCCAAACCAGATCATCCTGCTGTGCCATGGTCAGCTCCTTTTCTATTTCACCCCAGCCGGGCTCTCTGCCCGCCCCGTTGCCTTAGCGCCTCATCCACACGCAATCGTTATAACATGCCATAGGCGGATCCGCCCTGCGGCGGACAACCCTGCGCCACCTTGAGTTGCGGGCGTTAGCTCGCCTTAATACAATGGTCCACTGTGCCGCAGCCGTGGCCAGCCAAGTAAAGCAAGCATAACCACGCAGACACGGAGAGCTCAAGAGAAGTATTTAATCATGCTGCGGGTAGATCAGGTTGTTCGTTGCAAAGCCCAGGGCGGCGGCCCTGGAGAGCAGGACGTTCCGGGTCACGTCGTCCAATTGCGGCTCTCGGGCCAGGATCCAGAAATAGGACGTGTCGGGGCCGCAGACAAGCGCATGCTGGTAATTTGTCTGATCCAGATCGAAGACGACATAGGAGCCGTAAAAGGGACCGAAAAATGACACTTTCAGAAACCCCAGGTCCGGGCCTTTAACGAAGTAAGCTTTACCCGCGGCTGTCTGCCACTTTTTATCTTTGGCGGAGTAGCCGCGGTTGACTATTTGTACGCCGCCGTCATCCCGCAAACTGTAGTCGGCGGTCACCTTGGTCAGGCCCCGCTCGAAGGAATGGTCCAGCCGTGCGATTTCGTACCACTTCCCCAGGTATTTCGGAAGCTGGAAATTTTCAACCGGCGTGACGTTTGCGGGGATGGCCACACAACCTGCCAGGGTCAGCAGCAGGGCCGCGCACGCCAATAGCGGCGCGGTATGCGCCGAGCGCCGGAACATAGCCCAGCATGTGGTTTGTTTGGCTGTTGAGTATTGCATAATGACCTCCCTATTATTGGCGGGCTGGCTATAATCGCCCGCGAAGTGTAACTATTCAGGTGCCGGCCCGCAGCGGGCGGGTACCTCCTCTCGCTCCCCAGTAACACGGGATGCCGAATTTGACATAAAAGATTAATATCTAACGTGTTTCTTTTAAGTTTGCACCGCCGGCCGCCGGCGGTGGTTTCGCTGAGCAGTGACGATGTGCCGGCACAACCATATTCGCGGCGCCGGAATCAGGGCAGGGGGAAGCGGGTGGTCAGGGTCAGGACCTGCCGGCGGACGTCCGCCAGGACGGATTCATCCCGCAGATGGTGCAAGACTTGCAGGACCCAGTCGGCGATCTGCTGCATTTCCAGTTCCTGCATGCCTCGGCTGGTGACGGCTGGCGTCCCGATCCGAATGCCAGAGGTTACCATCGGACTCTGAGTATCGAAGGGAATCATATTCTTGTTGATCGTGATGCCGGCCCGATCCAGGGCCGTGGCGGCTTCCTTGCCCGTGATGTTGAGGGATGATAGATCCGCCAGTATCAGGTGATTGTCGGTGCCGCCGGACACCAGGCGCAGTCCTGCCGCTGTCAGCACTGCGGCGAAGGCTTTGGCGTTGCGGACGATCTGTTCCTGGTATGTCTTGAATCCGGGCTGGTTGGCTTCGTGAAAGCAGATCGCCTTGGCCGCAATGACGTGCATCAGCGGACCGCCCTGCAGGCCCGGGAAAATTTGATGATCGATATCCTGCGCGAAACACTGGCGGCAGAGGATCATGCCTCCGCGCGGGCCCCGCAGGGTCTTATGGGTGGTTGTGGTCACGAAGTCGGCATAGGGCAGTGGGCTGGGATGGCAGCCGGCGGCCACCAGTCCGGCGATATGGGCGATATCCACCATGAACAGAGCGTCTACGCTGTCGGCGATTTCCCGGAACCGCTTGAAATCCAGGATGCGTGGGTAAGCGCTGGCGCCAGCGACGATCAGTTTCGGTTTGTGTTGTTTGGCCAATGCGGCCACTGCGTCATAGTCGATCTGCTCGGTTTCGCGGCTGACGCCGTAATGCGCGGCCTTGAAAAGACGTCCCGAGAGATTGGCCTTCAGGCCGTGGCTCAGGTGCCCGCCGTGGGCGGAGCCCATGGCCAGGAAAGTGTCGCCGGGCTGGAGGACCGCCAGGTACACCGCCAGGTTGGCCGAGCTGCCGCAATGGGGCTGGACGTTGGCGTGTTCGGCGCCGAAAAGCGCCTTGGCACGGTCAATGGCCAGGCGCTCGGCGTCATCCACATATTCACAGCCGTTATACCAGCGTTTGCCGGGATATCCTTCGGCGTATTTATTGGTCATCATCGAGCCGGTGGCTTCGCGCACTGCCCGGCTGACATAATTTTCAGAGGCGATCAGTTCCAGGTTTTCGCCCTGGCGCCGCTTCTCGTTGTTCAAAGCCGTGCAGATTGCGGGATCCTCCGCATGTACGGCCTGATATTCGCGGGCCTGGCTGGCATAATTTAGGATTTTACCCAGCCGCCGCTGGTGTCTCTCACTGCCGTCAAAACTACCCTTGATCCATTCGAGTACAATGGCCTTGGCCTGCTCGATTGTCACGAGGGCGCCGCCCAGGGCCAGCACATTGGCGTTATTGTGGGCGCGCGCCATTTTAGCCATTTGCGGGGTCAGGCACAGCGCCGCGCGCACCCCTGGAAACTTGTTGGCCACGATGCTCATGCCGACGCCGGTGGTGCAGATGAGAATACCCTGTTCCACCAGACCTTCGGAGACCTGGCTGGCGACTGCGGCGGCGGCATCGGGATAATCTACCGATTCCCGGGAAAAACAGCCCAGATCCAGGACCTGGCTGCCCCGCGTCAGCAGGAAACTCTTCAGCGCTTCCTTCATTTCGAATCCGCCGTGATCGGAACCGATGGCTATATTCATGATGGTCCAGTAGTCGTTTTTTTTAGGTGCAAAATCAAGTCTAGCAAAGCTTCGTCAATTTCGTCGCGAATGCGCCGGTACGTTTCTAGGTCACCCCCGATCGGGTCGTTGATATCCTCGCCCCTGGCTGTGGACTTAAAGGATGCCAGGAGGCTGACACGCTGTCCGACTCCCGGAAACCGCCGTTTGATGTCCAAAGCATGATTTTTAGTCATTACCATAATCAGGTTGGCGGTGTCAATCATGGCGTGCGTCAAGTAGTGGCTGCGGTGCGGGGTCAGATCAATATTTAGTTCTCTGAGGACCTCAATAGCTTCCGCGCTGGCTGCCTGCCCGTTGCCGGCCGCCAGCCCGGCGGAATGAATCCGCCAGACGGTGCGGGGCCCGAGGTGATGGCGCAGGAGATATTCGGCCATGGGACTGCGGCAGATATTGCCCGTGCAGACAAATAATAGTTGGTGCGGTTGGGAAGGCATAAATAATCTGAATAGCTATAATTTAATCTGATAGGAAATTGTTATGTAGGGGGCGTCCGACATCTGCCCATGCGCGTCAACCTAAGCAACGCGATCATATCCCTCAATATAATGAAGTGCCATACTCGATATTACGATATTATATGTTATATTAGGTGTTATTGCAACCCACCCCCAACCCCTCCAAGGAGGGGAGCTTTAAAATTCCGGGTACCCTCCCAGGAGGGTCGTCCCGACCCCGTCGGGGCGGGGTGGGTAATCGAAGCATATTTCATAGTATTTCCGCGAATATAATCAGGTTGACGCGTATGGGCATCTGCCGGACTGCGCCCGTCTTTTCCGGATCGGATCGGACGGCCTCTGCGAGCAGAGGCCCTACATGGATCCGGAAGTCAGCCCCGCTTTGGGGCGATAATTGCACTCCTTTCCGTGGTTATCTCCCGCGCCGCCGCGAGTATCTCGCTTCCGGGAATAGCGCCTTCCCGCAACACGGTGACCATGGCGTCGTTGATCCGGATCACGGTGCTTGGGCGTCCGCCCGCGGCCGGTCCGGCATCCAATACCAATGCCACCGAGACACCCAGCGCCTCGGACGCGGCCTGTGCCGTCAGGGCCGGCTCGCCGCCGCTCCGGTTGGCGCTGGTCACGCGCAAGGGCCAGCCGGCGGCGCGCAAGAGCGTCCGTGTCGCGGCATGCGCTGGGATCCGAAATCCTTCCCATTGTCCGGCGCCGCAAGCCAGGACCATAGTCAGCGCGCCCGGCCAATAGCGCTGAGCCAGCTTGTGGGCCATGGGATTAAGCTTGGCCGGCCAGTCTTCTATCTGGGCGTAATCGGCCGCTAGCAGGGGAATCGGCTTGTCCTCGGCCCGGCCCTTGGCCAGACAAATCCGTCGCTCAGCGCCTGGCACACGCGGATCGGCAGCCACGCCGTAAACGGTGTCGGTTGGCAGCGCCAGCAGTCCTCCGCCGCGCAGGATAGCCAGCGCCTCGTCCAATACGCGCGGAGCAAATCCATCCCAGGGCACTATGCGAGGAGCATTCAATTCTTGAAAATATTCAGCGCCTTGAGCCCCAGTAAAACATCCGTTGCTCGCCTCAGAATAAAATCGTCGCCGATGCGCTTGTTCAGAGCCCGATCCTGTTTGGCCTGTTCTGTCAAGCCCGAGAACAAGCCGATATCCTCCTCGACAGCATCTTTGACCGTGTTTATTTCGGCTGTCGGCGACACGACCACATCCGGCTGCACACCCTTGCCGTTGAAAGTGTCTTTGCCCAAATCGACCCAGCGGACCGCGATGTACAACACCTTGCCGCCGGCGAGCGCCAGGGGAGTGCGGAAGCGATCATCCCCACGAGTTGCCGTGCCGACGAGCATGACTCCGCTGCAATTCTGGAGCACGGCTGCCAGCGTTTCGGCCGCGCCCCGCGTGTTCTTGTCCACCAGGACCATCACGGGTTTTTTGAGAGGCGTTTCAGCCTGGACTGCGGTATACGTTTTCAGGATCTTATTGAACCCGTCTTTGAGGATGAAGAGGGTGGGAGGCGGATGGGCGAACATGCCGGTGATCTCTTCCACTGCGTCGAGATTGGTTCCATTGGCGTCTCGCAGATCAAGGATGATGCCGCTGCAATTGGTGGTTGACCAGAGCTTGAGCTGGGCGACGATTTGCTCGCTGGATCCTTCAAAAAGACCGTTGATTTTCAAGTAGCCGATTTTCTGGGGCCAGAGTTCCTGGGTGCCGGTCACCGGGATTTGAATTACAGTGCGCTTAACCTTGAATACCTGCGACGTGGCGCCCTTGTTTTCCGCGCGGACGGTCAGGGTCGCGTTTTCATTCTTCTGGCCGCGCAGCAGGAGCACTGCCTGCTCGAGAGTCATGCTCTCCGTGCTGTCGCCATCGATTTTTTCAAGAATGCCGCCGGTCGGCACTCCGGCCGCCTGCGCGGGCCCGTTGGTGGTGATCTCCATGATTTTTAATTGCTTACCTTTTTGCATCAATTTCAGGCCGACGCCGTAGAACAGGCCTCTTTCTTCATCCTGGATCCGTTCCGCCTGTTCGAGTGTGACAATCGAGGCGTCCGAATCGATGGCTCGCGCCGCGGCCGCGAGAACATTCGATGCCAGGGTTGCGGGTTGGAACACAACGCCCTGGGATTCCAGAAGCCCGCTGAGTTCTGCCATCGCGTTTTGCATGTCGGTCACGGCCCCGGGTCGATCCGGCGCCGCCCCGGCCACAGCGCCACACAACATCATTCCGCCCGCGATAATGCATAGGTATCTATTCATAATGCCGCAATCCTCCCTGCCCTCTGTTCAATTCCATTACTATAGGTCATTTCGATAAACAACAAGAATATTGACCGAGGATGATCCAGCGCGGCATAGCCGCAACCAAAAGATAAGACAACCACTGATTACACCGATTGCACTGATAAAAGTTGTTCCTTGTGCTCCAGGAATGTATCTCCAGATTAAAAGAAACACATTAGATATTAATCTGTTATGTCAAATTCGGCATCCCGTGTTACTGGGGAGGTTGTCATCCTGAGCGTAGCGAAGGATCTCATGTTTGTTGGCAGACAGATGAGATTTCTCGCTACGCTCGAAATGACAATTTTTCCTTATCTGGTTTTTTCAGGCAACCTGAGTAGACTAAATATCTTAAGTTATGCTTGTTCCCATATCCGTGAAATCCGCGCCATCCACGGTTAATCTTTTGGTTGCGGGCACCCCTCAGCTTGTCTTCCTTTTCGCTTGAATCTTGCGATTTCCCTGATGGACCTTGTCTATTAACGACCGCTTGTGGATCCACAGCCGGGCGGCGAGGCCCGGGTTATTCAGGGCCAGTATCTGGACGGCCAGGATAGCGGCGTTGACCGGGCCGGCGGCGCCCAGGGTCACGGTGGCGACGGGAATGCCGGCGGGCATCTGAACCGTGGACAGCAGCGCGTCGATGCCGTCCAACGCCCCGCTCTTGACCGGGATACCGATGATCGGCAGGGAGGTATGCGCGGCAAGGATCCCGGCCAGGTGGGCGGCGCCGCCGGCGGCCGCGATAATGACCTTGAGCCCGCGGCCTGCGGCCTGCGTGGCGTAGCGGGCGGCCCGCCGGGGGGTGCGGTGCGCGGAAATTACCTCGACCGCGCAGGCCACGCCAAAATCGCGGAGGGTGTTGGCGACCGGCTCCAGCAGCGGCCAGTCCGAATCACTGCCCATGACGAGGCCGACGACCGGTCGGGTTTTATTTCTTGTTTTCATATTCTCTGCAAGCCCCGTGCCGCGATGTCGCGACGATAATGCGCACCGGAAAAAACAATCTTTGCCACTGCTTGGTAGGCCCGGTCGGCCGCTTCCTTTAAATTTGCGCCCAAGGCCGTGACGCCCAGCGCCCGGCCGCCGGCTGTGACCACTTGATCCTTGTCCAATCTTGTGCCGGCCTGGAACACCATTGTCTGTGGCCTGGCCGCCGCTTCCGCCAGACCGGTGATCGGATCGCCCTTCCGGTATGAGCCCGGGTACCCGCCTGCGGCCATGACCACGCACACGCACGCCTCCGATCGGCAAGCGACAAGCTCCGGTGTCAGAACACCATCTATACAAGCTTCCATGGCCGGGATCAAGTCCCCCGTCAGGCGCGGCAGGATGGCCTGGGTTTCCGGGTCGCCAAAGCGGCAGTTGAATTCCAGAACCTTCGGCCCGGCGGCGGTCATCATCAGCCCGGCATATAGAATGCCTTGGTAGCGGATGTTCCGGCGGCCCAGTTCTTTCAAAGTCGGATCGAAAACGAGCTGCTGGATCATCTTGCGAAAAGCGGGGGTTTCCATCGGCGCCGGCGAATAAGCGCCCATGCCGCCGGTGTTGGGGCCCTGGTCGTTGTCAAAAATACGCTTATGATCCTGGGCCGAAGGCAGGAGGATTGCCCGCGTGCCGTCCACCATGGCCAGGACCGATACCTCCTCGCCTTCCAGGAATTCCTCCACCAGCACATGCAGTCCGGCGGCGCCGAACGCCCTGGTTACCAGCACTTGCCGGATCGCATCTTCTGCTTCAGGGCGCGTCCGGCAGATCAGAACCCCTTTGCCGGCGGCCAGTCCGTCGGCTTTGATGACGAGCGGCAGCTCCGCCTGGCGCGCATGGGCGAGGGCCTTATCGACGTCGGTGAATGTCGCGGCCCCGGCGGTCGGCACACCCGCGGCATGCAGCACATCCTTGGTAAATATTTTGCTGCCTTCCAGCTGGGCTGCCTCCCGGCTGGGCCCAAAAACACGAAGACCTTCCGCCTGCAGTTGGTCGGCGAGGCCGGCGCAGAGCGGCGCCTCGGGTCCGATAACCGTTAAATCCGGACGCTCGCGCCTGGCCCAGTCGCACAGGCCTTCGATATCTTCGGCCGGGATGGCCAGGTTCGTGCCCAGGGCGGCGGTGCCGGCGTTGCCGGGCGCGCAGAAGAGGGTGGGGCGCGCCCGATCCTGCGCCAGTTTCCAGGCCAGGGCATGTTCGCGCCCGCCGCCGCCGATCAGCAATAATTTCATAAAGGATTCCTTGTCATGGCGTGATGCTATTCACGGTTCAGTAATATAATGAACCTGTATCGTGCTGACAAATCATTTCGCACGCCGGGCGCAACGGGCAGGCGAGGCAGAACGTGCCCGGACATTGCCAAGCGCGCGAGTCGGCATTTACCACGGATGGCACTGATAGCACGGATGTGAAACACAGGTTTCGGCAGTCCGACATGCGGTTCATCCATATATTCCAGAATGATCCCATACGGATCCGGGAGATACCACGAACTTGCATCGGCATGCCGCCGTGGTTATTGATCGGTTCCTATTCGCACACCGGCCGGTACCCAGGGCCGCCATAGACGCCGGTGCAGAGCTGATAGTTTTGCGAGGACAAATAGATTTTCCACGCGCCCGTGGCCGGCAGGTATGTCGCCGGATCGGTCAAGCCACGCGCTGCCGACTGGCGCGCTCGAGGGCGTTGGTGGTAAAAGACCCAGGCGGGAATATCCAGGCCATATTCCCAGGCCAGATGTTCAGCGACGCCCGCCAACAGTCACTATCGCCGCGCCAGGGACGGAAGGCCAATATCGCGCACCAAGTGGCCGGGAACTTCGGGTGCGGTTAGAGGTGGACGGTTGAGCCGCTGGCGCAGGCGACGGATGACCCCCACCATCCCAAAAGCCCGAGCTCTGGCCTGATAGAGGGCCAGGCGAGTCAATGCCCGTTGGGAAGGAAACCCCGTTTCGGGCAACGCCTGATGAAGCAACAAGGCCGTGTCGAGCAACTCTCCCAGTTCGTCCATACGCGGGGTCGCGCCGTGCTTGATCCGGTACCACGCCTCGTTCAGGCGGGGCGGGAAGAACGCCAACTCGTAACAAAGTTGCAGTTTTTCGCGCTCCGTCATGTCGGGCTCCCAATCCAGAGTGCCATGTCGTTCTTGAAATTCTCCAAATTTTCAAGCACAGCGACATCTTGATGGAAGGGCGGCGGCAGGGATCGAACCGCGGCCACCACGTCATGAAAGGCAACGGGGTGTTGTGCCAATAAATACTGCACGTCGCTTCGGTCTATGGCGTCATACCGGATGAGCTTGCTGGCAATCAACGCGGGGATGGCGGCGGTTTTGACGGTCAGGCTCTTTCCCCGCCAAAGCACAATATCCGACTCGGCCGATGGCTTGGGCAGACACAATCGCAGCGAGGATATCCATTCGATATGGTCGTTAGCCGTAGCGAGTTCCGGATTAACCGGCAAACCGGCGAGCGCAGCGGCAGCCCGAAAAGCATGTTCGTCCACATGGCAATACGGCGCCGCGACATCAATATCCAGGCTCGTCCGTTCCGGTTCGTCCATCAGGATAAACGCGGCACTCCCGTAGATGTGCAGGATGGCCACGTCATGTAAGGCCGCGTCAATGCGTTCCAAATAAGTCACAAGTTGAGCCTTGTTCATAGGTCAACAGTATAACAACCTTGACCCGTGACGGCAAATCGTTTTTCTTCGCCTGCCGCAATGCCGCCATGGCAGCGTTGTTTTTTGCTCAGCGCCATAAAATCCATCTTGGTCCTCAAGACGCTTCTCGGACAATCCAAACGCGTTAGGGATAACGCGTTTCACATTGATAACTAGGATGTTATGCCAAGCAGGAAATAGTCAAGACAAGGCCACGGCCTGTCTCACTCCCGCGCCGGCTGATAGCCCGGGCCGCCATAGACGCCGGTGAAGAGCTGGTCGTCTTGCGAGGATAAATAGATTTTCCACGCGCCCGTGGCCGGCAGGTATGTCGCCGGATCGGTCAAGCCGTCGCCGTCGAAGTCCGCCGCCACCGCCAGCCCCTGCGCGTCGCCATACACATTGTTTACCGGCTCATAGTTCTGCAGGAGCTCCGCCGGCCAGTTCGAGAGCAGGAAATACCACCTGGCGCTCGATGTTTCGTAGAGCGCCGGGTCGGCCAGGCCGTCCCCATCGTAATCCCCGACCGCCGGCGTCAGCCCCGGCCCGCCGAATTGACCGGCCATGCTCTGGTAGCCCCGGCTGGTCAACGCGATGATCCATTGGCCGGTCTCTTCCGAGTACACCGCCGAATCGGCCTTCCCGTCGCCATCGTAATCCCCGACCGCCGGAACGTATCCCGGGCCGCCCAGCCAGAGATCGCCCGGCTGATACCCTATTCCCGACTTCAGCCCCAGCCAGTAGCCGGCTTCCGCGCTGTAGAGCGTGGGATCGGTCTTGCCGTCCCCGTCGTAATCCGCGGGCACCGGCTCGTAGCCTTCGAGGCCGAACTGCATGACCGACAACTGTTCCGGTTGGGTGCTCAGCCGCACATACCACCAGCCGGTGGAGGGATCGTAGATGCCGGTATCGGCCAGCCCGTCGCCGTCATAATCGCCCGCCGCGTTCCGCCAATCCGTGAACGCCGCCCCCAGGTCCACATATTCCTTGTAGCGGCCGCCCGAGAGCGCCAGGTGCCAGTCGCCTACCGGACCCGCCACGGCGCCGTCGGCCTTGCCGTCGCCGTCGAAGTCACTCAGCGACCGGTTAAGCGAACTTATGCCATTGGTTTTTACCCGCACCAGGCCCGGCCCGGTGGTGTTGTTGTTGGCCAGGACCGGATCGTAGCGCTTCGTCACATGCCGCGCATGGGCCTGGACCGTGTTGGTCGCCGACAGGTCGCCCGAGGCCCGGAGCAGAGCCCGGCTGGCCGGCGTCAGGATGAGCAGTCCTTCCTCGCCCGCGCCCAGCGTCACGGTTTCCGTCACGCTCCCGATCCAGGCGGCATAGTCGTCCGGCCCGGTGAGATAGAAGTCGAAGGCCACCGGAATACCGGAAAGTCCATCCGGACCCAGGTTCGCCAGGCGGCAGGAGACCGTGCCGGCCGGGCTGCCGTTGGTCAGGTTGACCGGCAGGAAGACCAGGTCGGAGAGCGCCAGGTCGGCGGTGCCTTCCGCCTCTTCCGGCCTCTGCTGGAGCGCGCCCATGGCTGCGTAGCTGAACGGGCTGACTGCGCCGGGGGCGGTGGCCCGGATCCAGTAGTAGTACGTCACGGCCGGCAGGACGGCGTAGTCGGAGTAGGAATAAGACGTTCCTTGTTCGTCGTTCTTGGTTCTTCGTTCTTCGTTGGGCGTTGAGCGTTGAGCGTTGAAGGTTGAACGTTTTCCTGATTCCTTAATCCTAACGCTCTGCGTTGCCGGCCCGGTGGCGATCAAGGTCGCGTTGCTGGAGTTGTTATTCGTTCCCCGCCACAGCTCATAGCCGGTGGCGCCGGCCACGCCCTGCCAGGTGACCTGGATCAGGTTGGTCCGGCCCTCGACCTGGGTTGCCACTTTTTTCGGCGCCGGCAGGGCGTTGGAAAGGACCGTCAGGGTCGCCGGCGCGCTGGTGGCCGCGCCGGCCGTGTTGGTCACCCGGCAACGGTAACTGCCCGCGTCATTCGTCGCGACCGCCGTGATCGTGTAACCGGCCGCCGTGGCGCCGGCAAGATCGGCATTATCTTTCTGCCATTGATAAAACAAGGGCGCCGTCCCGCTCGCGCTCACGCTGAAAGCGGCGGCCTGCCCGACGCTTTGAGTCTGCGTTTGCGGGTTCGCCGTGATGGTCGGCGGCAGGTTGGTCGGCTCCTCTCCATGCACCCTCACGTTGTTGGTCAGGGTGGGGGCGGGGTTCCAGTAGGCATTGCCGGCCTGGGAAGCGGCCACCCGCACGATCCCCGTGCCGGTAAAGCGCAGGGTGGATGGCGGAGGGGTGCCGCGCAAGGCCGGGGGGGGATTGGTGATCACGCCCGGCCCGCTGGCCACCGCGAAATGCACCAGCGAGCCGGAGGAGGCTGTTGCCGCCAGGGTCACCACGCTGGTCACCGACTGGTCGGCGATGTCCGGGAAGGTGATGGTTTGATCGTGTTTAGTCCCGGTCCCGGCCAGATGGACGATATAAGGCGTACAGGTTGAATCGTTGGCAATCGCCACCGCCGCGGTGTAAGCCCCGACGTCCGGCGGCGCGAAGCGGATGTTGAAGTTGGAAACGCCTCCCGCTTCAATCGAAAATTGCAAATCGGAAATCGAAAATGCGGAGGCTCCGGCTCCATTCGTGGTTACCCCGCTGATCGTCAGGGTCGCCGCGCCCGCGTTGGTGATGGAAAGCGTTTTGGTCAGAGCCGAGCCCCAGGCCAGGGACCCGAAATCCGTGCCCTTGGCCGCCGTGGCGGCCTCGCCGCTGGCGATTGTTGCCCCGTTCGTGCCGAGGACCGAGATGTCAGCACCCGGGGATTCAGGGAAATTCTCAAACACATACCCCGCGCCCTTCAAAGACGCCACACGATACGCCCCCACGAGGGCCACATCGCCCGCCACGGACACCGAGCAGCCAAAATAATCACCCGCCGCGCCATCGGACGCGGTCAGTTTCTGAACCTGCCCCCAGGCGTTGGTC
>CAZALU010000018.1:0-43518 GCA_964486075.1 uncultured Verrucomicrobiota bacterium
GGGGCGGCGGCGGTGGTTATGGCGGGGTCGGTGGGAGGGGCGAAAGCGGGACGGCGTTGGGCGGCAGCGTCTATGGTTCGGCCACTCAACCGGATGATCCTGGCAGCGGCGGTGCCGGCTCGCTGACCAACTACGGCACTGGCGGCAAAGGCGGGGGTGTGATCCGTATCCAGGCCAGCCAGGGATTCACGAATGACGGAGAGGTGTCAGCCATAGGTGGAAAATCCGTTGCCGGATCCCGCTTTAACACCGGCGGCGCCGGCGCCGGCGGGAGCATCCACATCACCTGTGGCACATTTGGCGGTAGCGGGGTGCTGGATGTCACGGGCGGCAATGCGTCTTCATCTTACGGCGGGGGCGGGGGCGGGGGAAGAATAGCCGTTGATTTCAACAGTTCCACGTTCAGCGGACAGTTCAAGGCCAGGGGCGGAAGTGGAGTCAATGCGGGTGCGATCGGCAGTGTTTGTCTTACCGATCCGACTCCTCTGCCGTCGTCGTTAGTCGACAATGGGGCCTACTTGCTTCTCAGAAGTGGCTCCTGGAATATCGACAGCCTGACGTTATCCAACTACTACCTGCGACTTGCCACCGGCACAGTGGTTGCCGTGACAAACGACGTGAAGGTTCTTGCCGGAGGCCGGATCCATCTACTGGAACAGTGCGCCTTGAGCTGTTCCAATATCCTGGTTTCGGGCAGCGGGTTCTACGGCGCGTCGCGTCTGGATATGGGCACGAACACATCAATGGCCTTCAGCAACAGCGTAACGTGCACCAACCTGACGGTGACGAATGCGCTGGTGTATGTCTATCCGGCCAGTGCCCTGAACATTTCGGGCGACATGTTCGTAATGGGCAGTGCCGCAGTGTACATGTACTGCCATCCGACGATCACGAATCCTCCCATTCTGCCGGGCAAGTTGACCCCGGTTAACCTGACGGTCGGTGCGGAAGCGCAAATTTCTGCTTATGGTCTCGGCTATGCCGGGGGCGACGCCAGCGGCGACCAGGCCAACGGCTATGGACCTGGTGGCGGAATCTGCGCGGGGGACTGCGGCGGCGGCGGCGGCTACGGCGGAGTGGGAGGGGTGGGCCGAGGCGCCACCGGTGGCAGCATGTACGGTTCGACCAACAATCCAACAGACCCCGGCAGCGGAGGCGGCCGTTTCTTGGGCGTTGCCGGTCGCGCCGGCGGTGGCGTTATCCGGATTCAGGCGCTGGGAACGGTGACGGTGAACGGAACAATAGCGGCCGATGGCTCCGGTCCATCGAACACTGAGGGTGCCGGCTCCGGGGGTAGCGTGAACATAGCGTGTGGTATCCTTTCCGGCGCGGGGACCATTAGCGCGAATGGAGGCGCCGGATCCGTCTCGTTCAGCGGCGGCGGCGGCGGCGGGAGGATTGCCGTTGTTTATACCAACGCCGCCAGCTTTACGGGCCAGATTACCGCCCGGGGTAATAGTGGTAGAGGCGGTGCAATGGGTGACATCGGGACCCTGTACATGACGGATGTCTCGGCGATCTCACATCCCCTATTGTCCGGCGGAGCGTATTGCATCCTCAGCAACTGCACCTGGAACCTGGACAATCTTGTTCTCTCCAACTACTACCTGCGGTTGCCGACCGGCACGGTTGTGCGGGTAACGAATGACATCCAGATCCTTGCCGGCGCCAGGATTCACCTGTTGGAACAATGCACCTTGAGCGGCTCCAACATCCTGGTCTCGGGCAGCGGCCTCTACGGCGCCTCGCGCCTGGATATGGGCACGAATACAGCGCTATCCTTCAGTAACAAAGTGGCCTGCGCGAGTCTGACGGTGACGAACGGGGCGGTCTATGTTTATCCTGCCAGCGTCCTGACCGTTGTGGGCAACGTGTCCATGGCCGGTTCTGCCGCGATGTATTTGTATCCGGCCAGTGTGCTGAATATCTCGAACGATCTGTCGGCGCTGGACACTGCCACGGTGTATATGTATTGCAATTCAATGAGTACTAATCCGCCGGTTCTGCCGAGCACGCTGCGACCCCGGAACCTGACGCTGGGCGCCGGTGCAATGCTCTATGCGGATGCCGTCGGCTATGCAGGCGGCACGGTGGAACATACGAACGGTTACGGTCCGGGTGGCGGTCCGGCACGGAATGGCGGCGGAGGATATGGTGGCGTTGGCGGTAAAGGACGGGACAGCAGCGCGGGCGGAGGTACCTACGGATCAAGTAATAATCCAACCGATCCCGGCAGCGGCGGTAGTTACTACAACTCCGATGGGATGCGCGCTGGTGCCGGTGGCGGCGTGATCCGGATTGAAAACGTGAGCACGGCCAGGGTGGACGGCACGATCAGCGCCCGGGGCGGGAGCGGGTATCATGGCGGATCCGGATCGGGTGGCAGCATCTATATCTCGTGCGACAACTTGGCTGGGTCGGGCACAAATACCGTTGCCGGGGGAACCACCAGTGGCGCTGGCGTGGGCGGGGCCGGTGGCGGTGGGCGGATCGCCTTGTTATACCTTTTCAACAACTTCTACGGAACCAACATTGTGTCAGGCGGGTCCGGCTACTCCGGTGTACTCGGCTCCAACGGAACGGTGTATGCGTCCATACCACCGGGCTATCTCGAGTTCGAAGTGCAAGGCGATCCTATCCGGCACGGCGAGTCCACTCCGTATGCTTATGGGGTGTGCGGCGTCGCCTCCGGCGGCGTGATGGTTGTGAGCGTGAATACACCGGCCGACGAAACCAACGGGGTGCGCTATGGTTGCATCGGTTGGAGCGGCACGGGTTCAGTTCCCATCGACGATTACAGTAATTCAGTATCATTCACGATGACGGAAAATTCCATGCTCATCTGGCGTTGGACCAGCGAATACCACCTGGCCACGAGTTCGGAGGCCCAGGGCTCGCTCGATGAGGACAAGTCCGCCTGGTACACGAATGGGCTAGAGGTTGCGGTGGCCTGTTCGGCGAATGATGGCTGGCATTTTCTGCAATGGGTAGGCGATGTGCCCTTTGCCGATCGCACCAACAATCCAATCGCTGTGACTATGGATCAGCCGCGAAGCGTGCGCGCGGTTTACGCGGCCGACACCGGTGGGATGTGCATTTGGATCGGGGGCACGGGCCAGTGGACGAACGCCGCCGGATGGTTGGGCTCGATCCTGCCCGGTGATCTGGATACGGTGGTCATTCCCAATGGCGCCGTGACGCTGGATCAGCCTTGGGCCATTGGCGCCATGATCCTCAGCAACGCGACGCTCACGACCACTGGCTGGCTGAGCCGTCTCACGGTGCAGAGCAATGTGCTGGTGGAGAACATGGGCGTGCTCCGGCATGCCGATAATTCCACGGAGACGGCGCCCACGAGCCGTCTGGACTTGATCTGCGGTAGTCTGACGGTGGACACTGGCGGACAGATCAACGTGGACGGATTGGGGTATGCCGGCGGTCCGGCGGGCGGCGGCAATGGCTACGGACCGGGCGGCGGCACGGCATCCGGCAATCGGGCTGGCGGCGGTGGATATGGCGGGGTTGGCGGGCGCAGCGACACCGGGATTGCAGGCGGCAATCCCTACGGATCCGGGATTGAGCCGAACGAGCTTGGGAGCGGCGGGGGCCGGAGCACCGGGGCTGGCACATCCAGTGCCGGCGGCGGCCTGGTGCGCATCACCTGCGCCGGCATGATTCTGCTCAACGGATCGATCACCGCGAACGGGGTTGATGGGGAATGGACCGGTGGCTCCGGGTCCGGTGGTGGGATTTATATTTCCTGTGCGGCGCTCGCCGGGGCGGGTACGCTGCAGGCCCTTGGCGGCAACGCGAATACGACCTATTCGGGCGGGGGCGGCGGCGGAAGAATTGCCGTCCATGCAATTGACGGAAGCGGATTCGACGGTACGCTTAATGCCAGGGGGGGAAATGGCGCCAACCAAGGCGACATAGGGACCGTCTATGTTCTGAACCCGACGGTCCTATGTCAAGTATTCACCAATGGTGGCGCCAACCTGACGATCGGCAGCAGGGCGTGGAACACGGAAAACCTGGCCTTGTCGAACTACTACCTGCGCCTGGCGACAGGTACGGTGGTGACCGTGACCAACGATGTGTGGATTGTAGAGGGCAGCCGCATCCACCTGCTGGAGCAGGCTTCGCTCGCCTGCTCCAACATGGAAGTCTCCGGGACGGGCTTCTACGGAACAGCGCGCCTCGATTTCGGCACGAATGTTTATGTCGTTTTCAGCAACACTGTTCTATGTGCCGGTGATTTTACGGCAACTGATGCGGATATCTATCTGTATCCGGAGAGCAGACTCGCGGTTGCTGGGGATATGTCCCTGATGAGCACATCCATGGTCTATCTCTACTGTCATCCCACCTCGACCAATCCCCCGCTGACTCCGGAAACTCTGCGAATGCGGAATTTGACGATTGCAAGCGCCGCGAAAATCAATGCGGATGCCGCCGGTTACCTGGGCGGTCAGACCGGGGACGGATATGGTCCCGGCGCTGGCCGTCGTACGTCTCGCGGCGGGGGCGGCGGGCACGGCGGGCGCGGTGGCGACAGCGATGGAAGCGGCAGCGGGGATAGCGGTGGAGTTACGAATGGTCTGGCCAAGGACCCCCAGGCTGGCAGCGGTGGCGCCGCCGGAAGCAGTGCCGGCGGAAATGGTGGCGGATTGATTCGCATTCAAGCCGATGCAACGGTGACTCTGGATGGCACGTTGACCGCCAATGGAGGGGATAGCGGGTATACTCAGGGGGCAGGTTCAGGAGGCGGAATTTATGTTTTTTGCCATTCAATTGCCGGAAACGGCATTATGCGGGCGAATGGAGGGGCAGGCCATATTTCCTATGGCGGCGCCGGCGGCGGCGGACGGATTGCCGTGCACTGTATGCATAGAAGTTATATGGGACAGTGCCTTGTGAACGCTGGATCGCCTTCCTACTCGGGTGGGCCAACGGCGACGGTCGGTAGCGTCTATTGGTGGATGCCGGGCACGATTTTCACCATCTACTAAGCGCGTTCGCAAATCTATAACACCGGCATCAGCAGGTGGCAGAAGTTTTCCAGCAGACGGCGGGCGGCGGGGCGAGCCTGCCAGACGGCCAGAGTCAGCTCGTTGCTATGGGCGATATCGGCGAGCACTATGCGTTTGAGCGCGTTGACAAAACCATTGTCAAAGACCAATAAGTTCGTTTCGTAATTCAGACGCAGGCTGCGCATGTCCAGGTTGGCGCTACCCACCAAGGCCAGCTTGTCGTCCATGATCAGGGCCTTGGCGTGCATGAACGGAGGTCGGCGCTCGAAGATGCGCACGCCGGCCGCCAACATTTCTTCATAAAGCGCTTTGCCCGCCAGGCCGGCATAGATATGATTGTTGATTTTGGGCAGCACCAGCCGCACATCCACGCCGCGCGAGGCGGCCGCACGGAAAGCGCGTAGGATATCCTGGGGCGGTACGAAATATGGAGTGACCACCAATAGTTGCTTTTGAGCCGAGATCAGACATTCGAACATCACATCGGCAATATTTTCCATTTCGTCCGGCGTCGGTCCGCTGTTGACTAACCGGGCTTGGGCTGTTCCAGTCGTGGCTACTTTCGGAAAATATGCCTGTTGCAACAGTATTTCCGGATCTTCATCGGTCATGAAATACCAGTCTCGCAGGAAGGAGTATTGCAGTTCCTGGACGATCGGACCCTGGACGGACGTGTGATAGTCGCGGATCGGAGGGTGGCCGGAACGTGTCACGTTTTCGTCATGCAGATTGATTCCCCCGAAAAAAGCTTTTTGCCCATCCACGACCAATATCTTGCGATGGTTTCTTAAATTGATCTGGAATTGACGTTTGAACATGTTGGCTTGGGTCCAGCCGCGAATTTGCAGATTGGCGATCCCGGCGTAGCGGGCAAAGAGGCGGCTGATAACTGCGCCGGTGGATCCAAAACGATCATATAGGACGCGCACGATAACGCCGTCGCGGGCTTTTTGGGCAAGCAGGTCAAGAAATTTTCGCCCGCTGACGTCGTTGCGGAGGATGAAGGATTGCAGGTGCACATGATGGCGGGCCTGCCGGATGGCTTCGAGCATGAGCGGATAGGCTTCATCGCCATCCACCAAGGGGCGGATGGAGTTGCCGCCCAGGAGCGGGTGATTGGGCAACAGGCGGTCCATGATGCCGTTGATTTCCCGCGCCTCCGGATCGTCGGGTTCGGTAACCAGCGCCCGATGCACGGCCCGCCAATAAACCATGGGCAGGGCTTCATCTTCGCGTGATCGACGTTCGGCGAGGAATTCGCTGTCCGCCCGCTGCTTACGCCATGCTTTGTGGGGCACATGGTTGATGCCGAAAATCGCATATAACAAGGCGCCGATCACGGGAAAGGACCAGGCTACGAAAATCCACAACAGCGCTGCGGCGGATTCGCGACGGGTTGTCAGACAGTGCAGAGTGATCAGCAGGAATAGGGTCAGGTGCACTCCTAAATCCAGCAGGATCCAGGGCCAGGATATAGCGGCTGTCAGCACTGTTTGCGGATCGGTCATAACTTAATTATGTTTATGCCGTCTTCCGGGGCGGTTGTCAATCCCGATTCCGTCTTGATTTAGGGCTGGGGTGTAGGCTAATGTAATGCTATTTGCACGAGAGTTTTAATTGGTAATTCGAAATACCAATTATTGATTGTTGCTGCCGACGACAGAGTGACCTGATTATGGCCTCCACCATTCATACGCTGTGTGTCTTAAATCCGACGGCTGGCAATGGCATTGCCCTACAGCGCTGGCCCCGCGTCGCTGAGTTGATGCAGTCTTTCGGGATCACCTGTGATCGGTTGTCAGACCCGGATCAATTGCCTGGCGTTCAGGTTATCCGCCGCCTGGAACACGAAGGACCGGATCGCTATGCGGCCATAGTCGGTGTGGGCGGGGACGGTACGCACTCCAGCGTCATGAACGCGCTCATGACCTTGCGGGCCTCACACCCGGCGCTGACTTTGCCGCCGTATGCCATGATTCCTTTGGGTACCGGTAATTCCATTGCCAAATCATTCGGACTGGACGCCAGGGACGATTATTTTGTCGGCGATCTGCGACGTGCGGTGGCAACCATCCGCTATGGCGCCGATTATCTCATGGATCTCGGCCGCTTGGACCAGACCTGGTTCATCAATTCACTGACGATTGGGCTGGATTCCAGCATCCTCCGAGAGCATAACCTGCTGAAGCGGGCCATGGCGCGGCTGCCGATCTTGGGCCGTTTCATCAAGGGGAATCTGCTCTATACCTGGTGTGCGGGCTCGCGCTTGTGGCGTCAACGCCTGATCGAAGCGCAGATCGACGTGGATGGCCGACCCTGGTATTCCGGGCCGCTGATTAACCTGGTGATCAACAACACGCGCGTCTATGCCGGAGTATTCGTGTTATGTCCGGACGCCTTTGCCAACGACGGCCTGATGGAAATCGTGGCCCTTGCCGGGCAGACCGATTACCTGGCGAAATATTTGATGTCGTTTCGGAACTATCCGCAGCATATCCAGACCATGCCCGAGCGCTTTAAACGGGAATCCGCCGTGACCAAGGGGCAGCGGATTGCGGTGCGCCTGGCGAAGCCGGAAACGGCCCAGTTGGACGGCGAGGAACTATCCGCCCGCATTCAATTCGAAGTCGAGGTGGTGCCGCACGCCCTGGCCATTAAAATTCCCGCGGAACCGGCGTGAGTCGCCGCTGCTGTCGGCAGCGGGGCAGCGTCGATCCGTGCCCGAAGAGGCCAAAGCAAGGCTTATAAACCGAGGAGAGCATTATGCAAAAGACGACAATCAAATTGCTGACCGAGTCCAGGATAGCGCCGGTCGATCCGCGAATATTCGGCGGATTTTTGGAACATCTGGGCCGGGCTGTGTACGAGGGCGTTTATGATCCCGAAAGCTCGCAGGCTGATGCCGATGGGTGCCGCAAGGATGTCATGGCTGCGCTGCGACGCTTGAACATGACCGCCATGCGCTACCCGGGCGGCAATTTTGTATCTGGCTACCACTGGCAGGATGGCGTTGGGCCGCGCGATATACGCCCAACAGTGCGCGAACTGGCCTGGCAGAGCGTGGAGCCGAACCTGTTTGGAACGGACGAATACATCGGCCTTTGCCGCAAAATGGACTGGACTCCGATGCTGACGGTTAACCTGGGCACGGGCACCCCGGAAGAGGCCTGTAATTGGGTGGAATATTGCAACTGCCAGCCCGGCACACGCTATGCCGATTTGCGAGTCGCAAACGGGGAAAAGGATCCGCACGCCGTCAAGCTCTGGTGTCTTGGCAACGAGATGGATGGCGACTGGCAACTCGGGCACGTGCCCGCCGAGCAATATGCCGTTCGCGCTCAGCAGGCCGCCAAGATGATGAAGGATGCTGACCAGTCCATTGAACTGGTCGCCTGCGGTTCGTGCGGCTTGGGCTTGCCGACCTACATGGAATGGGACCGTCAGGTGCTCGAATACCTGGGCGATCAGGCCGATTACATCAGCCTGCATCGCTATGTGGGCAACCGTGATAATGACACACCGAACTACCTGGCCGTTACGAACTCCATCGATCGCCAGATCGAGGAAATAGACGCGGCTTGCCGATTCGTCCAGGCCAAACGCCGGAGCAAGAAGCGTGCGTATCTATGCTTCGACGAGTGGAATGTCTGGTATAGGAATAAACAGATGGATGGCGCTGGTCACTTCGCTCCACACCTGCTGGAAGAAGCGTATAACCTTGAAGACGCGCTCGTCGTGGCTGGTTTCCTGCACAGCTTCATCCGCCATGCCGATACGGTGAAGATCGCTAACCTCGCCCAGATCGTGAACGTGATCGCGCCGCTCATGACGCAGGGGGAGCAGCTATGTATCCAGACCATATTCCACCCTTTTGAAATGTTCTCCAAACGACGCCAAGGCGATGCCTTGCGAGTTGTTCTGAATGGACCATCCTACGAATCGAAAGAGCATGGGGTCGTTGCCTATGTTGACGCCAGCGCTATCCTGGACGGCAAGCGGCTCAAGGTTTTTCTGACGAACCGACATGGCGAGGAGGCGGCGGATGTATGCGTGGCCCTGGCCGATGGCGCGATTGCATCGCGCGAGAGCGCGGAGTTGCTGACGGGGCCTGGCGCCAAGGCGTCCAATTCGTTCGAGAACGACAAGCTCGTCACGGCCGTCCCCTTCGCTGGCATCACGGCGGTGGATGGCCAGGTGCGCTGCAAGCTGCCCCCGTTGTCCTTCACCGCGATGACTTTGAATCTGGGATGAGTCGGCGTCCTTGCGGGAAAAACGAAAAGAACGCCGGCTGCTTATAACGCGGCACATACAGTATGCTCCGGGAAATCCTGACCACCTCCCGCTACCGATTGACATCCAGCACGCCGAACACGGTTACCTCGCGCCGGTCGTGGTAAAATTGGCGCATCTGGAACCGCAGGCCGGGCGTTTGACGCAGGTAAGCTTCAATCGGCCGCAGCACGGGGTAGGGGTGCTGTTGCGGAAGTTTGATGTTGAACACGATGCGCCGGGCTAGCGATTCCTCCAGCCATTTGCGAATCATACCCAGGGCCTGGCCGGGCGGGATCAGCATGTCGCTGACCAGCCAATCCACGGGTTGCCAGTTCTGGGGCGGTCGGAAGGTGATGCCGTTTTCCCGCACATGCTCCAGGCGTCCACCGGCATCGCCGGGCGCGCTGATTTTCATTGGGCCATGATCTACTGCCAGCACATGGCATCCGCGCTTGAGAAAGGCATAACTCCAGCCGCCGGGCGCGGCCCCGAGGTCGACCACGCGTTGGCTGAGACGCGGAACCTCGCCCATGCGATCGAAGACTTCTTCGATTTTTAAATAAGAGCGTGACGGCGCTCGCGGATCGAAAGACATGCGGTGGATCCCCCCCGGATGCGAATCGGTCAGCTCTAAAAACCGCATAACGGCGCCCCACACTCCTCCCGAAGCCAGGCACAGTTGTAGGACAAGTAAATCCGGTGTTGTGTCCGCCTTGCCGGGCGGGCGATATCGTTTAAAAACTGCCGTGAAGCGCCGGGCACAGAAATCGAGGAAGACGTCCCGCAGGTTGCCGGCCCGCCGCGTCAAAGGCCGATCATTGTCGGGGTTGGCGGCGAACACGTGTAGGGTCCAGGGGTTCGGCGCGCGGGCGATGGCGGGCAAAATGCGTATGACGATTTCGCGAGCTAGCATTTTGAGGGAGTTGTCTTCTATCCAGACGGCATCGACCAGTCGCTGTCGTTCGAAAATAAAAGGGGTCGGCATCGAAATCGGTGGGGCCAGGAGAGCCTGGGCGAGGTTCAGCCACCCCAGGCCGGTTTGCGGGGGGATAGGGGCGGGTCTATTCCCGGCATGCGGTTCTAGCTTGGCGCGGGCTTCTTCCAGGAGCGCCTCTTCGTATGGTTCCCGGCAGATCAGAATTAGGGATGGGGTGTTGGGGTGATTCAGCATGGCATTCGGGGCATAAGATGATTCATCCCGGCAGGCGTGTCAACCACAAGAATGATGTAAAAGTCACTCGCATAAATCCCCTATGGAACTGCTATACGCTTATCCGAGATCGGCCCATGAGAAGTCTTTACATGCCGTTGACGGCAAGGTATAGTTTCGGCCCATGTCAAATTATTTACATGCCGCTGACGGCAAGGAATAGTTCCACCCATGACAAACAAAATTAATTACATGCCGAAAATCCGGATTGGACTACTGATCGGTTTCGCGTTGCTGGCCGGTGGTTTTTTATGGTTGGACTATCTGAAGGTTGCGTTTTTCTATTTTCCCCAGGGTAATTCGTTTACCGGGTACCTGGCGTTTGTGGCGGCTGTGCTGGTAATTTATGAACTTTGCATCTTGGCTTTCACGGTCAAGGTACGCATGCATCGGGGGGCGCCGAGCGAAATCCCCATGGTGGCCGCGCTTCTGCGTTTTGGCGTGGGCATTGTGATCATTGCTGTCTTTGCCCATTACATGGGCAAGTTGGCTGGTTCCTGGGTGGCGGTGGCGCCCTTTATCGGGATGCTGCTGGGCTGGTCGTTACAGGCTCCCATCAGCGGCCTGGCGGCCTGGATCCTGGTGACCATGAAGCGCCCTTTTCGACTCGGTGATCGTGTGATGATGCCGAGTCTGGGACTGATCGGCGATGTGCAGCAGATGGGCATGATGTATACCGTGCTGAACCAGGTGGGCGGCACCGTGGGCACCGAGGAAGCGTCCGGGCGCCATATCCTTATCCCCAACGCCATGCTTTTCAGCACCGTGGTCATTAATTATACTCCCCAGCAGGCTGACCCCTTCGTGCTCGACGAGGTGGTCGTGCGGATCACATACGATTCAGATTGGAACGAAGTTGAAAGAATCCTGATGGCCGCGGCGGTCGAGGTAACCGGAGAGGTTATCGAGTTGACCGGTCATGCTCCCTATATCCGGTCCGACCTATACGATTACGGAGTCTATTTGCGCCTGCGTTTCATGACCCTGGCCATGGAACGGCCGCGGATTGTCCACGAGATCACCAAGAAAATCTTTGAAAAATTCCAGGGCAACCCGAGGGTCGATTTTGCCATTCCGTATGTCTATTCTTACCGCATGGGAATTCAGGGCGGACGGCGCGCGGATGGCGATGCGACCACCGGCAGCGACGCGGAAGTCACGGATGTTGACGTCAACCTGATCCTCGGCGCCATTCCTGCACCGAGCAAGCCAGAAACGCAACAGGCCATTCAGGAGATGGCGGCCCGCATCACCAAGATGGGGCTGCTCCAACCCATCGTGGTCGAGAGACAGGCAAGCGGTGGCTATGAAATAGTGGCCGGTCACCTGCGGCTGCAGGCCTGTAAAACTCTGGGGTGGAAAACAGTGCCGGCCATTATTCTGGATCACAAACACGCCGGTTTGCAGCGCACCTAACCCGGATTTGTAGCAAACTCCGCAAGTCCATGAGAAATTCGGGCTAGGTCACATCTTCCAGGTTCCAGACGAAGGCCTTGACCCCCTCGATCCCGAGTTTAGTTCGCAACTTACGCAAACGTTCCATGGCTTGCCGGGCCTGCTCCTCGGAAACGGCCAGGAGGAGGGTGTTGTTGCGCCCTGGCCAAATGTCCGTGCCTAGATGGGTGCCGGAAGTTTTGCCTTTGCCGAAAACACCGTCGATGCGGGTGTATGATTCGATGCCGCAATCTTGAATCGTTTCCAGCACCACCTCGTCAATGGCTTCGTTAAACACCAGCATGAGCATTTGCATTGTTCTTTCTCCGTAGTTTAGTACCTATCCACGCAAACCTGCGGGCGTTAGCCGGATTTAGAGTGAAAGACGGCATAGAGCGTGGGCACAAAGAGCATGGTAATGCAGGTTGAAAAAGTCAGGCCGCCGATCATGGCGATGCCCAGCGGTTGCCATGTTTCCGAGCCTGCCCCGCGCGAGAGCGCCATCGGCAACAGTCCCATCAGGGTGGAAACGGTGGTCATCAGCACAGGGCGCAAGCGGTGGGCGCCGCCGGTTATAACGGCCGCATGCATGGCGAGTCCCCGGGCCCGCAGGATGTTGATATAACTGATCAGCACGATGGCGTTTTTGACCACGATGCCGACCAGCATTAGGATGCCGAGAAAGGTGATGACGCTTAGCGTCGTGTTCGTCACCAGAAAGGCCAGGACGACGCCGGTGAAGGTGAACGGCACCGCGAACATAATAATAAACGGGTCCAGCAGGGATTCGAACTGGGCGGCCATGACCATGTACACCAGGGCAATTCCGAGCAGGAGCATCAGGGTCAGATCCCTGAAAGCCTTGGCCTGTTCCTCGGCTTCGCCGCCAATATCGATGACGATATCGGATGGCAGGGTGATCGCGGCTATGCCCCGTTCGATGTCGCTAATCACATCGCCCATGGCTCGCTGGTGGGTGTTACATTCCACGCGCAGTACACGTTCGCGGTTTTTACGTTCGATTTCCATGGGGCCGACCGTTTCATGAAGCCGGGCAAAATTAATCAGCTTCAAGGATTTGCCGGAATAGGGGGACACGATCATCAGGTTTTCCAGGTCTTCCGGCTTGCTGCGAAAGGCCTCCTCCAGGCGAACGAACATATCATAAGTTTCGCCTTTCTCGCGATACTTGCTGGCCGTGGCGCCCTCGAAAAAGGTCTTGACGCTTTCGGATACCGTTTGCATGGTCAGGCCGAGCGCGGAGGATTTCTCGCGGTCCACGATGACTCGTAATTCGGGACGCTTCAATTCCCGGGAGATGCTCACGTCCACGGCGCCCGGGGTGCGCTCCATGAGCGTCTTGATCTTTTCGCCCACCGAATCAGTGTCTGTAAACGAATGCCCGATGATTTCAACTTGGATTTTCTTGCCGCCCGTGCCGGTAATAAGCTGGCCCAGCATATTACCCGTGTTGATGTCGGTCTTTAAAATACCGGGAATTTTACGAACGCGGTCGCGAACGCTCTGGGCGACTTCCTGGATGCTGCGTTTACGTTGGGTTTTGGGGATCAGCTTGATGCTTCCGGAGATGATATGCGGGCCGGCAGCGCCGCCGAAAATGCCGCTCATGCCGCCGCCGCCGCCGCTGCGCATGCGGTAATAACGTCTTTCTGGAATGTCTTTGACGATAATGTCTTCCAACTGGCGTGCCACTCGATCAGTTTCCTCTACCCGTGTGCCGATCGGTAAATGCGCAGTGATGTTTAAATTGCCGACGTCCTCCTCCGGGACAAATTCAGTGCCGACCAGAGGTATCAGGCCAAGGCTACCCAGGAAAATTCCGGTAAATCCGATGAGCACGGTTTTTCTGTATTTTAAGGACCAAGCCAGGCTGAGGCTATAGGCGCGTTCCCAAGACGTGAACCAGCGTTCGGAAAGCGCATAAACTTTTTTAATCAGGACCGACTTGCCGGCTGTGCCGCCTGTCGGATCCATTGAGCGGCCTTTCATCCATTGGGAACACAACATCGGCGTGAATGTGCTGGCAGTGAAGAGTGATGCTGTCAAGGTCACCACGATAATCGCCGCCAGCTCGCCGAACATGATCCCGACTACGCCGGAAACGAACAGGAGCGGTAGAAATACGACGACCGTGGTTGAGGTGGAAGCCAAAATGGCCAGAAACATTTCCGAGGTGCCGAAAATGGCGGCTTCCCGCGGCCGTTGTCCACGATCCATGTGCCGCATGATGTTGTCCACGACCACGATGGCGTCGTCCACGACCAGGCCGACGACGATGGCCAGCGCCGACAAACTGATCGTGTTGATGGTCTTGCCGGCCATGAACAGGTAAATGAACGCGATCAGCAAGGAAAACGGGATAGTCAAAGCGATGATCATGCTGGGCCGGAAGCGCTGCAGAAAAAACCAGGTAACCAGGCTGACCAGAATAATCGCGTCGCGGGCTGTGATGGTTAAGGTGCGCAGTGAATCCAGGATGTCCTCGGACGCATCCATCACAGTATACATTTTGATATCGGTCGGCAGCAGCCCTTCGAGCTCCTTCAGTTTATGCTTAACACGTTTGGCCACTTGCACGGTGTTCATCCCCGCCTGCTTCTGCACCATCATCTGCACGCCGCTTTTGCCGTTGATGCGGACGACGGTCGTGCTTTCCGTGAATCCGTCTTCAACTCGGGCCACGTCCTTCAGATAAACCAGCTTGCCATTGCGTTGGCCCAGGATCGTCGCGTTGATTTCTTCCGGGCTGCTGAATTCGCCCGGCAGGCGCAAGAGGTATTCGGAGATGCCGGTTTTCAGGGCGCCCACCGGCTGAGTGATGTTCTCCTGGGCCAGAACTCGCTTGATATCCAGAATGGAAAAGCCGGAACCCTCCAGCTTGTTTTTGTCAATCCAGATGTTGATCTGGCGCTGGAGGCCGCCGTGAATCTGCACCGTGCCGACTCCGGGAATTTGGCGCAGGACATCGCCGACACGCTTGTCGATCAGATCATAGAGATCCGCATAACTGCGATCGGCCGTGATACCGATGAAGAGGATGGGCATCATGGCTGTATTGAATTTAAAGATAAAGGGGTTGTCCATTTCGTCGGGAATATCCGGCAGGACGCGCTTGGCCATTTCGATCCGGTCACGGATGTCGTTGGATGCTTCATCCAGGTTGTGGCCCCAGGCGAAGCGCAGGGTGATGACGCCAACCCCCTCCCGGGAACGGGAGGTGATCTTTTCTAGCCCGGGCGTGGTGGCCAGTTGGTTTTCCAGAGGCTCTGTCACCTTGATCTCGACGTCTTCCGGGCTGGCGCCGGGGTAGACCGCGATCACCGAAATGGAAGGCGGCTCAATTTCCGGCATCTTGTCCACGCCCAGCCGACTCAGGGCGTAGAGCGACAGGAGCATGATCCCGAAAAAGATCATCAGATTGGTGATTGGCCGGCGTACGCCAAAATCAGGAAGATTCATAGAGCCAAGTCCTTGTAAGCTTATTCCCTGGGTTTTTGATTCGGGAGCTTGGTGTTTATGCCGGTATCTTCGTCTGTGCTGACGGCTACACCGTCTTTCAAGCGCTGTTGGCCCATGATGACCACCAACTCTCCCACGCTCACGCCCTCACTCACTTCGAAATCGGATCCTTCGCGGAGGCCCATCCGCACCGGGCGCAGACAGGCAAAGCCGTTGCTCACAACGTACACATAGGAGTCGGCATCCCGGCCCAGAATCGCCTCTTTCATGATGACCGGAATATTGGAGC
This sequence comes from uncultured Verrucomicrobiota bacterium, assembly GCA_964486075.1. Lineage (GTDB taxonomy): Bacteria > Verrucomicrobiota > Kiritimatiellia > JAAZAB01 > JAAZAB01 > JAHIJO01. The sequence goes on from CAZALU010000018.1 coordinate 15,716, forward strand.
GTTCCTCAAGCACCAGTTGGACCCGCGCAAACATGCCGGGTTTGAGGCGATGCCCGGGGTTGGGGATCGTGATTGTCACCGGCGCCGTGCGGGTGTCGACATCCATCACCGGACTTATCTTAGTCAGCTTGCCGGTAAAGATTTCATCCGGCCAGGCATCTACGGACAACGTGGCTGCCTGGCCCAAGTTGACCTGTGCGATGAATTTTTCCGGCACATCCAGGGCTATTTCGACCGCCTCGATGTCCACCACCAGGGCGATGGCCGTTTGCGGGGTCACGCTGGCGCCGAGGTCCACATACATTCTGCCCACCAAGCCGGCGAGGGGGCTTTCCACCGGAGCTTTCTCGTAGTTGAACCCGACCTCGTCGCGGTCCACAAAGGCGATTATGTCGCCCTTGCTCACCCGGGCGCCTTCCTGGCGTACCTTTTTCATGATTTTGCCGGGGACCTTGGAATACACCTGGGCTTCTTCCCGGGCTCTGATGTTCCCCGCATAATCAAGCGAGCGTTTCAAAGTTCGCAGCTCCACGCACATGACCCGGACCGGAATCTTTTCCGTCTCGGCAATTTTGTTTGATGCCCGGCATCCGGAAAGGGGCATCAGCGCGACGGGTAGCACGACGGCAAGCGCCATTTTCAAGGCCTGGCCGACCGCTACTCGTTGCCGATATTCTGATTTACGAGCTCTGATCTTTTCTGCGCCGGGCATGCTAGTTCTCCAGGGTAATATTGTTTTTTACCAGTGTAACGCCTTGCGCCTGATCCAGGCGGATCAGAACAAGTTGATAATCTATCAGGGCCTTGATATAGTCCAGCCGGGCGGATGCCAGCCGATTCTGATAATCAAGGATATCATGCGTGCTGATTTGGCCGGATGCATAACGCTCTTGTTGCGCATCAAAGTTTTCCGATTGCATGTCGGCCGCCAGCATCGAGGCTTCGGTTTGGCGATACTGGATATCCACTTCGCGCGCCCGATTCCGGATTTCAAAGACGATATCCTGTTCCATCCGTTTGAGTTCCAAGATGCCCTGTATTTTTTCCCACTTACTTTTGTCATACTTGGACCGGTCGCCGCGACCCCACGGGATCGTGATATTTACGCCGATCAACCAATCCTTGTAATCCATGGTTACATGGTCGGCGGCATCGCCCATGCTGTCGCCCAGACCATTCAGTCCGAAACTCCCAATCAGGTCAATTGTGGGGAGCAATCCGTTACGGTCCAAAACGAGCTGGATGTCGCGGTTGGCCAGTGCGATCTTCATGGCCTGGTAATCAGGCCGCTGTTCGAACGCCTGTTCCAGGCTCTGCACCAGGTCGATACGATGCAGACTGAGCACCGGTTCATCCAGCAGCTGAATCCGCGCGTTCCAAAGGGCCGGGTCATCGACCAGGTTGGTCACCAGTTTCAAAACGTCCTCGGCGTTCTCCACGCTGGCGGCTGCGCCGATCACCATTTTTTGGCGCTCGGCCGCGGCAGTCTCCGTTTCCAACAGATCCACGGAACTAATCAGACCCTTGGCATAGCGGGCGTTATTAATCGTTAATAGGAGGCGAGTCCGCTGCAGGGCGTCAAACTCGATGAAATAACGCGCCCGGGCTAAATACAGCGCGTAATAGGACTCCAGCGTCCGGGTGATGACGCTCATGGCGCTGTTGGCAAGTGTCGTGTCCGAAATCAGCAGGTTGTTACGGGCGATAACGATGTTGGCCTGGTTGACTTCCATGCCGGCCCCGCGCAGGAGAGGCTGGGTTAATGTGACCTGGGGCTCGATTCTGTAGGCCGGGTTGATAATGGCCGTGGGGGAGCTGGATTTTAGTCGGTTGAAGTCAAGGTTCAGATCATAACGCGCGCCGGTCCAGAGTTTGCCGCCCAGGCCGGCATTGATGTCGCCCTCCTGCTGCGTGAAGATGTTGGTGCCGGCGATCAGGTTGGGTGAAATTTCGGTGGCGTCTGTCAGGACGGCTGCGATTGTCAGGCTGGGATCGAAGGCGGCGCGGGCAATGCGTTCATCCGCCTGACGCAGAATCGGCTGAATGCGTTTAATCTTGATTTCATGGTTATTCTTGAGCGCAAAGGCGATACAGTCCACCCGCCCGATGCGTAACAGCAGGTTGGTTCTGGCGCCGGCGATGTAAGCTTCCTTGTTGAAGCCGCTTGGCGGCGCGCTAGACAGGTTGCTGGAAACGGCCGCTGCCTGCTCCGTTGCCAGGGATATGAGCAGGATGCCGAGTGCCGGTAGGAATATGCGTTGCATCAATTTATCCGTCTCTTTCGGCTGGGGCACTGTCCGCGTCCTGTGGCTGTGCGGGCGGAGCGAGAGCCCGCGCGACTTTTTCGAGGATTTCCAGATAGATCGTCCGTTCCCGCTGGGAGATGCTTCGGAACAGGAGCATAATTGATTTGCGACGCTCGGCCCGCAGGGCCGTCAGTATCTTGCGACCCTTGGGCGTAATTGTCACCAGCACGGCGCGGCGGTCGGTTGCGCTCTGGAAACGCTTGACCAGGCCCAGTTCGACCAGGCGGTCTATTAAACCGGTCAGGGTCGAGCATTGCAAGCCCTGAGCCTGGGCCAGGGTGCGCATGGCGCAGGTCCCCATGCCGGCGATCTGGCGCAGCGCCCACAACTGGGGCAGGCTGATAAGGCCCCGGGCCAGGTAGTTGCGCTCCTGGCGCACCTGGTGTTGCATGATCCCAGGGGATAGCTGGAGGACGCGGTCCGCGAACGCCTCCAGGGATAAATCCCGGGGTGTTTTGCTTCTTGAAATATTCATGACGCGAAATATACTTAATCCGAAAGAAAGCGTCAAGCCCTGGTTTTGCCCCGGAACACTTTTCGGCAAAAACGGGTTTGACAGCCGCCGCGACAACTCGTATGCTTTCGCACAAAACTGAATTGATAACAGGCACTTTTTGTGTTCGCGAGCGTCTGCCGTAATTACAATTGTTGCCTAAGCGCAGCATCCCGTTTTGGAGCGCGGACGTTTAAGTAATAATATCCCGGCGGGGTTAGTTAAGGTTACCGGTCATGAAAATATTTATGGGCATTTTGGGGCTGATGATTTTGCTGGGGCTGGGCGCCTGCCGCAAAAACGATATACGGACTGTGCAGATCAAGACGCCGGGGATGACGAATGCGGCCTGTGCCAAGGTGGTTCAGGACGCTTTTGCGCATCAGCCGGGCATTAATTCCGTTCGTCCTGATTTTCAGACACACGAGCTGACTGTCACGTATAACTCGATGGTTGTGGCGCGTAAAAACCTTGAATTTATCGTGGCCGGCGCCGGGTTTGACGCCGACGACACCCCGGCATTCAGCAATGCCGTTGCCAAACTGCCCGCGGAATGCCGCTGAGGGCAGCGGTGCTGAATGCCGATTGTTGGTTGGAAACGATGGCGGACATTTTCGTCTGGGCGCCGAGGATATATTTATTTTTATGCAGGCGTTGATCGATCAATTTCTGGATTATATTTCCCTCGAACTGGGCTTGAGTTTAAACACCCGGATGGCCTACGCGACAGATCTCCGTAAATTTGTCGGTTTTCTCGAGGTCCGGAAGATTGCCACCCTGAATTCTTTGACCCGCAAGCAGCTCCTCGATTTCTTGATGGGCGAGAGGGAGAAAGGGCTGGCCGCCAATTCCGTATCGCGCCTGTTTGTGGTGATCAAGGTTTGGCTGCGCTATCTGCAGCAGGAAAACCTGCTGGCCCAAAATGTTGCCGAGGCCATGGATTCCCCGAAGCTGTGGAAGATTCTGCCGGAAACCCTCTCGATCAAGGAAGTGGAGCGTCTGCTGGCGGCGCCGGCGGGAGACAAGCCCCAGGCCGTGCGTGATCGGGCGCTGCTGGAAGTCTTCTATGCCAGCGGTTTGCGCGTATCCGAACTATGCAGCCTGACCCTGGATGACCTGCACTTCGATGCCGGCTACCTGCGCTGCATCGGCAAGGGCCAGAAGGAGCGGGTTGTGCCATTTTCGGAACAATCCGGGCAGATCCTGGCCGGCTACCTGCGCCAGGCTCGGCCCCGGCTGGCGCGGGATCCATCCGTCCGTGCGGTTTTTCTGACGCGGCTTGGGCAGGCCTTTGATCGGCGCAGCGTCTGGAGAATGGTTAAACGCTATGCACGGAATGCCGGCATTGCCAAATCGATCAGCCCGCACACGCTGCGCCATTCCTTCGCCAGCCACCTCCTGCAAAACGGCGCGCCGCTGCGGGTGATCCAGGAAATGCTGGGCCATGCCGATATTGCCACGACCCAGATTTATACGCACGTGGACCCGGCGCGTCTGAAATCCATACATGAAAGGTTCCACCCCCGAGCATGAATTTTAAATCGTTATTTCATAATCCCTATCGCGCGCTGGAGAGCAAGCTGGGATATACCTTCCGTTCCCGGAATCTGTTGGCGATGGCGCTTATGCATCGCTCCTATCGTTACGAAACCATGGGCATCGATGCTGACAACCAGCGCTTGGAATTTTTGGGTGACGCAGCCTTCGGGCTGGTGGCTGCCGAGTACCTCTTTAAGGCTCATACAACCCTCCAGGAAGGATCTTTGACTTGCCTGCGCAGTCGCCTGACGAGCGGCAAGGCGCTAGCCCAAATCGGGCGTACCGTCGGGCTGGGCGAACATCTTAAACTGGGCAAAGGCGAACGCATGTCCGGCGGCCAGCATCGGGCTTCCAATATCACCGATGCCATGGAGGCGATCCTGGGTGCCGCCTACCTCGACCGGGGCTTGCCGGCGGTGAAAAAAATTTTTCTGAAGTTGTTTATTCCCCTGATTGAAATCAAGCCCGACGATGCCTGGTCGGATAATCCCAAGGGGCAACTCCAGGTTATCGCCCAGCGTGATTTGCATGCCAATCCCCGCTACCAGGTCACCCGCCAGGATGGGCCTTCCCATTCGAAAATGTTTACCGTCCATGCGCTTGTCAACGGCAAACACCTGGGGACGGGGCGGGGGCTGACCAAGCGCGATGCCGAGCAGCAGGCGGCCGCCAACGCGCTCCAGCAATCACGCGCCGTGCACCCAAATTCTGAACCCTGAACCCCTATTCGAAACGGATTTTAAGATGCCCATCCGGGAATATCAAGCCAAGGACCCGAACCAAGGTTGCGGGCTATGCCGTCAGCCGTTCGAGCAGATCGAAGGATTGAATCAGCCGCCTGGCGCCGGGTGTCCGCGCTGCGGCGTGCCGCTTGTGCGCCTGATTTCGGCGCCGGCTATCGGCGCGTCGCGCAGCGGCTTCGATGCGCGAGCCAAATCGTCCGGCTTTCACAAGTTGAAAAAACTGGGTCATGGTGAATACGAAAAACAGTATTGAAGAAAACTATGCCTGTTTTTAAATATTTATTCGGGCCGGTGCCTTCACGTCGTTTTGGCCGTTCGCTAGGCGTGGATCTGGCGCCTTTTAAAACCTGCACTCTGGATTGTCCTTTTTGTGAAGTCGGCTTGACCACCGAGCGCACGTTGGCACGCAAGGAATACGTTCCTACCGCTGCGATTTTGACAGAGCTTGACGCCTGGCTGGAGTTGAAACAGCCACTTGATTTTATTACCTTGGCCGGATCGGGCGAGCCGACCCTACATGCGCGGTTCGGTGAAATCCTGGATTTTATTGCCGGCCAAAAGCTGGTACGTTCAGCGCTCCTGACCAACAGTACCCTCTTGTTTCTGCCGGAAGTCCGGGCCGCGGCCGCCCGGGCGGACGTGGTCAAGGCCACGTTGTCGGCCTGGGACCAGTCCTCGTTTGCGGCCGTGGCCCGCCCGCATCCGGATCTGCGTTTTGAGCGGGTGCTTGACGGACTGCGTCACTTTCGGGATGAATATCCGGGCGCCATCTGGCTGGAAGTCTTTCTTGTGCCGGGCGTAAATGCCGCGCTGGAGCAGGTTAAGCGGATTGCGGCCCTGGCGCAAACGATCCGGCCCGACCGGATCCAGTTGAACACGGCGGTGCGGCCGACTGCCGAACGCCAGGTCCAAGCGCTGTCTCCGGAAATGCTGCAGGAATTGACGAGTTTTTTCTCGCCCATGGCCGAAGTGATTGCGCGGTTCTCAGGAACAGCCCAACGGGAGGCTAGGGCCAGCCTCGATAGTATTATGGCAATGCTCCGGCGCCGGCCCTGTACGGCGGAAGATGTGGCCCATTCCTTCTCGCTGGCGGCGGCGGAGTCCGAGCGGATCCTGGCCGATTTGTTGCGCGTCGGCCGGGTGCGCGTGGAACTCCGTGATGGCCGGCGCTACTACCGTGGGTCGTAATTCAGGGCGCGGCCTTAGGCGATGATCACGGCCGTCAGATTATCGGAGGCGAAGTGGGGGTTAAGGGTTCCAGTATCTGGGTCCACGAGCTTGTTCAGGTAAGCCTCGAGCTTGCGTTCGTATTCCGTTTCCCGTTCCGCTTCATTCATCCACTGGCGCGCGGAGACAAGACTCTGCTCGCCTGATTCGGCTTTTTTGGCGCTGGGGAAGCGGTGAACCGTGTCGGCGTCCAGGAACCGCTTGAGCACTTTTGTGAATTCGATATTTTGCAGGACCTTCGCGGGCAGCCATTTTTCGATCTGCTGGGCCAACGTGTTTTTTTCATCCAGTAACTCGTTTTCGTTCAGGTTGGCCAATTCGTGGATTTGACTCCCCCTCAGCATTTCCAGGCCGACCAGGCCGGCGCTGAAGATATCGGATTGAATCAAGCCCGGTTCCCGACGATGGATTTCCGGAGCCATGTATAGCGGACTGCCGAGCAGTATGTTCACCCGTTCCCCGATCCGGGCCGCCCGTCCGAAATCAACCAGTTTCACGGTGCCCTGGATATTAACCATGATGTTTGTAGGCTTGATGTCGCCGTGAATGAAGCCTTTTTCATGGAGTACCGATAGGCCGCGCAGGACATTGCGGAGAATATAGAGGGCAGCGCCGGGCTGAAAGCTGAGCCGCTGGCCGTCCTGGCGGAAGAGGGTTGTGAAGAAATCCGCCCATTCCTTGTCGCTGCAACGAGAGCGGGCTATATTCAAGTGCTGACTATCCAGCAGGAATTGCAGGTCCACGCCGTCCACGGCTTGCATCAGGACATAGCCAATTCCATTGCATTCCTCGTAGAAATCCAGGGAGACCAGGTTGCTGTTGTTGATCGGCTGCAGCAGGGATATCTGTTGGGCGATGCGCCCCATATCGGTCCAGTACTTAGCGGCACTGGAATAAATGGCCGGATCGAAGAGCTTGATTGCGTGATGTGTGCGACAGCCCCGCGCTCCTTGACGAGTCGCCAGAAACACCACTCCCTGGCGGCCATGGCCTAGTTCCTTCACGAACTGGTAGGAAACCGGGCAGGGGATCGACCGAGAATGCCGGATATCTCGGTAACTGTTGATCAGTTCGATAAACTCTGGCGCCAGCGTCGGTTTCGTCGGCGCGGCCGAAGTCGGGGTCGATTCGATCCCGGTCGCTGACAAGAGTTTTTGGGTGGGCGCCGGTTCAGCTATGAGTGTGTCCAGCAGGTTAATGGGTTTCATACGGGGCATTATATACATTTCCGGTTAACCCGAGTTTTTTATTCGTGGCGCAGGCCAACTCTGAGTTAGTCGCCAAGCACAAGCTTAAACATTATTTTGTTTCCTGCAAGAGCGGGAAACCATCGGCGATCAGCTGGTGGGCACAATTGGTGAGAACCACCTGAATGCCTTGCTTGACATAGTCGAGCGCTTCGTGGGCATCGTCCGACCAAAACAGGTTGCAGATCAGACCAGCCGCGCGCGCGGCGCGAGTATGCTCCGCGGTAACATGTCGTCCTGTCTGTATCCGCCGACAGGCATACTTTTGCGCAGTCTGGATTTGCATCAACGGGTTTTCAAAGCCGTCCAAACAGTTCCGCGGCAGTTCTGGGGCGTATTCCAGGGCGCATTGGAGCACTTCGGCTGTGCCGGCGATATAGGCCCGGTCGCACAACGATCTCTGCCGCAGGATAGCGCAGGTTTGTTTCACCAGTTGTCCGTTTACTCCCGCTTCCTTGATGTGAATATTGAGTTCCATGCGACCGGCCGTCAGGTCGAGGACTTCCTCCAGACGTGGTATACGCAGGCCGCGCCAAGCCGGGCCGTTCTTGACGCCCGCGTCCAACTTACGGATGTCGGCCCAGAGCATGTCCGCTATCTTACCCCGGCCATTGGTGGTGCGCTCGAGCGACTCATCGTGGCAAACCACGGCAACACCGTCCCAACTGCTCCACAAGTCGAATTCGAGTTCCTGGGCGCCCGTGGACAGCGCGGCCGCAAAGGCCGGCAGGGTGTTCTCGGGGCAGGCAAGGCTCAGGCCACGATGTGCGCAGATCCTGGGAAAGGCGTGCGGGTTCAGCGACTTTTCGTGACAATGATTCGGGCTGTCTGGTTGTTGCATGGGCTTTCCTTGTGAAATATGCCGGCGGATGTCAATTTCCCGCCATGCTAACGCAATACGATGTAATATAACGCGGGAGGCGGCATGTGCAAACCATTTTTTGACAACCCGTCATGGTAGTGCTATTGTTCCCGCTGCTATGCCAATTCGTTGGATAATGAAAAAGATAATCGGCACCAAGCACCAGCGGGATTTAAAGAAACTCTGGCCGCTGGTTGCGCGGATCAATGCCCTGGAGTTGGAATACCAGGCGCTTACCGATGACGCCTTGAAGGCCAAGACGTTGGAATTCAAGGCGCGCATTGCCGGTGGCGTGCCGCTGGATAGCCTCATGTGCGAAGCCTTTGCCGCGGTGAAAAACGCCTGCCGGCGCTTGGTGGGAACGAAATTCACAGTGTGCGAGCACGAAATGACCTGGGACATGGTGCCATTCGATGTCCAACTGATTGGCGGCATAGTGCTTCACCAGGGTAAAATCACAGAAATGGCCACGGGCGAAGGCAAGACCCTGGTGGCCACCATGCCCCTCTATCTCAACGCCCTCGGTGGCCAGAATGTGCACCTGGTGACCGTCAACGACTACCTGGCCCGGCGCGACTCGCAATGGATGGGGCTTGTCTACCAGTATCTCGGACTGACGGTCGGGTGTATTCAGAATCAGATGAACCCGGAGGAGCGGCGTGCCGAATATGCCAAGGACATCACCTATGGCACCAACAGCGAATACGGCTTTGATTACCTGCGTGACAACGGCATGGCTTACGCGCCGGAGGATGTCGTCCAGCGCGGGTATAATTATGCGATCATCGATGAGGTGGACAGCATTTTGATCGACGAGGCGCGGACTCCGCTGATCATTTCCGGGCCGGCGCCGATCTCCAGCCACCAGTATGCCACATTAGCCCCGGGTGTGGATCGGCTGGTCCGTAAACAGCGCGATCTTTGCAACCAACTGATACAGGAGGCCAAGGCCTGTATCGACGAGGGCAACCTTGAGAAGGCTAAATTGCGCCTCTACCAGGTCCGCCACGGCATGCCGAAAAATAAACAGCTCCTGCATTTGCTCGAAGATACCTCGGTGCGCAAACTGCTGGAGCAGATCGAAAATGTGATGCTGACCGACATGCGCAAGGAGCAGGCGCGGGTCCTGCGCGAGGAGATGTATTTTACCATCGACGAACGCGGACACGACGCCACGCTGACCGATCTGGGCTGTGCAACGATGAATCCGACCGATCCCAACGCCTATATTATTCCCGACCTTGTGGTGCAGTTGGCCGAAATCGACGATGACGCTTCCCTTTCGGACCAGGAACGGCTTGAGCGTCGGCAAAACCTGCAAACCGCGTTTGCCGAAAAGAGCGAGCGTATCCATAATGTGGACCAGCTGATCCGCGCCTATTCGCTTTATGAAAAGGATGTGGAATATGTGGTGCAGAACAACCAGGTGCTGATTGTGGACGAGTTCACTGGCCGCATCCTGCCGGGCCGACGCTGGAGCGACGGCCTGCACCAGGCGATCGAGGCCAAGGAAGGCGTCAAGATCGAGCGCGAAACTCAGACCCTGGCTACGATAACCATCCAGAATTATTTCCGTCTCTATAGTAAACTGGCTGGCATGACCGGCACGGCTGAAACCGAGGCCAACGAGTTTCGCGATATTTATAAGCTGGACGTGATTGTTATCCCGACAAACCGCGCCATCCGGCGGGTGGATAATAACGATCTTATCTACCGGACGCGTCGCGAAAAATACAAGGCCGTTATCAACGAAATTGGGGAGTGCCACCGCGCCGGCCAGCCGGTTCTGGTCGGCACGGTCTCGGTGGAAACATCGGAACTAATCAGCCGGATGCTCAAGCGCGATGGTATTCCCCATAATGTGCTGAACGCCAAAAATCACGAGCGCGAGGCCGAGATTGTTATGCGTGCCGGCCAGCCCGGCGCCGTGACCATTGCCACCAATATGGCCGGGCGCGGCACCGATATCAAGATGGGCGCCGGAGTGGTTGTCCTGCCCAGGGAGATAATCGAATCCAAGCTGACGCTAGACCAGCAGTATGAAGGAAAAAGTCTCCGTGCCTGGTTGCGCGAAAAGCCTTGTGGTCTGCATGTCATTGGATCCGAGCGGCACGAATCCCGGCGCATTGACCGCCAGTTGCGCGGACGCTGTGCCCGCCAGGGCGACCCGGGATCCTCCCGTTTCTACGTGTCGTTGGAAGATGACCTGATGCGCCTGTTCGGGTCCGACCGTATTTCAGGCATCATGGCTAAAATGGGTATCGAAGAGGGCCAGGAGCTGGAGCATCCCTGGCTCAACCGCTCGATCGAAACGGCTCAGCGCAGGGTGGAGCAGCACAATTATTCCATCCGGAAGCGGACGCTCGAATACGACGATGTCATGAATAAACAGCGCGAGATCATCTATGGATTTCGTGGCGACATCGTGCGCTCCGCCAATGTTCGTGAGCACATGTTCGATATCGTGGCCGATATGATCGAAACATGGTCACAGGTTGCGCTGGAGAATGACGAGTCGCGCGAGGCTTTCCTGGGGCGGGTTAACACCACTTTCCCTATCGGCCTGCGCCCATCCGATATCCAGGGCGAAGACCTGGATGCCGAAAAGCTGGCCAGACTCGTCTTTGACCAGGTAAAACAGGCCTATGACCAGAAGGTCCAGATCGAGGACCCCGTTCAACTGCCCGGCATGGAGCGTTATATCCTGCTCCATGCCATCGATTCGCTCTGGCAGGATTACCTGCGGAGCATTGATCAGCTGCGTCAGGGAGTCGGCCTGCGCGCCTACGGTCAGCAGGACCCGCTGGTGGAATACAAGCGCGAAGCGTTTGCCATGTTTTCTTCACTGATGGATAATATCAAGCTGGAAGTTGTTCAGAAGATATTCAGGTCCACCACGTCGATGAAGGCTTTCGAGCGCTTGATGGTCAACTTGCCGCGCCAGCTGGTGCATAACCAGGTTTCTGCTTTGAGCGATGCCTCAATCCAGGCCCTGGGCGCGGGCGGAACGGCGAATGGCGCGCCTGCCCCCCCGGCGGCGCCAACGCAAAAGGTTGGCGGCCAAAAACCGGGTCGGAACGAGCCCTGTCCGTGCGGCAGCGGCAAGAAATACAAGAAGTGTTGTGGCGCCAGTTAAAGTGCGGCCCATAGCTGCTCGGGTTGCCAGCTAGGGCGGAGCCCGGGGCTATACGATTTGGGACCGATCACGAGCAAATGTTTTCATATTTCGAAACAGGGGGTGGCCGCGGTTGTTGCCGGCCTGCTGTGTTTTACCGCTTTCCCCCCTTTGGAGTGGGCCGCCGCTGCTTGGGTTGCCCTTGTGCCGCTCCTGTTTATCGTTGCCACAATGACTCCGGCCAGAGCGTTTCGCTTTGGACTGATCGCCGGGCTGGTGTTTTGGTGGTCTTCTATTATCTGGCTGACTCGCGTTTCCTGGGCGGGTTGGCTGATGCTCGGCACCTATTGCGCCCTCTATATCGCTTTGTTTTCGATGGCAGCATCCTGGGTCTTGCGTGCCAAATTCTGTCATGCCCGACTGGGCATAGCCGCGCCCTACACGTTGTTTGTGATATTCGTCATCCCGGCTATTTGGGTCGGATTGGAATACCTGAGATCGACGCTTTTTACCGGTTTTTCCTGGAATCCAATGGGTATCACTCAGGCCGGGCTGCTGCCCCTGATTCAATGCGCGGCATGGGGCGGGGTGTATGCCGTATCTTTCCTAGTGGTTCTGGTCAATGTTGGCCTGGCTTGGGGACTGCTGCAGTGCATACCCGCAGGCAATAGCGCTGAGCATGGTTCCGGTAAACCGGCTGTATTTTTATCATGGTTTGGTACGCTGTGGCCCCCGGCGTTGTGCCTGGCCCTGCTCATTCTGGCCTGGGCCGGCGGCCTGGAGGCAATCCGGCGGCAGGACGGCCGCACTGGATCGCCGCTCCGCGTGGCGCTGATCCAGTTGAATATCCCGCAATTTGAAAAAATGGTCGAGGAATGTTTTGAAACGATCGAGCTCCGTCTCCAGCGCAGTACCGTTGTCGCCATCAAAAAGTATCGCCCCGAGCTGGTGATCTGGCCCGAGACCGCCGTGCCGACTTTTGTCCGTGGTGTGCCGTCCACTGAGAAACTCATTGCCGAACTGATGACGCATGGCGTTCCGATCCTGGTCGGCGCCATGGATTTCGAGCAAAATGGAGATCAATATCTTTATTTCAACAGCTCGTTGCTGTTCGATCCGGAGCGGGGATTGGCACAGACCTATGCCAAACAACATTTGGTGTGTTTCGGTGAATATGTTCCGCTGGCCGATGTTTTGCCGTGGCTGCGCCGGCTGACGCCGATCCAGGAAAGCTTTGTACCGGGTACGGTCCAGACCTTGTTCCACTTGGACACTTCGTCGCGCGCTTTTTCCGTGCTGATCTGTTTCGAGGATACGGTGGCGGCTTTGGCCAGAGTGGCGGCGCGCGCCGGCGCGCGCCTGCTGGTTAACCAGACCAACGACGCCTGGTTCGATCCCTCCTGGGCATCGCGCCAGCACATGCTCCAGTGCGTCTTCCGTTGCGTCGAGAACCGGCTGCCGGCGGTGCGGGCTTCCAACACCGGCATAACCTGCTTTATTGACCGGACTGGCCGAGTCACCGCCGCTCTCCCGCCGACGCCCTGGCCGGAGGCGGAACCGGAATGTTTGGCGGGCACCGTTCAACTGCCCGGCCCGAAAATGCCCTTGACCTTTTATACCAGGTATGGTGATCTTTTCGCGAAAGTCTGTCTCGGAGTTACGTTGCTCTTGGTTGGATTCACGATTTTGAAACGCAAAAAAGCTCGGCGGTAACCCGCAAAACTCCCGCCATAAACATCAATTAAAATACTGCCAATGAATGCGCGGGCGCATATCGTGGTCGGAGGGCGTGTCCAGGGCGTTTGCTTCAGGCTCGAATGCCGCCATCTTGCAATTCGGCTCGGGCTCAGGGGCTGGGTGAAGAACCTGGATGATGGTAGCGTGGAAATCGTCGCCGAGGGCCAACCGGACATGCTGGAGCGGTTGGCGACTTGGAGCCGCCACGGCCCTGACGGCGCGTGCGTGACCGCCTGGCGCGCGATCCCGGCAGCGCCGACCGGCGAATTCGATTTGTTCGAGGTGCGACTCGGACGGCAGCCCTGAAGCGCCCCGTTAAAAGTGGAGGTCATCTGTTTCCATTATGTTCAAAATCGCCAAAATTGTGGTGGAAATCGCGTTGGACCGCGAATTCGATTACCGGATTCCTGAGTCGCTGGCTTCTCAAGTCCGGCTCGGCTCGCGTGTGCTGGCGCCGTTCGGCCATTCCATGGCTCGTGGCTATGTCGTGGGCCTGGCCGAACATTCCGACCGGCATGACCTGAAAACCATTGATTCGCTTATCGGCGCCAAGCCGCTTCTGGACGAGACGATGCTGAAGCTGGCGCGCTGGATCGGGGATTATTATGCCGCCACCATCGAGCAGGCGATTCGCACCGTTCTGCCCTGTGCGGTGCGCCGACGCGGCGCCGGATTCCGGGAGCAGCGGGAGGCCTGCGCCACGGATAGCGCGCGGGATCCTGCCGTCCTGCTGTCCCTGCGTGTTAAATTTCCACGCCAGGCCGCCGCACTCGACCAACTTCTGGAGCGTGGTTCCATGACATTGCCGGAACTGAACGCGGCCGCCGGCGTGAGCGATTCGGTCATTAAAACTCTGGAAAAGAAAAAGCTGGTTGAAATCAAGCGCGCCGCCCGCCGTCGGGATCCGTTGGCGAACCAGATCATTGTGCCAACCCAGCCGCTGGCCCTTTTTCCCGAGCAAATAGCCGCTTTGGAGGTGGTTAAACTGGCGATCGACACGCTCAAGCCATCGGTGGTACTGATCCACGGGGTGACCGGCAGCGGCAAAACCGAGGTGTATTTACAGGCAATCCGGCATGTGCTGGACCAGGGCCGGGGAGCGATCGTGCTCGTGCCGGAAATATCTTTGACCCCGCAGACCGTTGAGCGTTTCCGGAGTCGCTTCGGCGACGCCATTGCCGTGCTGCACAGCCATTTATCGGATGGCGAGCGCCATGACGAGTGGTACCGGATATACGATGGCAAGGCTCGAATCGTGGTCGGCGCGCGCTCGGCGCTGTTTGCGCCGGTGTCCAGGCTGGGCCTGATCGTGGTGGATGAGGAACATGAGCCGAGCTACAAACAGGCCGAAGCGCCCCGCTATCACGCCCGGGACGTGGCGGTCATGCGCGGGCGCATGGAAGGTTGTGCCGTTGTCCTGGGCTCAGCCTCGCCGGCCCTGGAATCGTTTTATAATGTACGCCGCGGCAAGTACGGATTGGTGAGCATGACGCATCGGGTGGATCACCGCCAGATGCCGATCATGAGAATCGTGGACCTGCGCATTGAGGCGGAACGGGAAGGACACGTCAGCGTCCTGTCCCGGGAGTTGGCCGAGGCCATTCGCAGCCGCCTTGACAAGGCCGAACAGACGATGCTGTTCCTGAACCGGCGCGGTTTTGCCACCACAGTGATTTGCCCGGCCTGCGGCTTCGTCGCTGTCTGCGATCAATGCAGCATCAAGCTGACCTACCACAAGGCGGCCGGGGAGATGCGCTGTCATATGTGCGGGCGTGTCTCGAAAGCGCCGGAGCGTTGTCCGGCCTGTGACGACCGGGCGATCAAGTTTACCGGCATCGGGACGCAGCGGGTCGAAGCCATCGTGCGTACGTTCTTTCCCAAGGCACGTATTCAGCGTATGGATGCGGATACCACGTCGCGCAAAATGGCCTTTCACGACATCTTAAACGATTTCAAATCGCGCAAGACCGACATTCTGATCGGCACCCAGATGATCGCCAAGGGGCTGGATTTTCCGGGAGTGACCCTGGTGGGCGTGATTTACGCGGATATGAGCCTGCTCATGCCCGATTTCCGTTCCGCGGAACGGACATTCCAGCTCCTGCTGCAGGTGTCCGGTCGCGCCGGACGCGGCGATGTGCCTGGCGAAGTCATCGTCCAGACTTTCACACCCCTGCATCCGGCCATTCAGGCCGCGCGCCGGCTGGATTACGATGGCTTCATGGATCAGGAACTGGAATCGCGGCGCGAGCTCGTTTATCCGCCTTTTTCCCATCTCGTGTGCGTGACGTTGGAAGGTCCCAATGAGCAAATGGTGGAGCTGACCGGCGGTTTGCTCGTCAAACAACTTCGTTCGAAACTGACGCCGGTGGTCAAGCTGGCTGGCCCGATTCCCGCGCCTTTCAGCAAGATCAAGGGCCAGTACCGCTACCAGCTTATCCTGCGTTCGCCCTCAATGAACGCCATGAGCCGTCCGCTGAAAGAGGCGTTCCGTGAATTAAAATTTCCGGCAGGCGTGCGTTGCGCCATCGACGTTGATGCCATCTCGATGATGTAGATGTTTAGTATTATTTGCTGCCAACGTGAAGACCTTCCTCCAACAAGGTAATGTAATTCTCGACCGGCATGTAATCGGTCAGCGAGTTACCGGTTCCCAAGGCCCAGTAACCGTCGGAAAAACAGAACTCGATGGTTTGACGCACATAGGCCCGCAATTCTCTGTCCGGCAGCCGGCAAATTTTGTCCACATCAAGCCCACCCAGCGGCGTAATGCGTTTGCCATAATGCGTTTTGAATTCCGTTACCGGCAGGATAATGTCCTCAAACGAATGCTTGGCGTCAATCTGACAATCATCAATCAGATCGTTATAGATCGCGTCCAGGTTGCCGCAGGAATGGAGAATAAACGGCATCCCGGCCCGGTGGGCGTCAGCCGCCATGCGCTTATAAATGGGAAACACCAATTGCCGCAATAAATCCGGATTCAGAAAGGTCGAGGTCTTGAAGCCCAGGTCGTCGCCCTGGCGGATGGCGCCCATGCCCTCCATGCCGGCCAGCTGGTGAACTGCGCTCCCATGGAGCCGTCCGATTTGCCCGAACACCAGGTTGACCAGATCGGGGTCGTCGGCCAGCAGGTAGGACAGCCCGATCGTGCCCATGATGGCCGCCGCCCATTCGTAAGGACCGCCAGCTACGCCGCCGACGATTTTTACGCCGTCGGGGAGCAGTGTGGCGACTTTTTCGAAATGACTGAACTCCAAGGGTTTTGATTCCGGCGGCCACGGGTAGCGTTCATAATCTGCGCGATTGGCGATGATGACGTTGGCTTCGCTCCCCACGCTATGACTTCCGGCCGGGCCGGGTTCATGCCGACCCAGCGGGTAATTCGGCCCTATTTCCATGGGAATGCAATCGTAACCCATTTCTAGCCAGAACTTGACATAATATTCCCAGTAGCCGCTGTCGGAAGGCGTCATTTTATCAAAAGGAACGCCCAGCCGCCTGGCCATGAAACCGGAACTGGCCAGGTGCTCGTAAAAGGGCAGGTAGGATGGGCGGCCCTGGCGTCGCAGGGCCTTCAGGAACTGCTCAAAATCCGGAGATCGCCTGATAATAAAATCGGCCGGGTTCATTTCTTCAGGAACGCGCGCATTGCTTCCAACTGGCCGGCGCTGCCGAGGAACGTGTTCTTTTCAATGATGTATTGAGCGTACTCGGCTATGAAGATTTTCCCCGGAGGCCGCAGATCGAAGTTTTCGGGGTGCGCCTTGAAGTACTCCCGGTGCACACGGCACCAGACCAGGCGGCCGTCGGTGTCGATGTTGACCTTGGTCACACCCAGCTTGGCGGCTTTAAGGAATTGGGTCGCGTCAACACCCTTGGCGTTTTTCATGGCGCCGCCCGCGGCATTGATACGATCCACCTCGCTTTTGGGCACCGAACTTGAACCGTGCATAACCAGCGGAAAACCGGGCAACAGCTTTTGGATAGCCTCGATGATATCGAAGTGGATGCCCTGCGAGCCGGCAAATTTATAGGCGCCGTGGCTGGTGCCAATGGCGCAGGCCAAACTGTCGCACCCGGTCTTTTTAACAAAATCCGCGGCCTGGTCCGGATCGGTCAGATGCACCTGGTCTTCTGAGACCGAAATATGCTCCTCAACGCCGCCGAGCTGACCGAGCTCCGCTTCCACCGAGATGTTCCGGGCATGGGCGGCCTTGACGACACGGGCGGTGATGGCGATGTTTTCCTCGTAAGGCTTCATACTGGCATCGATCATGACCGAACTGTAAAAACCGCTCGCGATGCAGTCCATGGCGGCTTCCTCGTCGCCATGGTCCAGGTGTACCGCGAAAATAGCATCCGGAAAAATAACATCGGCCGTGCGGATCATGGCTTCCAGCATGCGTTTGTCGGTGTAAGACCGCGCGCCTTTGGAAATCTGGATGATGAAAGGCGCCTTGCTCTCCATGTTGCCGCGGAACAGGCCCATGGTCTGCTCAAGGTTGTTGATGTTGTAGGCGCCGACGGCATACTTACCATAGGCATGCTTGAACAATTCGTTAGTGCTGACAATCATGGTTGCTCCTCGCTTGTTATTTTTACTTGATAATATTCTACAAATTACGCGCCACCATCAAATCCGGTAATGCAACTGATCTATTTATAGGAGGTGGCTCAGACGCTGTCAACCGGTTTTAAAATAAACTTGTTCTGTTCATCGGAGCGGTTTATATCTTGAGGCTCTTGCAAAACCCCTGCTGAAGATGGCCACGACGAAGCGTGGCCATCCCGAGGTCGCGCTAACAGACTGCTTTTAGAACTGGAGGGACGCGCTCCGTCGCGTCCGCAGGGGTTTTGCAAGAGCCTCTCTTAGCCTATATTAGGTGCTGCGTCAGGGGTGCCTTGCTCTTGGTCTTTAATTCGGGAGCAAGTTGGCCATGACGGATAAAAAACTTTACCAACGACTGACTGCTGTGTGAGTTCGTTACAAACGGACTGATCGAGCGCACGTTCTACTACTGAAAGGACTAGCCATGATTAAAATGGCGACAAGAGAGCGCATAAAGCGGATGTATGAGCACAAGGAAGCGGACCGCGTTCCGCTGCTTGGCGGACCCTGGGGCACAACCCTGGAGCGCTGGCGGAGTGAGGGAATGCCGCAGGACGCCGATTTCGTCGATTACTTCGACCTGGACCGCGTGGTTGGCATCGGGGGGGATACCAGCCCTCGTTATGAAGAAAAATTCATCGAGGAAACCGATGAGTATGTCGTCTACTTCGATTCCTGGGGAACTACGGCCAAAAACTGGAAGCACGCCAGCTCCACACCGCACTGGCTGGCCCGCACCGTGGTGGACCGCAAATCATGGGAGGCTGCCAAGAAGCGGATGATCATGACCCCCAAGCGGGTGAACTGGAGACTGGGCGCATGCCAGGGGCATCAAGGCCCACTTGCATTCCTGCGGTAACATCAATGCCTTTCTGCCCGAACTGGTCGAGATCGGCCTGGACGCCCTCAATCCGCTGGAAGTCAAAGCCGGTATGGATCCTGTGCATCTGAAAAAGACCTATGCTGACCGTCTGGTCCTGCACGGCGGTCTGAACGCCATGCTCTGGAACGACATTGATCGGGCCAAAGCCGAAATCCGGAGACTGTTGCCGATCCTGAAACAAAACGGGGGCTACATCTTCCAGGAAGACCACTCGATCCCGGATAGCGTTAGTCTTGCCGATTACCGGAGCATCGTCAAACTTGTCCAGGAACTTGGCCGTTATTAGATTTGGGCTCCGAATGGTACTAGTGTAGTTGGCTTTATGCCAGGAGCGGCGCGAGGCATTCCTTCAGCTTGCCTTCCAGGTCAAGGCGCTCATAGCGGAGCAGACGTTCGTGTTGCTTGGCCAGCACCGCCGCGCGCAAGGGTTGGTTCTTGAGAAGTTCTCCCATCATCTCGGCCACCAGGTCCCAGCGTTTTTCTTTGAAGAGAACGCCTGCGCCGTCCAGCGTCTCGGGCACGGCGGCCGCGGCATAGGCCAGGATTGGTACGTTATGCGCCATGCTTTCGATGAGGGGAATGCAAAAACCCTCATGTTCGCTCATGCAGAGAAAGAGCCCGGCGCTCGCATAAATGGCGTTCAGCTTGGCTTGGGTCACAGATCCCATGAACAGGACGTTGCGCAAGGCCAGCTCGCGGACCCGGGCTTGCAGGAACATTAAATATTTTTCCAGCCCGCTCGAGGAGCCGACCATGACCAGGCGCGAATCCGGTTCAACGAAGTTCTGGAAATAATAAAACGCGTTGAGCTGGTCGTCGATTCGCTTGTTCGGTACGCAGCGGCCCACGAAAATAATGTTCACTTTGCCGTCGTCGAAGGTCCGTAGCATGCTGCGTTCCGGCCGGGTCCGGATCCGGTCGAAGTCCAGCAGCAGTGGCAGGACTTGTGCCGGAGGGTAGCCCAGGGGCTCTAGTTCCGCCGCATTAAAGCGGCTGTCCGCCATGACGACGGAGGCGCTCCCGGCTAGCGTGGCAGTCTGCTGCCGACCCCACGCCAGGTCTGCGGCGATGGACTCGTTCATGCCTCGGAAATAATCCGCCGGAGTCATGTTGTGATAGATTATGGCCCGGCGGCAGGGCAGGGCAGCGAAAACGTCGTTAATCGCGGAGCCGATCGAGAGGTGCAGGATCGCTATGTCGCCGGGCCGGATGGCGCGGGCCAGTTGGGACGTTACACGGCACTCTTGCCTGAGCGTCATGGCGATACAGTGCGGTTCACAGAAAATATCGGAGTCATGGCCCCAGGATCGCAAAATGGCGCGCAGCACCCGAGCCTCGTTGCTGATGGCGTCGCTGACGGCATAGCCGGCGACCAGCTGGTGAATCGCGTTCATCGTGTGGTTTTCCCCCGCCCCCTGAACTCTTAACAACCCCGTCTTCCTTTAGCAGTTGCCATCCAGCGCTTGGAGTAGTCTTTTCTCCACCGCGTTCCAGGCGTATTCCCGCAACACATATTTCCGACCGCATTCACCCAGGGCCCGGCGCAAGGCCTGATTCCGGAGCAGCACTTCGAGCGTTTCCTCGAATTCGGGATAGACGCTGAACCATAGTCCCCCGTTGCTTTGCCGGCAATGATACAAGTTGACCGCGCAGCGACCATGCACCAGCGCCGGCGTTCGCGCCAGCCAGGCTTCCAGGATTACAATTCCGAAGCTTTCGTTAACCGACGGGTGACAAAATGCAACGGCGCCCGCCATGGCTTCGTGTTTTTCAGTTTCGGACAAGAAGCCGACATCGAAGATGTGCGGCGCCAGGCCCGCTGGCGGATCGATCTGTCCGGAGCCGGTTATAACCAGCTTGATGTCCTGTCCGGTGCGTTGACGGAAAATGTTCAGGTAGTCCAGCAATAGCGGCGTACCCTTGCCTCCTTCACGGCGGCCGGAGTAGATCAGGTAGGGGTCGCTCAGTCCGTGGCGGAGGGCAAAGGCGTCGGACTTTACGCTGAAATCATCGAGACCCATGCCCACCACGACCCCGCGTGATGCCGGTAAATCATAGAGACGGCGGGCCAGGTCGCGCTCCGGGACAGAGTTGAAGATGATTCCGTCCGTGCGCTGGAACATATTCCTGATGGCGCGGGCATAGGCAAAACCTTCATCGTGCAGACAGGGAAGCAGGATGGTTTTTGCGGGATGGATGCGCGCGCCAAAGACTGTCAGCCCGAAAAGATACGGACCGATCACGATCCGATCGTAATCCGCGCCGTGCTCTGCGAGGTGCCGGCATAGGGCCTGGCTGTTGACGCTGTTGCGGAGCCAGGTCATTTCGTCCTCTTCGCTGTAATGTCCCTTGCGGCTGATTACTTCCTGGATGCGCAGGAAAGCTTCCACGTTGCGGTCTTCGTCAACGGGAAAGAAATTGACATCCAGATTGCGGATGCGGACCGAACCGGCCGGGCGCTCGTTGCGCCAGGTGAAATGGTTGGTGGCGCATGTGGTCAAAAAGGTCACGCGCCGTCCCGCAGCGGCGGCGCGTTCGGCTAGGTTGCGCAGCATGGTTTCGGCGCCGCCCACGGTGGCGCCTTCGGCAAAGCGCGGGCAGACAAAGGCTACGCTTTTGGCGGGGGTGGACATGATTCCGCCTTTCCCTGCGTTGCCTGGAGGGCTGCCAGGCGGGCTTCCAGATCCTTGATTCGGATCCGGTACTTGTCGTCCAATCCTTCGACGGCCATCAGCAGCAGGCCGTTGACCTGGTTCTGCTGGGACCAGAGACGATAGGTATAGAATTTCAGCATGGTCCAGACAGCCTTTTTCAGGGCCACCATAAACCCGCTGCCGAAACGGCGTCGCTCCCTGATTTCGAAATCATTAATGTCCACGAAAATCGAATTCCGCAGGCAGTCCAGGTAGAACTGCATGAAGCTTTCGTCGTCCTTGATATTCACCAGATTGGATTTTTCAGCCAGGGCGACGCGGATGTCCCGGTAGGCGCCGCTTTCCGTTTTGCGCGCCACCGCGGAGCGGATCTTTTCCATGATCGCATCCGTGTTGACGCCATTGGCGCCGATTTGGAACATCTCGTCATGTGTCGAGTTCGCAATGGTCATGATAATATTACCCGGTTTACTTGTAGCAATGTTCCGCTCCCGGGAAAATGCCCCGGGCGACATCGGCCTTGAAGGCCTTGAAAGCCTTTTGCATTGTGGTCCCCAGGGTTGCGTAGCGCTTTACGAACCTGGGAGTGAAATCGCCGGATAAACCCAGCAGATCGTGGGAGACCAGTATTTGTCCGTCGCAACTGGGACCGGCCCCAATGCCGATTGTGGGAATGCCGACGGCTTTCGTGATCCTCGCGCCTAGCGATGGGGGGAGGCACTCGAGCACGATGGCAAACGCTCCGGCGGCTTCCAGTTCCCGGGCGTCATTGACCAGCATTCGCGCCGCAGCCAACTGTTTGCCCTGCACCCTGAATCCGCCCAAGGCATTGATGCTTTGGGGAGTCAGGCCGATATGGGCCAGGACCGGAATCCCGTTTTCAGTCAGGGCTTTTAGCAGAGGCGCTCGGAATGCGCCGCCCTCGATTTTTACGGCGCCGGCGTTTGCTTCTTTTAGAAACCTCCCGGCATTTATCAAGGCCTGTTCCACGGACGCCTGGTAGGACATGAACGGCATATCGGCCACTACCAAAGCGTTTTTTACACCGCGAGTCACTGCGGCGGTATGCTCCAGCATGGTCTCCATCGTCACCGGCAGGGTAGTCTCGTAGCCCAGCATGGTCATGGCCAGGGAGTCGCCGACCAGGATCAGGGGGATGTCGGTTGAGTCCACCAGGCGGGCCGTGGTGAAATCGTAGGCCGTCAGGCAGGTGAAACGCTCCTGGCTTTTCAAGGCTTTAATACGTACCGCTGTCCAGCGCTGAGATTTCATAAGGCCTTTTCCGACTTGTTGCGCTTTCCCTGATTTGATCTAAAATTGTTTCTCACGCCGCAGCACTGTACTGTTTTCGCGGTCGTCTGTCCATGCCTTCTATGGAAACCGGCAATTCGCATGATGGCCGGCGCCTCCTGCCGCCTTGTCTCAAGGCCATAATTAGAATTGCTGTACGGAAACCTGCTGTCCAACTCATTCCGCGCCAGATTAAACCCGCTTTACAGATTCACTCCTCCGGGGCCGTAATTGTGGCGGTTTTAGCGCCACAAAACAGGGTAACCACGTTTGCGACCCTGTCGCACCAGGCTCAACCGTGGTTCTGATTTATTTTTCCGGCATAACGGAGGAATGATGACTTGTGATCAGCCAGTTTTTGCCATCCCGGCTATATGTGAACGTCTAGCGAGCTTTCACGCTTTCCCCGGTTTTTGCAAAAATAAATGGATATAGCCCTGAGTCAACAGCGATGTTGGAACCTATCTCGATTTGACGAAAATAAACTTGCCCTGCTGGATCGTTTTCTAAAAAATCGCGACAAGACAAGCATAGCCTAGCTTCGTCTTAATCCTTTTTTTGATGGTTGAGCACCCCAACTACAGCATGCTATCGGCACTTGTAGATACTATTCGTCAAACAACAGCCTGGCAAGTCTTGTTTCCGGTGTGCTAAGCCATAATGCGAATCGCTGGCTGCAATTCAGCAATCCGTATTATAGCCTTCACCAGCGACCACGCATTTAAACAACCATTTTGCCAAGTCTTCGTTGTCGGGCAATATTTAAAAGATATTGATCCATGCCTTCGGCGGCTTCGGGGCGGAAGGCATTGGTGGCGCCATCGCGGTCGGCATCGGTAACCATTACAATTCTCTCGTTTGCCGCCAATCCCTTGAGGATTCCGCGAGCGGATTCTTGCGGTGTTATAGCGGATGCCGGCGCCCCACCTGCTTTATCCCAGATGGGCGTGGCCACGGTGCCGGGAATGACCGTGGAAAATCGAATTCGCTCATCCCAATACTCGTAACGTAGCGCACCGGTAAGCCCGATCAAGGCAGATTTAGTGGCGCTGTACATGCTCTGATAGGCCATCGGCGCAAAACCTATGCCCGAGGCGGTGTTGGCGATATGTCCACCACCTTGCTTAAGCATGATCGGCAATACCGCCCGAATACCGTATAAGGCGCCGAAAAAATTCACGTCAAAGGCAATTTTCCAATCGGTATCTGTCGCCTCGTCGAAAGGTTTTGCCAAGCCGAGGCCGGCATTGTTGAAAAGCAGATGAATCTGACCGTTTCCGAATTCCGCCGCCTGCCGGATCATCGCGACAACGCTTGTTTGCTTGGTCACATCGGTTTGAATCCCCAATATTTTTTCAGGATGCGCGCTCTCCAGTCTGGCGCTTTCCGCTTTCAATTTCTCATTGTTTAAATCCGCAAGCACGACGGCCTTGGCGCCGGATGAGAGCAGTAGTTCGCACAATGCGAGGCCTATGCCTGATGCGCCGCCGGTGACGACTGCGACTTTGTTTTCATAATATGGGTGCATGTCTCTAATCCTCCTTATCTGGTTTATATGGCTGCCTGAAGATCAGCTTGCATTATATCCAGTGCGATCAGGATACGCAGAAGATACAAAAGAACGCATCCATTTGCGACAAGAATCACGCCGATTGCCGGCCCATGGATCAAGCCGGGGATCAGCATCGAGGCGCCGAACATGACGGTCAGCAGATTCATCGTCAGCTGTGTCGCGAAAAGTCGCACGAGCAGCGCGGGCGTGAGCTCGCTCGGCTTGTCTGCATGCCTGTAACGGTGAACCCCCATTTTTATCAGCGCAGTGCCACCGCCCAGGAGGTTAAGCGCGCCGACGATGCACGTTAACGGGAATACCAGTATGTCAGGAATTACGCAGGACACAATTCCCAGTGCTGCAAAGAACAGCGCCAACCCAACGACCGGCCATGAACGGGGCAAGATGCCTATCGGTGTGCTGCCGGATGCCAGCGTCTGAACCGCGAAAATAACAGTTAAAAGACCAAGCTGTGCGCTTATTGAAAAAGGAAGCAGACCCAGATTGGCCAGAATCAACAGCGCCCCCAGCATTAATAAGAACACCCCCATTAGTATGAGCATGGCCTGATCCGTGGAAAGCTCGATATCCCCGACGGGGTGTTGCTGTGCCTCCGGATACTTGCGATATATTTTCCAAAGCGCTCCCGCAAGATACAAAATCGCCACGCCGAATAGCAGAATCGTCAACGCCATCAGGGGCTTGCTCAGCAGACTCTGTTTCCAGAGAAGCAGTCCGATAAACATCGATAAAACATACACCGCACTGCATCCGATAATTAAATGCCAGAAAACGCCTCCGTATGTTGCCCAACTTCTGAGCTTGTCTTTGGCCCAACACGTTTGCAGCAGTAGCAGCAAACCGCCCGGAGCAAAACAGAGCAACAATAAGATACGGGGCAGGGGTGTCACAATCGGGATAAAACAGGTTGCCATACCAACTGCCGCAATCAGCGTTCCCAAAGCAAATAAAAGCTTTGACCTGGGCATGTCGCCAAAAGGCGTCTTGCCAAGGGTTATCATTTGCAGGGCAAATATGAGCAACAGCAATCCATACAACCCGTTTTCATAGTAAGGAAGCTTTCCGTCATACACTGGGAAAAGTAGTCCCCCGGTAATCAGCATGGCCATGCCGCCGATAATCAGGATAACCACGTCGAGCGTAAGATTTACCTCTTTGCTTCTCATGTCTTGCGTCCGGATTGCGCCTGTCCCTAGCTGCCTCTTATGCTATCGTTATCCTGCTGGACCGCAATCTAATTATGATACCTGAAGTGTCGAAAATAACCCGTTGGGTTGTTTCCGAAACTAACGTGATAAATGGAACTGCCATGCGCCCTTCAACCCAGGGCTGTTTCATCTGCCGGACAACGGATGAACACCGGTGTGAATCATTGGAGAATTGACTGGACATCCTCAACTCCTTCTGTTACACGGAAGGATATGAAACGACATGAATTGGCCTCCGAGCCGGAGATTATCAAGCGGGTGACAGTGCGACTGCTGCTTGAAGCAGAGCGTCCACGGTTTGACGCGCTACTGGAGCAGAAGCATTACCTGTGTAGCGCCCGGATGGTTGGGCGGACACTGCGCTACGTTGCGGAACTCGACGGCGAATGGGTTGCGCTCGCCTGCTTCAGTGCAGCGGCGCTGCACCTGAAGGGGCGTGAGCATTGGATTGGTTGGACGCCGCGCCAACGCGCCCGGCGGCTTGGGTTCGTCGTGAACAACAGCCGCTATCTTGTGTTGCCGGAGCGCGAACGGCTGCCGAATCTGGCGTCGCGCGCCCTCGGTCTGTTTCTGCGGCGGCTTTCGCGTGACTGGGAGACGCGTTGGGAACAACCGCTATTGGCGGTCGAGAGTTTCGTCGACGAGACCCGCTACCGAGGCGTCTGTTACCGTGCCTGCGGATTTGAGGCGGTCGGACCGACCGCCGGCTTCAAAAGGGCAAGCCGCGACTTCTACCACGAGCACGGAGAACCAAAGCAATTGTATATCAAGGAGTTGCAGCCCGGCGGCCGCGCCCTGTTGCGACGCGGGCGCTGGCCGGCGGAACTGGCTGCGCACGAGGAACGGATCGCGGGGCCCTGTCCGTGGCGCGCTCCCGAACTGGAATCGCTCCTGGATCGCTTCGGCGCCCTGCGAGACCGCCGCAGCGGTCATGGGTTGCGACACCGGCAACCGTTTGTGCTCTCGTGCGCGGCGGTCGCGGTGTTGATGGGCGCGGGCGGCTATCAGGCGATCGAGGACACGTGCCGTAAGTTCACCTCGCGCCAGTTGCGCGCTCTGGGGTGTCAGCGGGATGAGCAAGGCGACTATGCGCCCCCGAGCGACTCGACCTTCTTTCGCGTGCTGAGCAAAGTGGACACGCACCAGTTTGATCGTCTTGTCGGTGACTGGCTGTTGGAACAGGAACTCTCGGCGGTCGCGCGTCTGGCCGTCGACGGCAAAACGTTGCGCGGCAGTGCGCGAACCGATGGCAAACCCCTGCAACTGCTCTCGGCCGTGACGCACCGCTTACGGCTGACGCTGGCCCAACTGCCGATCGAGGATAAGAGCAACGAGATCCCCGCCTTCCCAAGACTCCTTCGCGATTTACCGAAGGCCGACTACGCCTTGGTGACGGCCGACGCGATGCACTGCCAGCAAGAAAGCGCGCGGGTCACAACCCAGGAACTGGGGTGGGACTATCTGTTCGGACTCAAAGGCAACCAGACCGGCGTCCTCGAACGCGCTGAACGCCTGCTGCAACGGCAGGCTTTCCCCCCCTGATGAGGCACTGGCCTGGGAGAAGGACCACTGGCGTTTGGAGCGGCGGCGTCTGAAGCGGTGCGCGGTGACGCCGGAGGAAATCGGGTTGTGCGGCTGCTGGCAAGTCGTGGCGGTGCGGCGTGAACGCACCCCCCTCGGGCCTTGCCCCAAGCCGCCCAGTGACGAGATCGGCTACTACGCCACCAGTGTCGCGGATCGGGAACTGACCGACGATGAACTGCTCGAGGTCATCCGCGACCACTGGTCTGCGATCGAGAATGCCGTCCATCATCGACGCGATGTAAGTTTCGGCGAGGATGCTTGCCGTGTGACGCAACGTTCTGCGGCCCATGCCTTGGCTACGCTGCGCAACCTCGCCATCGGCCTGTATGAAATCCAGTCTTCGCGCGGACGTGTCGAGGCTAGCGGCTGTAAATCCTGGTGCCGCCGCATGACGGTCGCCTTGGCGCTCAAGTTGCTGCGTTCGTAGAAGCGAACTTCATCATGGCATTGGGAAACACACCGACAACAACACGGTCAAGTCGTAGGGGTGGAAACCCTCACGCCGCTCAGGCGGTGGCAGTCCCCCGACATGTCGTGCCCAGCCGTGATGACACCGGAGGACCGATTCGGCGCCGGCTTGCCTGACAATCCGGCGCGCCAAATCGCCCAACCGGAAACCAGTTGCCTACCCGGCAACCTCGCCCCCGTCCGTCTCAAGCAGATGAAACGTCCCTGGCGCTTCGCCGCCTGCGTCTAACACGTAGTTTTCCAAGAAGACACGCTGCAGGAG
>CAZALU010000019.1:0-41294 GCA_964486075.1 uncultured Verrucomicrobiota bacterium
TAGACATCGCAAAGAAAAAGGGCTCAAAGTAGCCGAGAACTCGGTACTCTCAAGACATTGAATAAGGTCCCGATAAGTGGACAACTTTCTTCGGGTAGAGTCGGATTTTCGGCCAATGGCGGATCAGCCCAAGGCTGAATCCCGACTATCTTAGCCAGTGTTCAACCTTTGGCAGGCCGTCTCTGGCAGAAATACCTGCTCTACCCGGTCGGATCAGAAGACCGCGCCCACCGTGCGCGGCTACAAAAGATTGGCAGCCATAGGCTGCGTCGCCAATGGCGAAAAATTCCTATACATTAAATTACGCTGCCCAAAGCGGCGACTGTTCCATAGTGCAGAGTGGGAGGCGCGCTACGCGCGGCGACGGATCGGCCATACCGGTCGCGGCGCACAGCGCTCCTCCCACAAAGACTGTCCGCCACAGGTGGAAAATTACTTTGCATACACTTATCGCCTCGCAACGGGACGGACTTTTCTGAATTGTAGGGCGGGAACGTGCCGCATGCGGCATTTCCCGCCATCCGGAAATGGGTCGGCGGGACGTGCCCGCCCTACAAATCATAAATTCCTATCAGATGGACTTAGACCCCCCCCCGCAGCGATTGGTAACTCCGACTGTAGCCGACCACGATGGGGTCGGATCCAGACCGCGCCCAACGTGCGCGGCTACAAAAGATTGTCCGCCACAGGCGAAAAATTACTTTGCACGAAATTAGTCCTGGCGGCAGCATCACTCCTCGACAGACGGCACGGAACGATGCTGTTTTTTTTCGGAATGATAGCGCTTGTCCTCCAATATGCGCGCTTTCTGGCGGCGGGAACGGCGGCGTTTTTGACGGCGGATTTTTGCGATTGCCTGCTGGCGGGCGCTGAGTGCCTCCTGCTGGCGGGCGGCCAGCCGATCACACAGTTCACGCCGCGCAAGATAACGGTTTAGTTCCCGGGAGCGAGTGCGGCCGCATTTGAGATCGATGCCCGACGGCGGATGGCATAGATAAACGCAAGAGGAGGTCTTATTGATCTTCTGGCCGCCACGACCTGAGCCCATGATGAATTTTTCCACCAAGTCGCGCTCCAGAACACCCAGTTGGGACATGCGCCGGGATAGCTCCGCGCGTTTGGAGGGACTGACGGGCGCTTCGTTCATGGCAGGATTTGCTCTTCCAACCAGCGATAAAGCTCACAAGCCGATCGTTCGAATGCCGGCAGGCTGTATTTTTCCTCGGCCAGCGCCGCCGCGCGCCGGGCCAGTTGCAAGCGTAGATCGGGATCGTCGGCCAACTGAAGCATGGCCTCGGCAAAGCGTTGCGCGGTGGGCGGCGCCAGGACGGCGACGTCTGCCGTTAACACCTGGGTGTGGGTAGGCAGATCTGTGGCCAAGATAGGTTTGCCGGACTGGAGATAAGAATAGATTTTCATGGGCGTATTAACCCCCCGCATGCGCGGCGAAACCAGCACGTCCGCCTGACGGAACAGGCCGGCCATCGTACTCAACGGGCGGGGGCCGGTGAAACGCACAAACTCGCTGATCCCATCACGGACGATCCTGGCCTGATAATAGGCCACATCGCGCGGCGTGCCGCCAACGACGGCCAGGGTAGCATCCTTGTATCGTTTATGGAGCAGGGCAAAACCGCGCAGCAGAAGATCAATCCCCTGGTAGGATTCGAGATTGCCGATGTACATGAAGCGGGTCCCGGTCAGGCGCAGGTCTTCGACATCAGCCCCATTGCGGCTCTTGATCAGCGAAAGCAGTGAGATGTCGCGCAGGATCCAGACCTTGCCGGGCTGGTAACGCCGGGTAATTTCGGCCAGGGCATCGCACACCGGCACGACCGCCAACGCCCGGCGGATAGCGCGGCCCTCCAGCCAGCGCAGCATGGGCGCCAGCGGCCGGAACAGAAATGATTTATCGACCATCTGCCGGGACATACTGGAATCCATGTCATAGACATAAGGAATCCCAAAACGCCGTTTTATCAGCCAGCCCATGAATGCCGCCTCTTCCACCGCGTGGACCAGGTGATATTTTTTACGCCGGACCATGCGCAAGGCCAGAGCCAGCAGAAATACGTCACACACCAGCTTTTTCAGGGAGAACCCGGGACGAATATTCCGGATGCCGGGCAGGCAGGGAATGCGGTGGAGCACGACTCCGGGCAGGTCCACGTCCTCGCCCTCATGATAGGTGACAACATCCACGTGATCGCCACGGTCAGAAAGGACCTGGAGCAGCAGACGCACGGCAATGGGAGTGCCACGTTCCTGGTAGAAAGGGTGAGGAGCTAGGAATAGAATATTCATTACATCACCGAAGAACCCATCGCACGCCCCTCCCGGGAGGAGACAGGGATGGGTTTACACGTTGGGCTTCATTTAGCACTTCGTCCTCAATTGTTGCGTTACTTGAAACACGGTAGAGGGTTGAGGTCGATTCGTCATGTATGGTTGCCATATATTATTTGATTTCCCTCCAGCTATCCAAGCGGTCGGCGTTACTCCGGGCATACGCCGTTTGCCCTATGTAGTTTTATTTTCCGAGTTTGAGCGCGCTGCCTTGGAATTTGAATCTTAGGATTTGGGTTTTTCTTCAGTTCTGCCGGTGTTGCGTTCGTGGGTGCCGAGCCATTGACGGAACGCGCCGTAACCGACCAGGTGATCGACCAGGAAAGTCAGCATATATTGGAATGGAATCCCACCCACGGTTTTCCGGTACAACCGGTCGCACTTGCGGCAAAGCGGCAGCGAATCGACATCGGTGGCCAGCCGCCGGCGGAGTGCGCGATATTGTTCTCCGTTCCAAATATCCTCGATGGACGAATCGCGGACATTGCCGAGCGCCAGGTGCGCGTGAAAATCCTGGGGACAGGGCGTGACCGTGCCATCATGGCAAATCACCATGGCGTACCAGGGAAAAGTGCAGGGCGATGTCGAACGAATCCCTTCCGGCTGCGCCGCCTCGGGATCAGCCCAGACATATTCTTCCTTCTCGATGATCTCATCCACGCCGGCATCCAGGAACCGCCGTCGCAAAGCGGCCACGGCGACAGCGTCGCTTGCTTCCGCCCGACTGCGGAAACGAATTTTTTCGATGACGATATACGGTTTTTTAAGGCGCTGTTCCCGACGCAGCGCCGCCAAGCGCAGGATATTTGCCACAGTCTGCTCAAAAACAGCGCCACTGCGGATGCGCTCATAGGCATCCTGGGTAAAGCCGTCCACGGAGAAAGAGACCAGATCAGGCGCAGCCGCCAACAGACTGCGCGCCTTGTTCTCGTCCAGCGCGACGCCGTTGGTATGAAAACGTGTCTTGATTCCAGCGTCCCCGGCATAGCGAATCATGTCGAACAGGGCAGGATTGAGCAGCGGCTCGCCGCGGTGATGGAGATAAACGTCATGTGCGAAATGACGGGCTTCGTCGATGATTTTCTTAAAAAGATCGAGACGCATAAAGCCCTTGCGCGCGGCGGGGAAATCCTTGTTGGGACACATGACGCAACGCAAGTTACAGACGCTGGAGGTTTCAATCCAGAGCCGGATCGGCAGGCCGCGCACCCGGTTCGAGCGGCGACGGAAGTCCCGCAAAATAAGGCTCATTCTCCAGATCATAGCGGGCATCAGCATGGCACAAGGTCCTCCGTTGATATTTTCAACAACAAGCGCTATGCTACTCAAAAGGCGGCATAATTTAAACATAAAAATAGGGCATGGCTGGCGCGGCGCATGTTGCCCCTTCCATAACAAAATAAAAAACCCTTCAACTGTTGTGCGATTCCATGGATAATCAAGCTACGGCAACCGGGCATCCCCGCCGGCCCATTCACATGATCCTGTTGGCCCTAATCTGCCTGGCCGCGTTCTGGCTGAGAACCGAGGGCATCAACTGGCCGAAGTTCCATCCGGACGAATACCCTATCGCCACCTGGATCGAGCGCACCGCCGAGCATGGATATTTTGTCGACAAGGTCTATGCCAGCGGATTTTTTATGCTGGCACTGCCGGTCCAATCGATCGTGCGGAGTGTTCAGCGCCACGCCAACGCCTTCGCCTTTCACAAAAACGCGACGGATCGCATGGAGAACGAGACCTTCGATGCGATAATGTTCGCCCGCTGGCTCAACGTGTGGCTGGGCACGCTGATCTGCCTGTTGTTTTATGGGCTGGCCCGCCGGGTAACCGGATCCGGCGGGGCAGGCGTGATGGCCGCCGCCCTGTTCGCGTTTGCCCAGTACCCCGTGGAGCATAGCCATTACGGCGAGACCGATATGGCCATGCTCTTCATGCTGACCCTCGCCTTGCGGCTTTGGGCCGGCGCCATAGGCAACCGGCGCCTGCCTATCTTCGGCGCCGCCGCCCTGGTCAGCGGCTTCGCTGCCGGGACCAAGTTTCCGCTGCTTCTGCTTGCCGCGGTCGTGGTGGTGATGGGCCTGATCGGAACCGGCCACCCGATTACCTGGCGCGGTTTTACCCGGCGGAGCGCAGGGCTGGCCAAGGCGCTGGTATATGTAGGGCTCGGACTCGGATTATTCACGCTGGGCTTGCTCCTGGCCAACCCCAGGATTGTCATGGACTGGAATGGTTTCTTTGCCGGATTGGCTTGGGAAGGCCGGCGATTATACGCTGAAACTGCCCTGAATATGGGCCCCTTGCGTCATAACGCTGACATCAGATATGCGCATCACGTTCTGGCATTAACCCGTTGTGCCATGACGCTCGGCTGGGGCTGGATCGGGCTGCTCCTGATCGGGATCCCCTGCGCGTTCCTCAAGGAATACCGGCGCTTCTGGCCAATCCTGATCTTCTTTCCGGCACTCTACACTTGCTACTGGATTTTCACCGCACCCTGGGTCCGTTCCCAGGAATTCATGAACTACCTCCCCGCTCTGGCTGTTCTGGCGACACTGCCGCTGCTAGGCCTGTGGCGGACACGGCGGAGCCTATTGCGGGTGGCGGCTGTCCTCATGGCCTGCGTAATGTTGCTGTTAAACGCCGAGAACGGACTGCGCGTGGCCGCGCTGTTCGGATGGACAGATACCCAGCTCCTGGCCCGACAATGGCTGGCACAGCGCCTGCCCGACAGCGTCCGTCTGGCAGCTGAACCTTATACGGAACGGGCCTGCCCAGAGGTCCGCAATCCACCGCAGGCCGTCGGCGGGAAGATCGAGTACAGGGGGATGTCTGCCCTCAAAGAACAAGGCTTTGACTTCGTCTTGCGCTCAACCAGCCACGTCGGACGCGGATTAATTCACCCGCTAACCGGCGAACGCTACCCGGAGAACGAGCGACTTTTCAACGAGTTCCGCGATCACAGCGAACGCCTGGCGGCCTGGGCGCCGTTGGCCCGCGGCAACCTGGCCACGTTTGCCTCACCCTCCATCGA
This sequence comes from uncultured Verrucomicrobiota bacterium, assembly GCA_964486075.1. Classification (GTDB taxonomy): domain Bacteria; phylum Verrucomicrobiota; class Kiritimatiellia; order JAAZAB01; family JAAZAB01; genus JAHIJO01. The sequence goes on from CAZALU010000019.1 coordinate 5,381, forward strand.
GCTATGGGGTCTGGCACATTTCAGTCCCAAGCACAAACTGGCGCTAGAGGTGTCCCAGCCCTTGCTGATAAGCGACCCATATATAAGCGCGTGCCTGCGTCCGACGTTCTTCCCCATCGGCGGAAAACTGGGCAGCGCCAGCGGGCTGCGGGTTGACAAGCGCCCGCGCATGCTGGCCAGTGGCGGACCGGAGAAGCCGGCGGAGCCCGTTCACCTGGTGTTGAATACTGAGGAACGGGGCGCCGTCATTCAGGTGCAAGGCTTCGGACGACGCCAAAGCGTGACCTTGGCGCCCTACTCCATGGCCATCTTGCCGCTGAGTCAGTTCTACTGGCCAGGCCAGGGCATGCCTTTCGAACGAATCACCCTGGCGGCCGTCCCGCACAGGGATATCACTTATATTCCCTGCTATGCCCGGATAGCTTACAGTCCGGACGAAGCCGCCCGCATCTGCGCCGACCTGGGACAGCCCGATGTTTTCTGGCAGTTTTTTACCGCTGCCGACCTGGCGCGAATGAAGGACCCCATCCGGCGCTACCTACTGGCGGTGCGCTCCGAGCGCTGGGATGAGGCCGACCGCTGGGAACAGGCGGCGCTCCAAGCCGCCACAGAGCTCACAGCCTCCATCAAGGCCGACCCGGCTGACGTGGAGATCAACGGGACCAGTGGCTATTACTACGAAGCACTGGCCAGAAGCCGTCTCCTGAAACACATATGCCTGGATTTCGCGTTGCCTAACCAGTCGATAGACGGGTTCATCGAGAACAGCGTGAATCTGCCCATCAGGCTTGCGCGCGGCATATACGAATTGAGCGGGGAGTGGTTGGTGAAAACCGAACCGGTGCCTAAAAAAATTCCCACGAATATCGAATACACCATCAATCGGCAACAACCCTGGCAGGAATACCGCCCCGGCGAATCCCCTGCCCGCTGGCAACATTTTACGACTCGTTTTTCCTTGGACAACGAAATGCCGCTCAGTATTACGGTGCGCTCGAAAACGCCGGTAAAATTATATTGCCAAAACTTGACAATCCACTGGTCCTTGTCCTCGACTCTGACCGTGCTGGACCGCTCCTTAAATATCGTCCGGGCGGTCCACGCCCTGCGTCGCGACCAACCTGCGGCAGCGCTCGCCCTGCTGGACGGGATGGATGCGTCCTGCGATTTTCCCGACGTCCTGGAAATCCGTCAGTTGAAATTCCAGGCATTGCTTGCCATTAAGGACAGCGCTCCCGCCCGCTTAACGGATGCAGCTAAAGATGTGCTGGCCCTGGCGCCCGCCACTTATACCTGCCTGAGCACGTTGGCGGCTAAAAATCCGGCAGCCGGGGTCAAAGCGCAAGACCTGGTCGCCACCCTGCAACAACCATTGGCCTGCGGACAATTCCTGGCACTGATCGGCTGCGCGTTCGATCCGGCGCGCAAGGAGCTCGCCTGCGTGTTTGAAGTTTTGAAAAACGAAACGCCGCCGCTGGCCGTTTCGCTCAACACCCGGCAGCACGGCAAATGGCGTAAGCGCCAGATCGAAGCGCTCAGCGCCCGGCCCAGGCTGCATCGCGGGGAACGCGTGGCCTTGCACATCGCGTTGGACGACAGCTTCGGCGTGCAGCCCGCTGTCGAAAACATCGCACTGGGCATCGAGTCGGCCGTGCAGTGGCATCCCGGCGTAATCCCCATCGCCGGCCGACCGACCGGCATAATCCCCCTGGCCGAGATATTGCAGTGACGCGAAACAAAAAAAGCTCGCAAGCAGAACTTATGGGGCATTAAAAAAATTTGCTCAATTGAGCCCAATAAATAGCATTTTTGTGTTCTATATGTTCTGCGGTTAAAAATCTTCTCTTATCTGAAGACCGGAGGGGAAAGGAATTATCTCGCGCAGAGACGCAGGGCCGCAGGAGTCGGATCCAGAATAGAAAACTCAACCCCTCCGTGTCTCTGTGGCAGCTCCTCCCATTTTATCTTCTCCATGTCTTCGGTGCCAACCAGGCCTCACGGGAAAAGCGGCAGAAGACGGTGACGGTCCCAGAGTTCCAAAGAAAGCTGGTCATCAGGCGGCACAGGCGGCACCAGCGTCCAACGCCATTCAACCTCCGCCCCATTCCCGAGCGCTTGGGCTGGAAGCCATCCGGCGCCCGGCACGCCTTTCAGGCGGGGCGCGACTTCCAGCGGAATGCCTTGATGGGTAACACGGGCCACAACTTCACCGGGTTCTTCTTTCTCGCGCGCGCGCACGATACCAAAGCGGTGGCGGCCGCCCATGACAGAGACACGGGGTAAAACCAACAAATTGACGCCCGGCCCTACCCTGGCCACGGCATCCTCACAAACCATGGCAGTCGTAAATCCGGCGCGGCGGACTGCCTCCACCGCCCGTCCGTTATATTGCCCGTAGGGATAACAAAAGGAGTCCGGCTTGAACCCGGCATTTTTTTTAATCTGCAGGTAACATTCCCGGATCGGCGCAAAAGGGTCCTCTGTCACCGCCAGATTTTGGTGGAGGTGTGAATGACCGCCAAACGCCATGGTGCCGCGCGCGCGCATCGCCCGCACCTCGGTCCAAGTCAGGGCGTTCGAACCTTCGATTTCTTTACGTCGTTCCGGGCAGTCGCCAACACAATCCGTCACCAGGTAGACGATAGCGCGAAAACCATACTTCGCCAACAGCGGTTCGGCCACGGCCAGGCTGTCGAGGTATCCGTCATCCAAGGTGATGATCAGCGGCCGGAGCGGCAGGGGTTTCCCCCAGCGCCAGTGCGCGGCCAGATCGGAGGGCAGGATGGAGGTATAGCCCTGCTCGCGCAGGCTCTGCAGCTGGCGCTCGAAGATATCGGGCGGAACCCACCAGGGGCTATCTTCAACCGGACCGACATGGTGGTACATCAGGATCGGGACGGTCACTTCACAATGCCGTTCCACGGCGCGAAAGGCGATCAGCGCCACCAGGACCGCCAGACCGGCGCAGGTCACGGCAATCAGCGCGCCCCAATTTATAAGCCTGCGCATAACAACTTTCCTTTTATGTAACGTAACCTCAAAAAGATCGAGCCTCAGCGTGGAGAAATCTGCTGAAAGGCGTAGGGCAGGGATTCGACCACATCGCCGGCGGTCAGGCTGGCTTCGGTCGCAAGAGCCGCAGCATCATCCCCTGCCCGGCCATGGATAAACACCGCCACCCGGGCCGCGTCGAACGGCGCCAGGCCCTGCGCCAGCAGGCCGGCCAGCAAACCAGCCAGCACGTCACCGGTGCCCCCGGTGGCCATCCCAGGATTACCGGTTAGGTTAACTTGCAGGAGTTCGTCTTCGGCCGCAACCAGCGTGCCCGCGCCCTTGAGCACCACCACGGCCCGTGAACGCGCGGCCGCCGAACGCGCCGCCGTAAACCGGTCCGACTGCACCGCCGCAATCGCACACCCCAGTAGGCGCCCCATTTCTCCCGGATGGGGAGTGATGACCAGCGGCGCCTGGCGCCGGCCAAGCTCGTCCAACCGCCCTTCAAACGCGTTCAAAGCGTCGGCATCAAACACCAGCGGCAGGGAAGATTCACCGAGGATCCGGCTGACCAGCTTGCGCGTATCCGGGTGCCGGGTCATACCGGGACCCACCAGTACGGCGCTGAAATCCGTCTGCCGCTCACGCCAGGCATCCCAGCTCGCAGCGGCAAGGGAACCGATCTCGGTTTCCGGAGCCGTATGGACCATGGCCTCCAAGACAGCGCCGGCCACGATCGGCGCAATGCCGCGTGGCGTGACCACGCTCACCAGTCCGGCACCGGAGCGCACCGCGGCCCTGGCGGCAAGACTGACGGCGCCGGCGTATCCGGTGGCGCCGCCGAAAATCAGGACATGCCCGAACCCGCCTTTATGGGCATCGCGCGCGCGGCGGGTAATCAGCGGGCGCACATCGGTAGCCGAAATGAATTCGACTTCCGGCTCGATTTTATCGACTAAGGCGGATGGAATGCCGATATCCACCACCTCCAGGCGACCGACCAGATTCACCCCGCAGGTTTGCAACAGCCCGCGCTTGGGAAGGCCCATGGTGATCGTCAAATCGGCCGCCACGACATCGCCTTCGGCCAAGCCTGTATCGGAATTCATTCCGGAAGGCACGTCGATGGCCACCACAAAGCTACGGCAGGACATCGCGTTGATATAGCGAATGGCGCCGGCCGCGGGCCCGTGGGCGGGTCCGTGAATGCCGGTGCCCAGCACGCCATCCACGATCACCACTGCGTCCATGCCGTTGTTTTCGCGAAGCAACTCGCCGGTCAGATGGTCCCAATCTTCCTGGGTGGAAAATTCTTCCAGCTTAATTTTCGCGCCCTTCAAACGGACCAGTTGCGAGCGCGCATCGCCCTGGATATCGCCGCTGGAGCCAGCCAGCCAGACGGAAATATTATAGTCGCGTGCCTTCAAATAAAGCGCGGCGACGAAAGCGTCGCCGCCGTTATTGCCACGCCCGGCGATCAGCAGGATGGAGGCGCCGCGCCAGCCGTAGTGATCGCAGAGATTATCCACCGCTTGTGCCACGCCAAAACCGGCCCGATCCATGAGCGTTTCGCCGGATACCCGGCAATCGGCAATGGTTTTGCGGTCCAGTTCCCGCATTTGTTCTGTGCTGCACGTTTTCATAGGGGATAACCGCGGTAGCCGCGCATGGCGGCCAGCATTTCACGCACGGCCGGCTGCATGCCCACCAGCACGGCGCGAGCCACGATGCTGTGACCTATATTCAAGGTGTCCAGCCAGGGGATTCGCAAAATACTCCCGATGCTGGCCAGGTTGATGCCGTGTCCAGCGTTGACTTGCAAGCCGAGAGCATGGGCATAACCGGCGGCATCGATCAGGCGTTTCAGTTCCGCCGTTGCCGCGCGACCCCGGGCGTCACAGAATGCGCCGGTGTGCAATTCCACGCAGGGCGCCTTCAATTCGGCAGCCGCATCCAGCTGGCGGCGGTCGGGATCGATAAACAGGCTGACCATGATGCCGGCGCCGGCCAGGCGGGCCAGCGATGGCTTCAAGCCTTTTTTTTGGCCGGCCGCGTCCAACCCGCCTTCCGTGGTCAGCTCGCGGCGATTTTCAGGCACCAGGCAGACCTCGGCCGGCCGCGCCTTGACCGCGATCGCCACAATTTCCGGCGCATTGGCCATTTCAAGGTTGAGTCGGGTCTTCAGTCGACGGCGCATGGCCCAAAGATCGCGATCCTGAATGTGCCGGCGGTCTTCCCGCAGATGGATCGTGATGCCGGCCGCGCCGGCAGCCACGCAAAGCCGGGCCGCTTCCAGGGGATCCGGATAGGCCGTGCCCCGCGCCTGCCGCAGCGTAGCGACATGATCCACGTTCACACCCAGTTTTAACGGACGGTATTTCATGGCATTACTCTTTCCCTTGGAATTTCATCGACGGAAATTTTTCCGCCAGTATCTGCCGCATTGTGAGCGGCAGGGTCTTTGCGCCTTTTCGGGAGCGCCGCTCATAGCACGGCATTTATTTTAAGAGCCCCCGCCGCCCTCTGACGACTAACCGCTGATCTCTAAGGATCTGTTTTCTGCAACTCTTCTCCCTCAAGGACCCACCTCGGACTGTGCCGTACGCACGCAACGGAAACCATAGGCAGTCGTTGGGCTGAGGCCATAGGCAGCCTGTTGTTGACGGCAAGCGATACGGGCGCTTTCGAACGTAGAATCATAACTCCCGCCGCGAAAACTGGCACCTGCGGACTCAGGCCACTGGCTCACATCCGCTTTCCCGGTTAATACGTTCAGACGCCCATCTCCGTGTAAACCCGTGAAGGCCTGCCCCGGCGCATTCGTTAAGCACACCACTGGCTCTGTCACGTTTCCGCTAAGATTCATAATCCCCCAGTACGACGCGCCAGCGATTTGCCGCGCACTGTTTGTGGTGGCGTAGATACCCACCCGCACCGGGCCTTTGAATGGATCAAATCCATACAAAACCGAATAATGATAATTCGCGGTCGTGGGCGTGGCTGTCTCCCGGCCGCTACCGTCCGTGCCCACCTGGCCGGTCTGCCTTTCCATTATCGTATTACCCCACGCATATTCATCCGACACCACCGCCAGCGGACCGCGGCAAGCTTTCTCGAATTCCAATTCTGTCATTGGCCGCAGCCCCGCCCAGTCCGCAAAGGCGCACCCCTTATCCCATGATAAATAATTGCAGGCTCGGTCCATGGCGTCATTGGTTTCGTTCATAATTGTATTGGTGTTCCCGTCACAACCAAAGATGACCTGCCCCGGCGGAAGGGGCACGGAGGAAGGGCAGCGGATCCCGTTCCGCTGTTTTATATCGCTCTGCGCGGAGAGGGCGAAATAGTTGGCCAGTTGGGTCGCCGTGTGCGCGCATTGATGGACGCGGTTCAAGGTATTGAGAAAATCGCGGTATTGCCCTTGCGTGACCTCGTATTTCATACAGTAAAACGCGGCATAACCTTTAGGAAAGGCGTTGGGCACAAGCCCCGCGACGCCGACACCTCCCATAGCCCAGAGATTACCGGCATTGGTCCCCAGGGTGATGGCCGATTCGTTCGTGATCTGGAACGGGATCGGCGCGTTCGTGTTGCCCCCATAGTTCCCTTCCGTAAAACTGGCTTCAATGTTCGTCGTGTCGTTTCCAACGAAAAAACTTCCTTCCGCCACATAGACCATCTCCACCGCGAACGCCTGCAGGCGCACACGGTCGGTCTTGACCAGACTATTGGAGGCATAGTTCCAGGCCAGTTTCACGTTCGTGACCGAGAGCGTCCCTGAGCCCTCTCCCGCTCGCCGGATGAAACAGCCCACCTGATCGTCGGGCAGGACGATCTCGATCGGGGTTCCCGTGCCGGTGCTGTAGCCGTTGGTTTCCAGGGTGACATGCTCCCAGTCGCTGCGCCCCTCGGACTTGACCTTAAAAAACACCCAGGCGGCGTCGTGGTTGATGTTCGTGTGCCGCCAGGAGTTCGCCCAGCTGATGTCGAACTGCACACGCGCCCGAGTGTCGTCCAGCGGCTTGAGGACCATGTTAGTCAGGCTGAGATTGTTCGCCCAAGTCGGGTAAGCCGCGAGCAAACCCGCCGCGGCCAGGCCAACAACTATTCTTCGGCCGATTGTGATCTTCATCGCGTTGCTCCTCATTGCGGTAAACGCGGCGGGGGCGCCGCGTCTACCAATATGCCAAGCTGTGTTCCGCCTGGAGCATGACATCTGACATCGAATCACTTATCTGCCGGCGCGGCGGCGGAGGGCTTCCGCGCCGAACACGGCAGCCGAGCCCAACTCGCCTTCGATTTCCAGCAGGCGATTGTATTTCACAATGCGTTCGCTGCGGCAGGCCGAACCGGTTTTGATCTGGCCGCCGCCCATGGCGACGGCAAAATCGGCAATAAAGGCGTCTTCGGTTTCGCCGGAACGGTGTGAAATCACATATCCCCATCCAGCCGTCTGACACAAGTTGATGGCTTCGATGGTTTCCGTGACCGTGCCAATCTGGTTCAATTTTATCAGCACGGCATTGGCGGCCTGTTCCTTGATGCCCCGCGCAACGAACTTGGTGTTGGTCACAAACAGATCGTCGCCGACAACCTGAATCTTTGAGCCCAACGCAGTCGTGTGCGCGCGGAACCCGTCCCAGTCGTTCTCCTCCAAGCCATCCTCGATGGATACGATCGGGTATGCTTCAATCCACTTGGCATAGAATTTGGTCATCTCGGCGCTGGTTTTTTTACCTTGGCCGGACTTGGCCAGGTTATACTTGCCCTGTTCGAAGAACGAACTGGCGGCGGGATCGAGGGCAATCGCCACATCCTTGCCGGGCTTATAGCCGGCCGCCGCGATGGCCTCGACGATAACCTCGCAGGCTTCATCGTTGCTCTTCAGGTTCGGCGCGAATCCGCCTTCGTCGCCGACGCTGGTGGCATAGCCTTTCTTGGCGAGGATTTTCTTGAGGGCATGGAAAGTCTCGGCGCCGTAGCGCAGGGCTTCCGCGAAGTTAGGAGCGCCGACCGGCATGACCATGAACTCCTGGAAGTCCACGCTGTTGTCGGCGTGCTTGCCGCCGTTGAGGATGTTCATCATCGGCACGGGCAAACGGGTCGCGCCGGCACCACCCAAGTACGCGTAAAGGGGCAGATCGGCGGACTCGGCAGCCGCCTTGGAGATCGCCATCGAGACACCCAGGATCGCGTTGGCGCCCAGCTTGCCCTTATTGGGCGTGCCATCCAATTCGATCATCAGCCGGTCGATCTGCGCCTGGCAGCTCGGATCCAGGCCAACCAGGTTTGGCGCGATGATCTTGTTCACGTTGGCCACGGCCTTAAGAGTGCCCTTGCCGCCATAGCGCTTCTTATCGCCGTCCCGCAGTTCGACGGCTTCATATTCGCCAGTGGATGCGCCGGAGGGGACCGAGGCCGAAACGCACACCCCGTTATCCAGTTCGCAAAACACCCGCACCGTCGGGTTGCCCCGGGAATCCAGAATTTCAATGGCATTGACTTGAACGATTGTGGTATGCATTTTTCTCCTTTTTTTGGTTTTAGATGTGATCGATCGGATTATGCCGGTCGCACTATTTCTGAAAATCGAATTAAATTAGGCACCCCGATCCGGATCGGGGTGCAACTCTTACTGTAGCCGACATCGATGATGGCGGTCTTCGTTGCCCAGAACCGCGACCATCCCCCTTCGCCAAAGCGCTTCGATGGGACAGGCCGATCGCGGCTAGAACTTTCGAACGGCCTATGCCCCAAGCCAAGGCATAATACAACTTTTCAAATAAAAGGCAACCTTCCGCCCGCCAGGCCAGCAATTCTAATTGTAGCCTTAACATGGGCTCCTTTGCATGTAGGTGCGGCGCCGCGCCGCGTTTTCCGTCCAAACACGCGGAGAGGACGGCGCGGCTACAAAAAGGTCCCGCCCGGTCGTGCCATACCGCGCGTTGCTGCGTCAGGCATGGGTGTACAACACGACCCGGCGCAGGACAGGCGTTGTTTCGAATTTTAAATGGATCAGTTTCGAGACCGTGTCGTCGCCATTCAGGCGCCGGCCGGCAACCCACTTGAGACCCTGGAAGCTCCCGTCCTCGGCGCACAGGATGTCGACCTGCGATGAGGCGCCTGCGGGCGGATCGAATCGGACCGCAAAACCCCGGCCGGCGATATAAAACTCGCGGTTGCCGACAGCCGCGATCAGCCCGTATCCCGGGCGGACTCCGTCTTTAAGCGGCGCTTCGTATTCGATCATGACGTTGAAATCATCCAGCGTAAAAACCTCGCTCTTGTCGACGGTTTGCAGGATGCCTCGCACGCGTTCCGTTCCGAGATGCGGCGCCAGAAACGGCAGGAGCCCGTTCAACAATTGATAGCTCGCCGCCAGGTCCGGGGCTTCGCTCTGAAAACAATCGCCCCAAGGATGCGGCCGGTCGATGCCAAACGGCGCAAAACACAGCGCATTATGGGCCGCCACGGCCCAAAACACGTTTTCCGCTGCCGTATGCGCATAGGTTTCGGGAATGATCAGAGGATTGCCGTTCCGGACAAAGTCCTGGCAGATCGCCTTGAAAGCGGGCGAGTAAATATCGGGCGCAAAGGCTGCGATACTGGGCGCCGCGATCCGCCAGATGTCATGCATCCGGGATACTGGACCGCCGCTCGGGTAAACGCCGGGCTCTCTTCCGCCGCTTCCCGGTCCCGCCTCCCCGTAGTTCAGCCAGGCGTTGACGAACATTGGCAGGGGATATTCAGCCTTGCCCGCGGAGGCCACACGTTCGATATAACTCGCCACGTGCCAGGTCATAAACACCTCATCGGCCACCGCACCGAAGACTTCGCTCCAGGTCCCGGTCATCCGGCGACCGGCAGTTTCCCAAGGGCCGCGCACCTCCGGGTGCAGCGCCATGCCCAGGGCAGCCAGCTTGTCCATCAGAACCGCGGGCACAGGCGCCGTAAACGCTTTTTCGGCGAGCGCGCCATGATCCCGCGCCGCGCCCAGGAATCCGGGTTCGTTTTCCACCTGGACCATGATGACCGTATGTGCGCGATCGTGTTCACACAACCAACGCAGGAGGCGGGCAAACGCGCGCGCATCGGCGGCGCAACACGCCTCGCTGAAAGCCGAAACGGCGCGGGAGTTTCGGCCCGGCTCCGCTTGGCCCCGGGGAAAACGCTTTAAATCCTGTTTCACCCAGGCGGGGGTATAGGTTGACTCGGCGTTCTTCCACGTGCCGAACCAGAGCAGGATCAGGCGCAAGCCATGGGCGCGCGCGCCGGCCAGCAAGCCCCGCACCAGGCTGAAATCGTAACGGCCTTCTGCCGGCTCCAGCAGTTCCCAGGAAACCGTTGCCAGCACTGTGTTGTAATGCATGGCGCTCAGACGTGGCCACACGTTTTTCATGTGGTCGAGATCCGATGCGCTTGAATTCTGGACCTCCCCGCCCAGGGCCACAAAAGGCTTGCCGTCGACCAACAACCGCACGCGGTTCCCGACCCGTTCCAGACGCGGAATGCATGCATGGGTTGCGGATACCGATTTTTTTTCTTTTTTCATCTCAAACCCTCCGGCTTCTGGTTTATTGGTAAAGCGTCCATAATTCTTTTAGACAGGCTTACTCCCGCCACTGGTCCAACAACGTGGCACCCTGAATTAGACCCCGATCGAGCTACGCGCAGCGGAGCGACTTCATCCCAGGTAGGGCGAACCCTCCGGGTGAGCCGTTCAGGATCGGACGGTTCGGCAGGTCCCGATTCCAGGAGATCGGGACGCCCCACCTTTTCGTCAGCCATAGGCTGATCCGCCAATGGCGGAAAACGCCTATGCATTAAGTGAACACTTTGAGTATCCCTGAATCACGATAAAAAACAAGATGGATCTTCCGCGAAATCTGTGGGTAGATCGGAAATAATTCACCACATAGCAGGCGCGGAAACACGGAGAAGAGATTGCTTGAAATTGCCCCGGCACGAAAACGACTCGGGCCGATTGCAAGCAATGACTTTTCATTGGAGCAAGACGGGAGGCGTGTATTATGATCGAAGATGAACTAACCGGACAAATAAGTGCCAGGTTGGGTTACTGATAAATTGCAACGTTCCAACCATTAAACAGGGGGCTTAAACAGATGCTGCTATGAAATCTCTCCTCTTTCTCCCATACACAACCAGTTTTGTCAAATTCGAGAGCAAGATTACTCTGCTATCAAATTTGACAAAATCTCTGCACCCGCGACACAAGTTCAGGAAAGACTAAAGGCCATAATGCGAATTGCTAGTCTTTGGGATGAATACCTTGTATTTTTGCGCGCTTATGGTAAATGTTCGATTAACTTATGCAAACCAATAATTCAGGTTCGTTCCGCCTCTTTCGCTTTGCCGGGATAGATGTCTTCCTACATTGGTCCTGGTTTCTGGTGGCGGCCTACATGGTCACTCAGCGCGCGGGGCAATACACGGCGTTTCAATGGAACGTGTTAGAATACCTGGCGCTTTTCGGAATCGTGCTCCTGCACGAGTTCGGTCATGCCCTGGCCTGCCGATCAGTCGGCGGACGCGCGAACCGCATAATGCTCTGGCCGCTGGGCGGGGTGGCTTATGTAGACCCGCCTCAGCGTCCGGGCGCAACCCTCTGGAGCATCGCCGCCGGTCCGCTCGTTAACGTGGTTCTCGCCCCGGTGTTCCTGGCGTTGGGACCATTTGACCTACTGGGATTGACTGATGCCTGGCCTAATTTACACGCACTGTTACGGATAATTTCGCTTATCAACATTGTATTGCTGGTCTTCAATCTTCTACCGATTTATCCGCTCGACGGCGGCCAGATTCTCAGGTCGTTGCTGTGGTTTCTTTTTGGCCGGGCGCGCAGCCTGCTGGTGGCCTCGATCATCGGCTTCGTGGGAGTGGGATTGATGCTCCTAGTGGCACTGCACCTGCATTCATTCTGGTTCGCCATCCTGGCGGCATTTGTCCTGTTTAACTGCGGCCAGGGCCTGCGCCAGGCCCTGGCCCTGGCACGCGTGGATAAAATGCCGCGCCGCGCCGGGTTTGCCTGTCCGGCCTGCGGAGCGGCGCCGCTCAACGGCGCCCTATGGCGTTGCGGCCGCTGCCATAAATTATTCGATACTTTTGAATCCGGCGCGGTCTGTCCGCATTGCGGCGCAGAATTCGATCTGACGCGTTGCCCGGAGTGCGGCGCCCAGAATCCCCTGCGGAACTGGAGGATACCGGTCGGGACAACAAGTTAGGCCCAAAAATGGGAATCCCGTCCCTACCCCAGGGAGAGGAACTAATAAGGCGACGCGAGTTCAGCACGATGAAAACGGGAACAATATTGCTCTGGCACAAGATCGGTTTGGCCTTCCTGGCCGGAATAATATCCTACGGCATCGGCGCCTGGGTTTTTCAGTCCGCGCCGGTGACAACCGACGAAAATGCCTACGTCTTCCAAGCCGGCGCCTTTCTCGACGGCCACATCACCCGCCCCGTCCCGCTCATACCCCACATTTTCAACCATGAAATGATCATCCTGGATGACGATGCCGGCTGGTTATCCCGTTATCCGCCGGGACATGCGCTCTGGCTGATGCCGGGCCTCGCACTTAACCAGCCTCGCTTGATGACAGCGCTGGCGGCGGCATTGAGCGTGTTTGTGCTGTTGTCGCTGGCGCCCCTGCTGTGCATTCCGGCCGGCGGAATGCTGCTCATGCTGGCCGGGTGTCCCTATTTCTACTTTATTTACGGCACCCTGCTCAGCCACACCAGCGGGCTGCTCGCCGCCGCCGCAATGTTGTGGACTTACGTACTCTGGAAACAAACGGAGCGCCCGGTGTGGGCGGCGCTGGCCGGGCTGTGCTGGAGTTTTCTTTTTCTGAACCGCACTTTTACGGCCGCGTTGCTGGCCATACCCTTCGGACTGCACGCGCTTTGGGAACTCGCCCGTAAGCCATCCCGCAACGGCGCAATCGGGATCGCGCTATTTATCGCCACATCCGCTCTCGGCCTCGCGCTCTATCTCGGCTACAATGCCCTGGCCGTGGGCAATCCCCTGACCGCCACCTATCTCTATTACGACCCCAGCGAGGGATTGGGTTTCGGCCTGCGTCATGCGGGTCCCAATGAAAGACTACACGATTTTAGCAGAGGCCTTGGTCTGCTCGTGGAGCAGTTAACACTCTTGAATCGCTGGCTGTTCGGTTTCACGGGATCCTTGTGCGCGGCCGTTGTCCTGGCGATCATCGGCTGGTCGCGACGCTGGAGCCTGCTGCTGATCGGGGCTATTGTCTCGGTCTGGATCGGGTACATTTTTTTCTTCGCCCGCACCATCAACAACTGCGGCCCTTACTATTATTTTGAAACCCTGCCTTTTATACTAGCCGCCAGCGGGCTCGGCATGGCCCGCCTGTGGCGGCTGCTTGCCGCCCGGCCGCTGCGGCGAAATATCGTCGCAGCCGGCATCGCCTGTTTATGGCTCGCTGTTTCCCTGGTGTTCATGATCCGCGAAGGCAAAATTCTCCACGAAAGCCAGGCCCACGACGGACGATTGCTACGCCTGATTCGCGGCGCGCCTTCCCAGTCCCTCATCATCACCCAGGATGTCCAGGCGCAGATGGCGCCGGTCGTCTTGAATCCCCGGGGCTTGGCCAGCGATCCCCTCGTAGTACGCGGCGACCCGACTGATAACCAGGTTATTCTTAATCTCTACGGCCGCGCGCATAACTTCATATTGGAATCCCCAGACACAACGAATCTTGTTCCGATCATCCGCACGACCGTCTGGACACGCCTGCTCGCGGCCGAGGCAACCCACCACTACACCGGGCAAGACGAATGCCGGGCAGGAAGTTCCCAGATGGTGCGCGTGGCCCGGGAGGGTCGCGATCTATCGCACTGGATGGCCTGCGGCATCGAGCAATGGGTATCAACCGGAAGTTTCAGCGCGGTCTTCGATCTAGATTGCGCCGCCTGCGCCACAAATGCGCCGCTTACCTTGGACGTGGCAACGCATCACGGTCGACGCATCCTGGCCATGCAAACCATCAGCGGGACCCAATCCAACCTGATAGTCAGGCTTGATTTCGTCACGGAAGAGCCCGTGGAGGTCGAACCGCGGGTGCACTACGGCGGATCCGGGATCGTCACGGTGCGCTCCTGGCGTTTGCTCGAAACGCCCTCCGCCGATTGAGTTGCGCCGGTCAACGGCGGGGCGTCCTCAAGCTGCCCGAGGCTCTTATAAAGCCCCTGCTGAAGACGGCCACGACCTGCCCACAGTGAATCCGTCAGCCGACGGATTGCACTACGGGCAGGCCACTGCGGAAGAATAATCTTCTCTGGTTTAAAGGTAACTACTCAGTGGAGGTAGAAGCTTACAGCCTAAACAACCTTGAAGTTGCCAGCAGGCTCACAATGATAGACAGCATGCACAGGCTCAGCAGCGGTAACCGGAGCATTCATCCTGTTAATCCTGTGGATCCTTGTTAAATTCCGGATCAATTTTGACTTCTGGATTCTGGATTCTGAATACTTGAGTAGTTACCCGACACCAGTGTTATCCGTGAAATTCGCGCTCAATTTCTTGTCTGTGTAAGAACATTCTTTACAAATGCCGGCTCCGCAAAGCTGCGGAATTCACCAGAACGGGATGAAGCGACTGCGGGCCGCCGGGTATGTTTACTATGGCATCCGTGCAGGCAGTATCCAGGGCGTGAACAATTTTTCAAAATCAGGCAGATCGACAAAAAGCAGGATGACGCACGTCAGGAACGCGGCCAGGACGATCAGGACCAGTTTTTTCTCGCGATAGAGCCGCTCCGGATATTGCACGGCGCTGTCAGGCTTATAGGCCAGGTGCAGGTAATAAGCTATGGCCAAAGCCACCAGGGGTGTTGCCAGGACCAGTTCAAAACGGTAACGGGCGATGAAATATCCGCTCATCAGGGCAAAAAAAGTTCCGTAAAAGAAGATGCTTTCCAGCAGACTGGCCTCCGTGTAACGTAAAAAAGATTTTCGATAATCGGCGGCTCGCTGACGATCGCCGATCATGCGGAACTCGGCGAAACGCTTGGCCGCCATCAGGAAAGCACCGAACATCCAATAGGCCACAAAAATCGAAAGCGGCGGCGCCGAGCCCAGGCCCGTGACATACCAACCCAACGCCAGGCGGATCGGATTATTCAGCGACTCGCTCAAGACGTCGGCATAAGGCAGGTCTTTCAGGCGGATGGGCGGGGTGTTATACAAAACGCCCATCAGCCACAGGATCAGTCCGGACCAGCCGAAGGCCTGGTTGATCAGGAACGCGCCGCCAAGTCCCCCGACAGCCAAGGCGGCCCAAAGTCCGTACGCGGCCGCAATATTGATTTGCCCGGAGGGAATCGGTCGCAGACTCTTCCGCGGATGGTGGCGATCGGTATCGGCGTCGAGAATTTCGTTCAGCGTGTAGTTGCTGGACGCGATCAGGCAAACACAAACCATGCCCATCAAAACGTCCAGTAACATGGATACGGACAGCAATTGCGAATTAAAAAATAAAGCCAGCAGAATGCCGGGCAGAATGAAGATATTCTTGAACCAGTGATCCGGCCGGGCAATCAGAATATATGGAATCCATTTCATAAGCATATCCCGGCCTGAATGGTTTTTAGGTTAGGTTTTATGGTGCTGGATTTATTTTCCGGCCGTTCGGTTAATCCGGCTCCGACCATTCCCGGCTGCGGACAATTTCTCTCAATTTTTTGTCTATTTCCTGGGCAATACGGGCCAGGCCCGGCTGGGCCGGAGGATCCGTTGGCATGCGTTCTTCATTGTCGTACGCATCGAAGTGAATGCCATCGTGGGCGAAATAGGCATCGCATTCCGGGTCCGCAAAGACAAGGGCGAGATCCAATAAGTCGGCCTTAGCTGCCCGGGCCACCTCCCGAGTAATAGCCACATATTGGGCATGCGTACGGTTGCCCTCTTCGATGGAACGTACATACTCCTTGCCGACAACAGCATCGATTAAACATCGGCTGGGCGCCGTAATGAGCACCGGAATGGCGCCGGCGCTGCGGATTTCCTTGACGAAGGCGTGCAAAGCAGACCGGTATTCCTCCGGGCCGACTCGGAACACACGGCCGGCGTCCTGTTCACGCCGGGCCAAGTGCTGGACGGGATTCAGCGCCCAGATAAAAAACCGGAAAAAACGCTTTTTGCGCAGGACCTCGAAGACCCTGCCGGCGAAAGGGCGCATCTCCAACCCCATCTGCTGACGGTCGGACACGGGGCTCAGCCAATGATCGTTCCAGCCAAAATATAGCGTGACCACATCCGGCGTCAGAGATCGTCCGATTTTTTGGAATTGTCGCAAACCCTGCAGGGCGGTATAGCCATGCACCCCGAGATTGAAGGCCTCCCACTGTTGCGGAGTGGGCGGATCGTTGGTCAACCGTTCGTGCAGGTATTGCGAATATCCCGGCAATCCCTGGGCGGTGATGGAATCGCCCATGCAAATCACGCGGACCGTACCGGGCTTTTTGCGCGGATCGACCTCACGCTCCCGGAAACCCAGACTATTAACAAGGCGGCCCTGGAAGAAAGTGCCTGGCGTCAGGCGAAAGAGCAGTTCCGGATCGGGTGTGGTGCCCTGGATCTCGACGCCGCCCTCGCTATTCTTGCCCTGGAAAATGATCGGCGGCAGGTCGGCATTAAAATCAACCCGGATCAACACGGTTTCCACAATGGCGAACAAAGCATAGGTCGTGACCAGGGCCAGCGCTAGTTTCTTGAAGGTCGCAGCTTCCCACAGGCCGCGCACCGTCCCCAGCGAACGAGCGCCCCAGCGCTTGAGCAGCGCGCGCGCCAGGATGATCGCCAGTGGCGCCAGGACCGGCTTCCAGCCCCAGTGCATAATTTGATGCAATGGCCCGAGCCGGATGATCATCGGATCCAGGAGCCAGGCGGCTGGAATCGCCAGTAGGGCAGCTAGGAAAATCAGATCCAGCAGCACCAGCAGCGCTGAAACACAAGTTCGCATAGGACGCGCTAAGCGCAAAAAAAGATTATTCATAACCGGAAATCATTAACGTGGGCTTGCCGCAGCCAAACAACTCCAAGCTCCAAAACGACTTAGAATAACGTGTATATAAACGGAGCCGTGGTCTGGCCCAGAAAGATCAGCGCGGCCATCAGGAGCAGGACCAGGACCACCGGGACGATCCACCAAGCCTTGTTGTGCCAGGCAAATCCCAGGAATTCTTTCAACAATCGCCCGAGGTATTTAAGATGTCGCATGGGTTATTTTCTCCCTTTAATCCAACACATAGTCTTCGCGCCAGTTTTTCTTTTCGGTCCAGGCCGGTTGAAGCCTCTTATCCAAGATAAAATTTCCCAGCACGAGCCAATCCATCTCCGTGCGCATAAAACACCGGTAGGCGTCTTCGGGCGTACAGACGATCGGTTCGCCACGAACGTTGAAAGAGGTATTGATGATGATGCCGTAGCCGGTCCGTTTTTCGAAGGCCTTGATAATCGCATAATAATTCGGATTGGTTTCCCGGGAAACTGTCTGCACCCGGGCTGAATAATCCACGTGGGTGATCGCGGGCACGTCGGAGCGTGCCTGGTTGATTCGCTCACGCACGGAAAGCAATTCCGCTTCCGTCGCGCCACGACAGCGGTCGGCTCGGACCGACGCCACCAGGAGCATATAGGGCGACGGACAGTCCAGCTCGAAGAAATCATGTACGCGTTCTTCCAGGCAGGAGGGAGCAAAGGGCCGGAACGACTCGCGGTATTTGATTTTCAGGTTCATGATGGCCTGCATCTTCGACGAACGGGCATCGCCAATAATAGATCGGTTGCCCAGCGCCCGCGGGCCAAATTCCATACGGCCTTGCAGGAGACCGATGACCTGCCCTTCGTCGATTAACTGCGCGATTCGTTCGGCGCGGAGCGTCGGAGCGTCGATGCGTTCAGCCGGGTATCCCCTGGCAGCG
The DNA here is from genome assembly GCA_964486075.1 of uncultured Verrucomicrobiota bacterium. Classification (GTDB taxonomy): domain Bacteria; phylum Verrucomicrobiota; class Kiritimatiellia; order JAAZAB01; family JAAZAB01; genus JAHIJO01. Next base: position 23,344 of record CAZALU010000019.1, read on the forward strand.
AGATATTCCCCGATCTCGTTCGGTTTGAATTCCGGACCGAGATAGGCGCCTTGCATGGCGTCGGGGCGCGAATTAGCCTGGCGCGGCTGGTTGTGCACCTTGTGCCAGACCAGCAGGGCGGCGCCCAAGGCGCCACCGGCATCGCCGGCCGCCGGCTGAATCCAGATATCCTTAAAAATCCCCTCTCGCAGGAGCCGTCCGTTAGCCACGCAGTTCAGCGCCACACCGCCGGCGAGGCAAAGTTGATCCAGCCCGGTCAGCTTGCGGGCGTGCCGGGCCATGCGCAGGACGATCTCCTCCGTGACGACCTGGATCGACCGGGCAATATCCATTTCCCGGCGCGTCAGTTCCGCCTCCGCCTTGCGCGGCGGACCGTCGAAGAGCTTATTAAACTTTTCATTGGTCATCGTCAGACCATCCAGGTAATTGAAATAATCCAAGTTCATCCGGAACGAGCCGTCCTCCTTCAGGTCGAGAAGCTGATCGCGGATTTTATCGACATAACGAGGCTCCCCGTAGGGCGCCAGACCCATCAGTTTATACTCGCCGGAATTGACCCGGAATCCGGTGAAATAAGTAAAGGCGGAATAAAGCAGGCCCAGCGAATGCGGAAACCGGAGTTCCTTTAGAATCTCGATCTGATTATCGTGACCGACTCCGATCGTGCTGGTGGCCCATTCCCCCACCCCGTCCAGAGTTAAAATCGCGGACTGCTGAAAAGGCGCAGGATAGAAGGCGCTGGCGGCATGGGATTCGTGGTGTTCCGGGAAATACAACGGTTGCTTAGCCCTGATCCCCTGGGCATCCAGCGCGGCTTCAATGTCCAGTGGAATCCAGAGCTTCTGTTTCAGCCAGAGCGGCAGGGCCATCATGAACGACTGTAGGCCACGGGGCGCCACGCTGAAATAGGTTTCCAGGATGCGGGCGAACTTGACGATCGGCTTGTCGTAAAAGGCGACGGCATCCAGGCCGTCTGCACCGATGCCGCCTTCGGCCAGACAGTAGCGAATGGCGTTCACCGGAAAGCGGGCGTCGTGTTTTTTGCGGGAGAATCGCTCTTCCTGGGCCGCGGCGATAATTTGGCCGTCGCGGATCAGGGCTGCCGCCGAGTCGTGATAATAGGCGCTGATGCCGAGAATGTTCATTTGCTTGATCCGTTTATCTGCCACTAAGGCGCGAAGGCACAAAGTGGATGCTGGTAATAATTAAAGTCTTAAATCCGATATTTTCGATCTTCTTCGCGCCTTGGCGCCTTTGTGGCGAATCGTTGCGGATTAATATTGGCGCGTATAAAATTGAGGCGGCGCCGGTTTCCGGTCAACCCAGTAGGATTGCCGGCCGCGCTCCCAGCAACGGCACATGGGATCCTTGCCCAGAAGGATCAGGATCAGGCGGCCGGGTAAAACACAAAGATAAAAAAATGGAACCAATAACAACCAGGTAATGCCGGTGCTGACCCATATGCCCAGTCGGCGCCCGAATTGTTCGAACAGGTTAAAGACTGAAGGAACGAACAAACCGCTGAGCAGGATTATCGCGCTCAGGACATAGAGGAACAAGCTGAATCCGTAATGCCGACCATAAAACAAAAACAGCGAGGCAACTCCGGCAACCACGCCGGCCTGGATCACGGCGCGCCAGCGGCGCGCCGCCGGACCGGCCTTATCCTTAGCGAGAGGGTCCCGCCAGGGCCAAACCGCCTGCTCTATCGAGTTGGCTTGTTCGTTACTCATAACATCAGTCGTCAAACTTTCCGCGTTAAAGAAAGGGACAGCATACATAGAATGGTTTTTCTGCAAAGCCCAAAATTTGAACAATTCGAACCCGCGCAGAAATAATTCATGAATCTCCTGTTTTTCGTGTATTTACGCGGCACCCCAAAGGTGGTGCTTTGGCAGTTACATTGCCGCTGTTCGTTCTGCCGTAAAAGCGGCGAGGGCGCTGCTTCTACTGTTTTAAATTCCTGTGCATTAAACCACGGCAACCCACCCCTGTCCCCTCCCAGGAGGGGAACGAATTGACTTGCTATCTTATCCCCTCCCGGGAGAGGAACGGGGTGGGTTCTTTGATTTTTTGAAGATAATTACCTGACCATCTAGCCCTGGAATCCGGGCATGGTTCAAAAGGGTTACACATTTTGTCCCGTGGGGACGCGTGATGAACTAGTCCGGCTAAAGTGTGATCCAAGACGGACATCTTTTGAACCAGGCCGGAATCTGCGGCTGAAACTGTTGACGCAGTTTAGACGGCGCGATACATTGGCTGCTCAAAAGACTGCCAATCTTCTCGCTTCGGAAACTACTCCGTTTGTATTTGAAGGTAGGATATTATTATGCGTTGGCCGGTATTTAATCGCGTTTGGTCCGATGCAGAAGCGCGTCTGCGCCTGCTCGGCGCCATTCTGGCCGGCGCGCTTTCCATCTACATGACTCATGTGGTTTTTTTGAACGGCTACATAACAGCGGATGAAGGCAGTTATGTGTTTCAAGCCTATTGTTTTCTTGACGGCCTGATTAAGCGTCCATTGCCGCCAATCTATCCAGTCTTTGAGCATTTTGTGATGATCCTCCAGCCGGGCATAGGATGGCTGTCGCGTTATTCGCCAGGCCAGGCCTTATGGCTTCTGCCAGGGGTATTCCTGAATATCCCTTGGATCATGTCCGCTCTGGCAGCCGGTTTAAGTGTATGGTTTCTAACCGGTTGCGCCCGCTTCTTATCCATTCGACCCGGAATCGTCCTGCTGTTGATGATCTGTTCGCCCTATTTCCTTTTCATGCACGGAACCTTGCTAAGCCACACCAGCGCGCATCTTTTCTTTGTGATGGCATTATGGGCTTATCTTGCCTGGCTGAACACGCGGCGCCGACGCTATGCCGTCTTATGCGGCTTGAGTTGGGCTTTGTTATTCCTCATCCGTAATTATACTGCCGTCTTGATCTGCCTACCGCTGGCGCTGCATGCCCTGGCCCATGGACTGACGCGGAGGAATTGGATTACCTGGTCCGGGCTGATAACTATGGGAATTGGCGCATCGGCCGGAGTAGTTATACTCTTGCTTTACAATTACCTAGCAGTCGGGGATGCCTTGCTGAACCCTTATCTGGTCTATAATCCCGACGAAGCACTCGGCTTCGGTTGGCGCTATATGCACCGCAATCATGGCTATGGTTTCTTCACCTGGACTATCGGAGTGAAAAATATGTGGCAAAGCCTCGGCCTGCTGGATCGCTGGATTTGGGGCTGTCACGGAACTCTGGTCGGGATCGCGGCTTTATTGATCGTGGGCTGGTCCTGGCCCTGGAGTCTGGTGCTCGCCAGCGCGGCAGGCACGTTGTGGGTCGGCTATGTGTTCTTCCCCAGCGACAGCATCGACCTCATCGGGCCCTTCTACTATTTTGAAAGCTTGCCCTGCCTGATCCTAGTCGCCGCCTTGGGCATTCAACGCGTTCTGTCCTGGTGGCAAGCCTGGCTCCCGCGCCTGTGGCGCGGCTTAGGTACAGTGGCCGGGATAGCCCTGATCGGGTCCGCAACAGTTTTCATGTGGTGTCAGGGATTGGATATCAGGTCGAAATTGGCTTACGATGCTAGAATCAGACAGACCCTGCGACAGGCGCCGAAGGGGGCGCTCGTTTTTTTATCCGGCTTGCAATTGACCTTCCAGGATTATCGCGAAAACTTGCGCGGACTCCGCAGCCAGCCGCTGGTGGCCCAAGATATGGGCGATGAGGTTAACCTGACCGTAGCTAAATGTTTTCCTGAACACAGTCCCTATGTCCTACGTAAAGGCGCCGAAGACAGCCTGTTCCCTTTTGACCGCAATCGTCGTCTGGAAACCATGCGCCTCGCCACGCAATGCCATGGCTATACGGGCCAAATTGAACTTCAGGGCAACGGCACACCCGGTCTTCGCGTGGCCCGAGAGGGACGGGACGCCGCCCACTGGATAGTTTGCCGGAACTATGTCTGGGTCTGCCCCGGCCGGTTCACGGCCGAGTATGAAATCGCGTATTCGAATGTGGCCCCGGACAAACCGATTACGTTGGATATGCTGGAGGCCAAGGGCGACCGGGTCCTGATGGAAAAGAAGTTATATGGCTCACAATCTTATGCAATTCATAGCTTGGATTTTTTCACCAACGATTGCGCGTTCTTGGAATTCAGGATCCATTACGGCGGCTCTGGCACTGTTATGCCAAAATCCATCCGAGTCTGGGAAAAATAGCGGACCTGGCACAGTCGTTCGGTAATGCTCAATCGGCGCCGGCCGACGGTCCGGGCCGGCTCACATCCTGATCAACGGCATAAAGCTCGATTTTTGCCAAACTCCATAGGCGAGTTGGGTTAGCTTCGACTATTTCCAGACGGACGCCGTCCGCCAAATAATAATCAACGCCACGGATGGTTTGAACATAACGTTGGTAAACAGGGTGTCCGTTCACAAATTCAAACGGGTCGAGATCCCCCGAAATATTTTTTCCGGCCACCCGCCATTTGCCCTCAATCCTGAGACAGATATCCATCAACGGCGCGCGGTCGGCATAGTAATCATCATAAAAAAGAACAATTCGGCTCAACCAGCGAGGCTCCTTCAAGTCGACCTCGATCCACATGCCTTGCTCCTGTAAACGACGGGTTGCCCAAGGAGTGGCGCAATCTTCCAGCAAGCGGCGCGCTGCATCCGGATTATGGCTGGTGCGCACTTCCAGGCGGTCGGGAGGCAGGCAGGCTTCTTGCATCAATTCACTTGCCGGGGAAAATCCGGAGTAAATGCTGAATTGGCCCAGCACCGCCTTGTGGGCCATGATTCGCATCTGGGCCAGGTCCGCCTCGAAACGGGACGGATTAACGTCCTGGCTGCTGAATTCGGAAAGCACATAAGCCACATTGGTGCCGGCATCAACTTGTTGTTTGTAAGGTATGGGCCAATCGCGGAAACGTTCGTTGAGCGGCTGACTACAGAGAATCGTTTCATCGGTATAGAAATTGAGGCGGTAGGCCTGCCAGTGCGATGCCACACAAAGGTCGATGCCCTGCTGGTGTAAATACTCTATAGCCGGATATAAATCCGGTGCATCCACCTTTTGCTCGGCAAAATCGGGAGCGCTCCAGGCTTCAGTCAGTTTAACCGTCGTAATGATATTAAAGGCAGCCAAGCCGACGCAAAGCGTCCCGAGCGCGACGCGCACCCGCTTACCGGAAAAGCAATATACGGCACCGACAAGAAAAGGGAAACTCCAGGCAGCTGGCGCCAGGTAACGGTAGGCACATGAAACGCTGCGCACACTCGCGGCAAACACCACCAGGTTCAGCCAGGCCACGCCAACGAACACGTCCCACACCCCTAAAGTCGGGAATTGACCCCGAATCAACCGTCGTACAAAGGCAACAGCCCGCAGCACGGTCGCCGCCAGCAAGATACCAATAAAAACAAAGGGCATAATGGGAAAGAGCCACGGCATGACATTCAGCACATATCCGGAGTCCGGGAATAGCGCGGGGGTAACGCCCAGGGCGCGAGTAAGAGTCACGTTGACGGTCGGTTCCCAGAGGTAAGACAGCGTTTCGCCGAATGAGCGGGTGCCCGCAACGGCTGCATGCGCTCCGGGTTGTGACCAAATCGCCGCAAAAAACGGAATCAGTCCGATGGCCACGCCCGCCGCCAGTAGGAGCAGATTGGACCCAATTTTGCGCCAGCCACCCTGGAAAACCGCCCCGAGCAAAATCGGGACAATCAGGGCCAGGGCCACCATGTTATTGGTGAATGCCAGTCCGCACAACAATCCGGCCAGGATGAATTTTAAGCAATAACTCCAGGAAAAACGAGAGGCGCCGCCGATTGTCAAGAGCATGGCGCCCCATGCGGCCAGGTAGATCGGGCTGTTATGCGGCAGGGAATAGCCAAATTGAATCATCAACAGGTATGCCGATGGAAATACAATCAACAACAGAGCCGGCCATGTCTGGCGCGCAGCACCGGCCTTGCGTACGAGCAGGATCAACAACAGCAGGCCGAGAAATCCTTCTAAAAAAGATACATAGCGGGCGCCCCATGTGTCGCGGGCAACCCAATGCACCAACGGAGCCGATAAATAGGCCTCCACCGGGAATTGATAGGGCTGGGCCAGAACCAGCAAGGGCAGTTCGCCCTCGCAAATGCGCTTGGCCTGCAACACGGTGATCGATTCGTCCGCTGTGACCGGCACAAACTCCACGCTGGCTGTCAACATATACGCGCGCAGCGCCAGAGCGCCCAGCCCGAGCGCCAGGCCAAGATAAAATAAACGCCGGGGCCATATACCCGCAAGCCCCGCCGCTGCCAGACGCCACAGACGAAGGATAACCCGCCATGCAGAAGATTTCGATGCGGACTTCATAACCGCTAACCAAAACAGAAATAACCAACGCAGTCAAATCAAAGCCAAGACTTATTTTGGGCTACAAGCGGGGCGGACCTTATTCTGAATTGTGGGTCGGCGGGCAATCCCGCCGAAACGGCGGGGCGTGCCCGCTCTACAAATAACAACTGCCTATCAGATAAATTTAACGTATACGAATTTTCCGCCATGGACTGCTTGCGCGCCATATTGTTTTCCCTGCGTTATAAGATTATCCCGGACAGTTCTGAATTGAATTGAAAGGCAGGGCCGAATTGACTTATGATGTGGGCGCTGTTGTGCGATGACCCCGGGAACAAACGAATAACACCATGAAGGCATTTTTACCCAAACCGATGATCACACTCCTGGTGATCGCGATTTGCTTCCGCTTGGCGCTGTTCCTGTTCGCGCTCCAGCATCTGCCGCCATCGTCGGACGAAGCCTGCCCGGCCTTGATGGCCTGGCATATTCTCAATGGCGAATTCCCGGTGGTGTACTGGGGCCAAACCTACATGGGCACCCAGGAGTCCTTCATTGGCGCCGCCTTGATTCCGATCTTCGGCTTCAATATTGTCACCGCGCGCCTCTACCCGCTATTTTTCGGGCTGGCTTTCTATTGGGTGTCTTACCTGCTGGCCCGCAAGCTGTACGGACCGACCGTCGGCATTGTCACCCTGGCAATACTGGCCATCCCGGCGCCCTACCTGGCGATGTGCGGGGCTTTGATCCCGCCGGATAATCACCTGGCACTCGTCACCCTGGGCAGCCTGGCCCTGCTGGTCACGGTGGACCTTGTTTTCGGCGCGCCAAAAAAAAGGCCATGGTGGAAATTTGTCCTGCTGGGGCTGATCCTGGGATATGCTTTCTGGCTGCATATCCTGGTTCTCAGCTATATCGGGGCGGCGCTCCTGTTCCTGTTTTTAAGGGATAAATTTGTCTTCCTGCGGGGCGAGTTCTGGATCGGCGTATTCGCATTCTGCGTCGGAAGTCTGCCTTTATTGTGGTATAACGCCGTCCATAACTTTGCCACGTTCACGGATGCCGGACGCACCGTGAGCTGGGCTCGTTCGCTGGAACTGGCCGGAGAATTGCTGGGCACCACCCTCCATTTCCTGGTCGGCCTGAAAGTGATGCTATACGGGGACAATTCGCGTTTTGTCAGCTTGCCTGGCTGGCTGGCCTTCCTGCTGGCCGTGATCTGGATCGGCATGCTGCTGCTGATGATCGCGCCGCGCTGCCGATCCTTGCTGAAGCTGACGGGCCTGTCGATCAAGAGCGCCGACGGCACGGGGATCCTGCTGACGCTGGTTGCGATAACCGCTTGGATGTTTTGCCGCAGCGCCTGCGCCGGCTGGAGCGATGTGCGCTATATCCTACCGATGATCTCAGCGCTGCCGATCCTGCTGGCCGTCGGGCTGACGCGGGTCCGGCAATGGTCCCGCCCGGTATTCGCGGTTCTACTACTCGTGGTCATCGGAACCCAGGCCTGGGGCAACGTCCTGCTGGTGCGGGCCTGGAACAATCCCCGCATTGTCAGCGAAGACCTGGGCTTACCCGACACGGCGCCCTTGTTTGCCTTCCTGGAGAAACAGGCTATCCACTATGCCTACGCTCCTTACCGGCTGTCATACCGGATGACCTTCGAGTCGCGGGAACAACTTATTTGTTCGGAACCTTACAACGAACGCTTTCCAGGACGTGAAGTAAAGTTCATCGACCAGGTGCGGGCCGCCACGAACGTGGCTTACATCAGTCACGATACCCTGCGCCTGCCAAATGATTTTGAATCCAATCTGAAAAAAATCGGCGGTGCTTATCGCAAAAAGGAAGGACTGCACTTCGCCGTTTATTACGATTTCACGCCGCCGTACGGGCCGGCGCCGCTCAAGGAGATTTCCCGAACCGGATGGCAGGTGACGGCATGCCGCAACGCGGATGAGACCGAAAAGGCGGTCGATGGCACCAGGGCAACATATTGGCATAGCGGACAGCCCCAAGCCACCGGCATGTGGTTCCAGGTGGACCTGGGCCGCGCGGAAACTGTTAGCAAGATTCGGTTCGACATGGGCGATCGGATCGAAGATTATCCGCGCGGTTACAGGCTGGAAGCGTCCAAGAATGGGCAATCATGGCAAAAAGTTCTAGAGATGGGGGATATGGCCGGCAACCTGTTCTGGGAGGGATCCCATCCGTGGTTGCTGGTCAAGGGGGAGTTTTACAACGCCGCCTTCCGGCCCACGCAAATCCGTTATATCAAAATAACCCTGACCGGATCGGATCCAAAAGCCTGCTGGTCAATCGCGGAATTACGGATGTTCGGTCCGGAGGCAAAATGAAACCGAATTGAATTCCATCGGCCAGATTAGATTTGTGTCGCGTTCCCAGGAACGTATTTTTGCTTCACCCGTTGAAGTGATCGCCACCGCCACGATCAGCGAGGTGATCCCCTGCTTGGAGCGCGTGGCGGACGGGGTGGCCCGGGGCTGCCATGCCGCCGGGTTTTTAACCTATGAAGCGGGCCCGGCGTTCGATCCGGCCATGCGCACCCAGGCACCCGGGCCGCTGCCCCTGCTGTGGTTCGGCTTGTATCGAGCGATGGAGCGGAACGCTGCAGAACCCGAGCGGCCCGCCGGAGCATTCGATGTCGGAACGTGGACCCCCCTCTTATCCGCCGCCGCCTATCGTGAAAACATCCGGCGCATCCGCGAGCTGATTGAGGCCGGCGACACATACCAGGTCAACTACACTTTTCCTTTACAGGCCACGTTCCGGGGCGATGCCCGAGCCTGGTTCGATCGCCTATGCGCCGCCCAACAGGCTGACTATTGCGCCGACATTGACCTGGGGCGTTTTCGCCTGTTGTCTGCTTCCCCGGAACTGTTTTTTAGTCTGCAGGGCAATACGCTCGAAACCCGGCCCATGAAAGGCACGCGCCCGCGAGGGCACTGGCCGGATGAGGACCAATCCCTGGCGCGAGCGCTGGCCGCCAGCGAGAAAGATCGCGCCGAAAACGTCATGATCGTCGATCTCCTGCGCAACGACATGGCCCGCATCAGCGAGCCGGATTCGGTACGCGTCCATTCCCTGTACAACGTCGAAGCCTACCCCACGGTCTGGCAGCTGACGTCCACCGTTCGTTCCCGAACCCGCGCCACGCTTCCGGAAATTATGCGGGCCTTGTTCCCTTCCGGCTCCGTGACCGGCGCCCCGAAAATCAGGACCATGGAAATCATCCGCGAACTGGAAACTGGTCCGCGGGGCATTTATTGCGGAACCATCGGCTGGTGGACGCCCGACGGCCAAGCCGAGTTCAATGTGGCTATCCGCACGGTCGTTATTGACACTCAGAGCGGGCAGGCTCGCTATGATGTGGGCAGCGGCATCACGTATGGGTCGTCCGCCGAGGATGAATACAGGGAATGTCTGGACAAAGCCGCCCTGCTCACACGCCAGACGCCGGAATTCGAATTGATCGAAACCCTAAGCTGCGACGGCGAGTATTTTCTGCTCCCGGAACATCTGGAGCGCCTGGCGGCCAGCGCTAGATATTTTGGACTCGCGTGCGATCGGACGGCGCTTGAAAAAGCGCTGCTCGCGGCCATGATCTCCGATTCCGAGACGGGCAGACACAATTACCCTCCTCTTCAAAAGTTACCCACCCCTACCCCCGCCGGAGGAGAGGAACGGGATCAGGCTCCCCGCCCTGGAGGGGCCGGGGGTGGGTTATCCTCTGAATTATCAGCTCTGCTGAAAGTCCGCCTGCTTCTGCGAAAAGACGGCTCCTTCACGATCCAAACGGATGCCTTGCCGCCTCCGGCAACGCTCAAGGTCGGCTTTGCGGATCAACCGGTCGATACGCGCAATGTTTTTCTTTATCACAAAACCACCTGCCGCTCCATGTATCAGCAGGCCCTGGCGTCAAGGCCGGATTGCGACGATGTCCTGCTCTGGAACGAACGGGGTGAAATCACCGAAAGCACAATCGCCAACGTAGTGCTCGAGTTGGAGGACGGCCGCTGGACGCCCCCCTTGACATCCGGCTTGCTGGCGGGAACTTTTCGTGGGCAATTGCTAGCCCAGGGCGCGATTGCCGAACGCATCCTTACCAAAGCTGATGTCTTGCGAGCCAGCTCCATATTCCTGGTAAACTCCGTCCGCCAGTGGATCCCGGTGCACTGGCTGGACCGCTAAATTCAGACTTCCGGATCAGGAAGTTTGAAGCTGGACGACTTCACCGCTAAAACCACCGCAGTCATTCTGCCTGACGCCGGCCAACGGCACCTTTCCACGGAATTTTAAATAGCATTGAAGAACACAATCTGGTAGAAAACGCTGCATGAAAAGAAAGATCATAACAATCGATGAAGAAAAGTGTACCGGGTGCGGGCTATGCATCCCGCGCTGTCCGGAAGGGGCAATTCAAGTAATCGACGGCAAGGCAAGGCTGGTCGGCGACCTGTTCTGCGACGGGCTAGGCGCCTGTCTCGGGGAATGCCCGGAAGGCGCGATTAGCATTGAAGAGCGCGAGGCCCAGCCGTACGACGAACGCAAAGTCATGGAGAACATCGCCAAGCAAGGCCAGAACGTGATAAAAGCCCATCTCGAACATCTCCGGGAGCATCAGCAGGATGAATATTTCAAACAAGCGGTCGCCTTTCTCGAAGATAAGGGCATTAACAATCCGCTCGCCGGACACGAAAAAACGGGGCAGACGGCTGCTCGCCTGCCTATTTTAACCGGGTGCCCCGGAACGTTGTCGCACGGAATTTCAAAGACACCTTCCGCCAAGGCGGAATCGGGCAGCAAGCGCCCCTCGCAACTCGATCACTGGCCGGTCCAGTTGCACTTAATTTCACCCCTGGCCTCACACTACCGGGGTAAAGACGTGCTGCTTGCAGCCGACTGCGTTGCCTATGCGCTCGGCGACTTTCACCGGGATTACCTGAGCGGCAAAGCCCTGGCCATCGCGTGTTCCAAGCTGGATACGGATCAGGATGTCTACATCGAAAAAATCCGCTCTCTGATCGATGACGCCGGGATCAAAACGCTGACCGTTATGATCATGGAAGTGCCCTGTTGCCGGGGATTGCTCCTGTTGGCCCGACAGGCGCTCGCCAAGGCTTCGCGCAAAATACCCCTGAAGTACATAGTGGTCGGCCTTGCGGGCGAAATCAAGGACACGGAACAAGGGTAAAAAACGGAGAATCGGCATGGATGTTTGGACTGATGAAAGACGAATGAAGAGTTAGAACCATGTTGTTCCCTGGAAGGAGCGCGCCATGACTATTCCCCGCCCTGAACATCCCCGACCCGACCGGTTCCGCCAGGAATGGCTGAACCTGAACGGCGCTTGGCAGTTCAAGATGGATCCCGGCGCCAGCGGCGCGGAACAGAACTGGCAGGGCCGGGGCGCGACGTTCGACAGGGAAATCGTTGTTCCGTTTTGTATGGAAAGCGCGCTCTCCGGAATCGGCTATAAGGATTTCATGCTGGCGGTCTGGTATCGGCGCGCGTTTACCATCCCAGCCGGCTGGGCCGGCAAGCGTGTCCTGCTCCATATCGGCGCTTGCGATTATCGAACGCGCGTCTTCGTGAACGAACAACCGGCGGGCGCCCACGCCGGCGGCTACACGCCCATCGAGGCGGACATCACCCCGGCCCTGCAGCCGGGCCGGAACCTGCTGACAATCGAGGCCCGGGACGACCTGCGCGGCGGGCTCCAGCCCGGCGGGAAGCAATGCCAGCAGCTCCGCTCCTGCGCCTGCTCCTATACCCGCACCACCGGCATCTGGCAGACCGTCTGGCTGGAGGCGATACCGGACACCTACATTGGAAAGTTCCACATCCACACCGATCCGGACAATTCGCGCGCCGTGGTGACCCTCACGGCGGCCGGCGCCCGGCGCCCGGCCGAGGTGGAGGTCCTCGTGAAGCAGGACGCCAAGATTCTCGCTTCCGCCAAAGCCCGTATCCACGGCCAACCCGTCGCCCTCAGCCTGGATATTCCCGAGCCCGTTCTGTGGTATCCCGGCAACCCCCAACTTTACGACCTGGAACTCAAATTAACCTCATCCAAAGGACAGGATGTCGTGCATAGTTATTTTGGTCTGCGCAAAATCCACGTTGAGGGCCGGCGCATTTACCTGAACAACCAGCCGCTCTATATGCGCACCGTGCTGGACCAGGGCTTCTACCCGGATGGCATTTACACGGCGCCGTCGGGCGACGCCCTGCGGCGCGACATCGAGCTTTCCATGGCGGCGGGATTCAATGGCGCGCGCCTGCACCAAAAGGTCTTCGACCCGCGCTTCCTCTACTGGGCCGACAAGCTGGGCTATCTCGTCTGGGGCGAGGCCGGTAATTGGGGCTGCGATCTCAACCATCCGCTCAGCGCGGCCAACTTCATTGACGAATGGACGCAGGCCCTGGAGCGGGACATAAACCATCCGTCCATCATCGGCTGGTGCCCCCTGAATGAAACGTCGGTGGCGCAAGGGCCGGTGGCGCAGTGGCTGCACCAGCATCTTTACCGGTTGAACAAGACCATTGACCCAGGCCGGCTGGCGATCGACAGCTCCGGTTATATGCATTACCCGGGCGTCGGCACCGATTTGTATGACGTCCATGCTTATCACATGCCGGACGAATTGGCCGGCCAAATGGCGCCGCTCTTGCGGGGCGAATGGAGCAAGGCGTTCAAGAATTTCGCTTCGGATACCACCTATGACGGGAGCCAGCCTTATTTTGTCAGCGAATTCGGCGGAATCGGCTGGGCTCCCGCCGACAAGGATAAGGATTGGGATCGGAGAATGTGGGGCTATGGCAATCGCCCGAAATCGGAAGCCGAATTCGTCGAGCGTTACCGCCGCACACTCCAGGTCTTGCTGGATAACCCCGCAATCTGCGGCTGGTGCTACACCCAGCTCTACGACATCGAGCAGGAAATCAACGGCCTGTACTTCTACGACCGCCGGCCGAAGTTCGGCCCGGAAACCATGCAGGCCCTGCGCGCAATCAACGCCGCGCCGGCGAAATACGAATCCCAATGAAACACTACACTCCAGACTGGTCCAACCCCCCGGCAACCTGCCGCCCCCTCCAGATCATCCACGGGTTCGACAAGTTCCTGGACAAAGACAAACCGGTCTCCGCGGCCTTGCGGGCCGGCCTAGCGGACTTGAAGCGCCGCGGCCTGGGGTGGTGTGCAACGTGAGTTTCACCGACCACATGCGCTCAGAAGATCAATGAAAGATATTCCTGGAAGGCCTGGACCTGTGCAAGGAGCTGGGACTGCGTGTCTGGATTTACGACGAGGAGGGCTACCCCAGCGGCGCCGCCGGAGAACTGGTCCTCGAAAAAGACCCTGCGGTGGAGGCCGAAGCGCTGGTCCGCGATCCGGCGCGTTCGCCGCCCTTCTATGTGCGGCGCGCCTTCGAGCATACCCTCGCGACCCAGAGCTTGTACGGCTGCCGCCGGAGCCCGAACCTGATCAACGAGCGGGCGGTCGAGCTGTTCATCGAGACGACCCACAATGCCTACCGAAAACGGTGCGGCGCGCGGTTCGGCAAACTCGTCGAGGCGTTCTTCACGGACGAGCCGGCGTTGATAACGACCAGGTTGGGCGAGCCTTTCTGCTCTGTGTGTTTGAACGCCTCTGGCTTGGTGGGAAACAGGACGACGAGGCGAATGCCGTGCTTCTTACATTGCTCCTCGACCATGTTGAACCGCTTGACCGATTCCTTCTGCAAGTTGTCTGGTCCTTGACTGTAAGAAATCAGTGCAAGGACGCCCTGCTTGCCTGTCGCATCGGCATAATGAAGGGCTTGGCCAAACCCTTCATGCCATTTATGGGGCCAGTCAACTTCGACTGCCGAGGTGTCCGTCAAGACGTCGATTCTGCCGCCTTCGACTACAACCTCCGTCTTGCCGTTCCACAGTTTCGCCAGTGCGTCGCGCCAGAGACTCTCTCTTGCCCCGGATGGCAGGTCGATTTTGATGAAGTCCCAAGCCCAACAGTTGACGGCAACGGCAAAGACGAAGATCGCAAGGCACAGACTATTTCTTCTTACGTTCATACACCTTGTTCCCACTTGCGCTGTAGTGGTAATGACCGCCTCGCGGACCTTCGTAGATGGTCTGACCGGAACGCGTTGTTTCTCCGGTCGGTTTCTCACCGGAGTGATCGGCGGTTTCCGTCGTGACTGACCGCGTCGGTGTTCGGGTCGTCTGCGGCGCGGGTTGGTCCTGACTTGGCGCGTTTGTTCCTTCCACAAAAGGTGTGGCGTAGTCCGCTCTCTGTTTGCCGGCCTGCGCCGCACGTTTGGTTTTCAGTTCATCCAAGTAAGCCGCCGCCTTGGCGGCGTCGTATCCGTACTTCTTCTGAAGTTCGGCGTCAATTTCCGCGAACAGAATCCTGCCTGCCCCTGTGGAGTGGGATACCGTAATGCTGATCGGGTCGGACGTAGTGACCTTCACGTTCTTGTACGTCTTACCGTCCAGCGTCGTGATGTCATCCGCAAACGCGGAGACTCCCAGCAACAGCACCACTGCCATAGTCGCAAACTTCATTTTGGACCTCCTTCCTTCAGCCAAACAGGTGTTTCAGAATGATTGCCGCGCCAACCGGAATCGCAATGCCGACGCCGATCATGACAAGGCACCCGCCTCCTGTCACCATCCTGCCGATCTTCCGCTGTCGCCCACTCTTAGTCAACGGAATCCCGATCGAGCGGGAAATCCTCGACTTGGCGGCCGAGATACCCACGAATCTCTTCCACGAAAAACCACCTCGATGTCGCACTCATTTTGCGCATCATCTTCTCCTATTGCTCGAACGTCGCAAATCACGGGCGGCGGTAAGCCGTACCGTGGATTTGCCTTGTTGGGGCCTCCTATATCAGAACCAGTTGCCTTGTCATCGCGTCACCCACCCAACCAGGAGCAGACACCAAATGCACCTCAAGCAATTCCTTAGGTTCGATCTTATGCAATCCACCTCCATAGGCGCGACCGGCATGGAGAATGCACTCCGCAGGAACGTTGCTAAGTGCCACGCCAAGTTCGATCAGACGTTCCCTGTCACCGTCTAGGCAGGCTGCGAGTTCGGAAGTCGGATACAGATTCAAAAAAACGTTGGTGACAATGGCATCCGAGAGGTTCACGAAGAACCGGATCGGGCATTCTCTATTACCGTTGGACCTGCCCATGTACGAGGCCAGAAAGGGAGCCGGTTCCCGTCTCTCTTGATAGTACCAGACATCTTTCTGCGCGCAGAGATATCCATCGGGAATACCCCTTGCCATTCCCTCTTCAAGATATCGCCACAAACCGGGGTGTTGCCGCCGCACTTCGTCTGGGGGAAGATGACAGTCCAGCAAGTAGCGAAAGCCAGGCACATCTGGCAGTCCATCGACGGTGGCCCGGATAATCGGTTCACGAAGATAGCGGGGACTTGGCAGGATGGGCTTCAAGAAGACGCTTGGAATGTCGTACTGGGCTGCGGTGTCGCTATCAATAATGAAGAAGCCGTTTGCGCCGGTCGCGATTCCGCGTCTCACCGAAAACAAATCTTTAAGACGTGGCGCGTCGGATGACGAGCCATTGTTGTCGAAATGCGACATCGTCCACTTGTTTAACCCCCGAAGTTCCGAAGTCGGGATGGTCCGCTGCTCATGAGGCTCAAGGTAGTCACCGTAAGACACCGCGCAACTTGACGTGCTCGATGGTTTCGCCTTTCGATAGGTAACAATGCAGGAGGAAACAAGTGCGTCATCGAACTGGACATCTTCAGGATTGAAATGGTGAATCGAAAGCAGTGTCACTCGGGATGTGAGGTAATCCCGAAGAACCCGGCCGTAGTTGACATAGAGGAATTCCGCAGGAAGAAGCCATGAGGCAACTGCGCCGTCGGCTAAGACAGCGTCAGCCAAAAGCACGAAGTAGACATATAATCCTGATAGTCCGCTTACTTGCAGGCCAAGGCGTTGCATCACCAAAGACTGAAGGGCTACCTTCTGCTCGGCTTGAAGGTGGTGGTGTCTGACGTAAGGAGGGTTTGTGCAAACGAGCGAGAATTTGCCAACATTGCATGGTTCGGATGCGAACGCAACGAAATCACAGTCAAGAACCCGCAACCCGGAGGACGACCAAATAGTTTTGGCAATGTCGCTATAGACTGGATCGATTTCGCAGCCTGTGGCGCTGGCTATCTGCGTCGCAGCCGCCAGCCGCAGAAGCGCACTGTAGAACACTCCAGATCCTAGAGCAGGTTCCAAAAATGCAACCGGGGCATCGCTTGGCAATGCTTTCAGTGCGTGGGCAATCATGTGAGATGCAACAAGGAAGGGCGTCGAGAACTGTCCCAGACGATTACGCTCCCCCGCGCTCTTAGATGCATCGGCTACCAATTGAGCATCGGCTCGATTATCTTCTTGCGTCTTGTTCCTATCGACGCCGTAAGTTGCAGCGCTTTCTCTCACCATTTGGGCTTTTTTTTTACCTTCAGGCGCAAGGAATGGCGCGAAATCCCGTGTGCGGTGTTCCCAAACCCAATCAATTCCCTCTGCCGCCTCGTATCCCAGGTAGCCCGGCTCGAAATACCCGCACAGGTAAAGCAGAAACGTTATGTCATTGCCGTATCGTTTCTTCAACTGGTGCAGCTTCTGGGCCTCTTCTTTTCTGCGCTTATTTGTGTTGGTCGCATCGCCCGCAGACTTTGCCTCTATGAGTATTGGCATGTCTTTTGTAGCGGCACTCAGCGGCTTAACGACGCAGTCAATCGGAATGTTGACCGATGACTTCCTATCGCCCGCCGGCAGAGATAGGCGGAAGGCGAACGTGCCAAGCGGCATGGCATAAGGGTCTTTGCCTTCCTTGGTGCTTATCTCTTTATAGCCGTTTCTGCGAAGCCAGCGGCCAAGTGTTGCCAGTTGACGTCTCTCCTGTGCATTACGGATAATCGGATCGGAGTACGCGCCACACATCCGATCCGCGATCACGGTGGCGGCACGAGCTAAATCCTGCTTGGTTGGTTTCTCCTTGGACGCAACCCACGTTATCAAGTCGTCGTCAATCAATTCGGCCAAGACATCGCATAGCTTCTGAAGGTTCTCAAGAAGCACCTTCTCCGGCATTCGCTTAGGCAGCCTTGGCGGTTTGTTCTCTTTTCCTTCAAGTGAGTCAATGAGAGACTTGCTTACGTGGGCCAAGCCCATGAGGCGGTCGCGTGCGAGGGGAGGTGCCGTAACCATTCGCAGGATTGGAAGTAGACCGGGAGCGTCACAGAGGACTTTCGGAATGATTCGGGTCAGATCGGCGGTCTTGCCGAAGGCATCGAGCACAGCCTTCGTGGTGACCCGTCGCTGTGCCCTGTAGGTCTCTGGCGCAAATCGTATAAACCAATCGTTGTAAAAGTCGATAGACTTTTCAACGTCGGCTTTCCACAACTGCGGTTTGTCTGCATTGATAGGCATATTTTTACATTATCCCATTCAGCCTTCGTTGTCACGGTTTCGCTTCGTACATAATATTATGCGTCACGTATAGCGCGGCGCGTTTCAGCTCTTACCATCAAAA
>CAZALU010000020.1:0-40748 GCA_964486075.1 uncultured Verrucomicrobiota bacterium
ACTCCAACGTGGTCGGCTACAGTCAAAGTTGACCGGCGGCTGCCGGACCTAATTTAACGCATAGGGATTTCAAAGTTTGCAGCCGTCCGGCGGTTGCCGGATTTCTGTAGCCGCGCACGTTGGGCGCGGTCTTGGGGATTGGCGGATGGCCGACTCCAACGTGGTCGGCTACAGTCAAAGTTGACCGGCGGCTGCCGGACCTAATTTCAGGAGTCGTGTTATGATTCGTGGTTTGCGCTGGCTGGTTTGCTTGCCGTGTGGCGCATGCAAGGGATGCGTATGACGACGGAACGCTATGTTCGTATGGTAGCCGGGACTTGCGTGCTAGTGAGTCTGGCGCTTGGCCATTGGGTTCATCCGGGCTGATTTTTTTTTCACAGCCTTTGTGGGACTGAACTTGTTCCAGTCGGCATTCACCGGATTCTGCCCACTGAAGTCGGTTCTCCGGCGTTGCGGAGTGCCTTCCGCTGGGAGCGGCTGTGGTTGTGAAGGAAGGTGATATCTAAGGCGCCAAGGCCGTCCGAGAATTGCCGCCTCTGCTATCGAGATTGCGAGGTTTGCCCCTGTACTCAGCAATTCGCATTATGGCCTTCAGCCGCGACGCAAGGTCGCAGGGGGTCTAAAGGCCATAATAGAATTGCCTGTGCTGCTTATTGCTAGGCAAGACGCGGACGTGTTGCTACTATGCACGGGTTCCGAGTTGACACAATACGGGGAGCCATTATGACATTGATATCTGTCAATTGCCGGATAACTCCGGCCATTTTACTCGTGCTGCTTTTTTGTTTTTCAGGAGTTCAGGCCGTTACCATGGATGAATGCGTTGTGGCTGCGTTACACGGCAATCCCGATGTGCGCGCGGCAACGGAACGCGTTCAGATGGCGCGCGCCGTTATCAAGTCGGCGCAATCGGCTTACTACCCGATGCTCGGCGCCTCCGCCGCCTACGCCCGCACGGATAATCCGCCGCAGGCTTTCATTATGATGCTGAACCAGCGCAGTGCCTCCATGCAATCCGACTTCAACAATCCCTCCGATACGGACAATCTTGCGCTCAATCTCGGTGCCAAGTACCTCCTCTTCGATTTTGGGCGCCGTGGGCTGGATAACGAGATGGCCCGGGGCGGCGCTGAGATTTCCCGCCTGGTGCTGCAAGGTCTCCAGAACGATTTAATACACCAGGTCACGCGTGGCTATTACTCCGTTCTGCAAGCCATGGCCTTTGTCGCAGTGCAGGCAGAGACGGTCAAGACTCTCCAGGAAAGCTTGCGCGTCGCCAACGAGCGCTTGAAAGCCGGCGGGACGATCAAAACCGACGTGCTGAACCTCGAAGTGCAGCTCGCGCAGGCCAAGGAAGATTGGATCCGAGCCCGTAATAGCGTCAAACTCGCGCTGGCCGCGCTCAACACCGCCATCGGCACCGATATGGCGACGGAAACCGACCTGTCCGCCAAGGTGGCACAGCCGGGCCCAAAGCCGCCGGAGAGCGAGGACCTGTTTGCCGTCCAAAACCGCCCGGAGTTGCAGGTCGCCCGCAAGATGGCACAGGTTCAGCAGGCTGCCCTGCGCAAAGCCCGGCGTCAGTATTGGCCCACGTTGAATGCCTTCGGCAGCATGGATTGGAATAGCGATGTGTCTGTTGATTTTGAACGCAGCTATCTGGTCGGAGTGACAGCCGAGGCGGAAATATTCGATGGCTTTCGCCGCAGCGCGGCAGTTTCCGGCGCCAGCGCCCAGCAACGGGCCGCCGAGGCCGAAGTGGAGAAGACTGCCAGCCATCTTCGGTTCGATCTCACTTCTGCTTCCATTCAGGCTGGTGAAGCCTGGGAACGGCTGGACGTGGCCCGCAAGAGCATTGAGAATGCGGAGGAGTCGTTGCGAATCACTCAACAACGTTACCAACAGGGCGCGGCGGATTTGCCCGAGTTGCTCACGGCCCAGGTGGGGCTGACAGGGACGCGTACGCGCAACGTTGCCGCGCTGTACGATTTCCTGATCGCCCTTTCCAACACGGAGCGCGCGAAGGGTGAACTTGTCCGGCGCTATTGCGAAAGCGATTAATGACTGGAGGCAGCCATGGCTGAAGCGATGAAAAATGAAGAATTCAATACCGGACCTGAGGCGGAACCGCGGCACGCCTGGGGGCGTTTCGCGAAGCCCTTACTGGGTTTTGTCGTTCTTTTGGCGGTGATCCTATGGAGCGTCGGCGTCTTTAGCACACGCACGTCGGGTGGCCGATTGGAATATCAGCCGGGCATCCCCGTGCCTGCGGATTCCGAGCTGTACACTGTCAAGATGGAATCGATCGCGCCCCGCGTGGACGTGGTCGGCACGGTGGCTTCGGATGTCAAAGTCAAGATAAGCGCCAGGATACCAGCCTGTGTGAAGGAGGTTTTTGTCTCCGCCGGCAGTTCGGTTAAAAAGGGACAGGAACTAATCACACTCGACGACCGGGAGATCAGCGAGCAGGTCACGGCGGCTGAGGCCCAGTTCAAGCAGGCCGAGACCGAGCTTAAGCGTACGCGCCAACTTTTCGATAACAAGGCCACCACCGAGCAGGCGCTCACGGCCGCGCAATCCATGTTCACCGCTACCCGCGCCCAGTGGGAGCGCAGTAAGGTTATGTTAAGTTATGCCCATATCGTTGCTCCCATGGATGGGATTGTCAGCGACCGGCGTCTGGAGGCAGGCGATCTAGCCAGTCCGGGCCAGGTGCTCCTGGCCATCTATGACCCAGCCAATATGCAGATTGAGGTGCCCGTGCCGGTGCGCCTGATCGCAAAACTTCCTGTCGGCCAGACCGTGCAAGTCACCTTGGACCGCCCGGCCACTAATTTCCAGGGACGTGTGCGACAGATCGTTAGTGAAATTGATCCGCTCAGCCGCACCCAGCTTGTCAAGGTGCACATCGAAGGGACAGCTGCTGAAATAATGCCAGGTACCTTCGGTCGGCTCTGGGTGGATGATGATGCCCGCAATGCGCTCATGATCCCGGCTGCCGCTGTTTATGCGGTCGGCCAGATCGAACTGGTGCAGGTCGCCAAAGACAAGCGCGCTGTTCGCCGGGCGGTACGAATCGGGCTGCAGCGCGGAGAGTACGTGGAAGTGCTTTCCGGGCTCGCGTCCGGCGATCAGGTGCTTGTCAAGCCGATCAAGGAGAACTGAGGCATGGATATCGAACGCAAGCACTCGGTCGTCAGCGGGATCATTGAAGCCTTTTTAAAAGGCAATCTCGCCATTCTGCTGATCATCGTTTCGCTGGTTGCCGGCGCTGCGGCGTTGTTGTTAACGCCTCGCGAGGAAGATCCCCAGATAGTGGTGCCCCTGGCCGACGTGATGGTTATGTACCCCGGCGGCACGGCCCTGGAGGTCGAACGGCTGGTCTCGTCGCGTCTCGAAAGAATGCTCTACCAGATTGACGGAGTCGAATACGTGTATTCCATCTCCCGGCCGGGCATGGCGGTTGTTACGGTTCGTTTCACGGTCGGTGAGGACCGCGAGAAGAGCCTCATTAAAATCTATAACAAGATTTTTCAGAACATAGACAAAACCACGCCCGGCATTACCGGCTGGGTTGTGAAGCCGATTGAGATCGATGACGTCCCGATTGTTAACGTTGCGCTCTACAGCGACCGCTACGACGAGCACACCCTCTACCGCGTGGGCGAGGAGGTGGTTGCCCGCCTCCAGCACATCCCCAATACCGGCAACATCACCCTCTACGGCGGCCAACGCCGTGTGCTGCACGTTTATCTCGACATGGAGCGTATCGCAGCCTACGGACTTTCCCCGCTGGAAATAGCGGGAGCGCTCAAGATCTCCAATGCCCAGCTGGAAAGTGGCAGCTTTGAGCAGGATAATGTCAGCATCCGGGTTGAGGCCGGACCTTTTTTACGGGATGCCAGAGAGGTTCGCAATCTGATGGTGGGCACGCATGCGGACCGTCCGGTCTATCTCCGTGATGTGGCGCGGGTCGAGGACGGCCCAGAGGAACTCCAATCCTATACCCGGATTGGGATTACCCAGACTGCCGTTGTCACTGGCCGCCAAGCCACAACTATCAGCCATGCCGGCACCTATCCCGCAGTGACCATTGCCGTGGCCAAGAAAAAAGGGAGCAACGCTGTTTGGGTTTCCCGCGATGTGGAGCACTCGCTCCAGGCTATGCGCGGCAACATCATCCCTGATGATATGCGCTTGCGCATCACCCGCAACTACGGAGAGACTGCTAACGAAAAAGTCAATGGCCTGGTTGAAAGCCTGCTGTTGGCGGTTGTGACAGTTATCGTGCTGATTGCCATAATTATGAATTGGCGGGTTGGTCTGGTGGTGGCCCTGGCCGTGCCCATTACCTACGCGTTGACCCTGCTGGTCAACTACCTTGCCGGCTACACGATCAACCGGGTTACGCTATTTGCGTTGATCCTTGCCCTGGGGCTGCTGGTGGATGATCCCATCGTGGCGGTGGAAAACATCTATCGCCACCTGGCTATGCGTCGTTATCCGCGCCTCCAGGCTATTGCGATGGCCATGAATGAGGTCATGCCGCCGGTGATCCTGGCCACGCTGGCCGTGGTCGTGGCATTCATCCCCATGTTTTTCATAACCGGGATGATGGGCCCTTACATGCGGCCGATGGCTCTCAATGTGCCCCTGGCGATGCTGGCCTCGATGCTGATTTCCTTTACCATCACTCCCTGGGTGTCGAGCAAAATATTACGTGTCAATCCCACCCGGGGTGGCCCCGTGGATATCAAACAGACACGAACCTACCGCGTTTATAACGCGGTGCTGCGGCCCTTTGTAGAATCCCGCCGCAACGGCGTGCTTTTGCTGCTGGGCACGGGCGGTCTTTTCGTCCTCTCGCTCCTGCTGATCCCGACCGGTGGTGTGCCCTTGAAAATGCTGCCGTTTGACAACAAGAACGAGTTCCAGATCGTCGTGGATCTGCCCGATGCGGCCACGCTGGAAACGACCGACGGCGTCGTGCGTGATCTTGAAGACTACCTGCGCACGCTGCCTGAAGTAATCGATTTCACTTCCATCGTGGGCGCTAGTTCGCCCATGGATTTCAACGGGCTGGTGCGCCACTACTATTTGCGCCAGGGGCCGAACGTGGCCGACATCCGGGTCAACCTGCTCCCGCGCAACAGCCGTGCGATGGATAGTCACTCCATCATCCTGCGCATTCGCAACGACGTTGCCGCTATTGGTAAAAACTTAAACGCGCGCATCAAGCTGGTGGAGGCGCCACCGGGCCCGCCCGTGCTCTCGACGGTTGTGGCCGAGATCTACGGACAACCTCATCTAAAATATAAGGACTTGATCGACGCGGCCCAGACGGTTAAAGCGCAATTCGAGTTGGAACCGGGGGTCATGGATGTGGATGACAGCGTTGAGGACGATCAGCGCGAACTCTTTTTCCAGGTGGACCGCGACAAAGCCGGGCTAAACGGTATTTCCACAGAGGATATCGCCCAGACGCTCTACCTGACCCTCAATGGTATGGCTGGCGGCACGGTGCACGTGCCCGATCAGCAGAATGAGGTGCCTATCGTCTTGCGCTTGCCGCGCGAGAAAAGGTCCGATGTGGCTTTTCTCAAGAACATCGTTGTCAAGGGCCGGGGCGGACATGCGGTGCAGCTTGGTGAACTGGGCCACTTCGAGAACACCACCTATGACAAGACTATCTTCCACAAAAATATGGAACGCGTGGTCTATGTTACAGCGGAAATGGCCGGCCGGGGGCCGGCCTACGCCGTGCTCAATCTCCAGTCGCACTTCAAGCAACAACCTTTGCCGGCCGGTGTGAGTATCGACTGGCGGGGCGAGGGTGAATGGAAGATCACGCTGGACGTTTTCCGGGATCTGGGCATAGCCTTCGCGGCGGCCCTTATCGCCATCTATGTTTTACTGGTCTACGAGACCGTATCCTATATCCTGCCCGTGGTTATCATGATGTCCATTCCCTTGACCCTCATCGGTATTATGCCCGGTTTCTGGTTGCTCAACATCCTTGTGAACAAGCCCGTGGGCGGCTTTGGCAACCCGGTCTTTTTCACGGCTACAGCCATGATCGGCATGATCGCCCTAGCCGGGATCGTGGTTCGCAACGGTATTATCCTGGTCGATTTTATTCGTAATGCCGTGGCGCGCGGCCAGTCCGCCAGCGATGCAGTCTTCGAGGCCGGCGCGGTCCGATTCCGCCCTATATTTCTAACCGCCGGCGCCGCCTTGCTGGGAACATGGCCGATTACACTCGACCCGATCTTCAGCGGATTGGCCTGGGCAATCATTTTTGGCCTATTCGTTTCCACCGCCTTTACCCTGATCGTTATTCCGACAGCCTACATGCTGATCTATGGCAAACAGACGACGCGAGTTAAAGCGGAGGTAACCGAATGAAACTGTTGATGATCATATGCTCGGAAGATCGTCGCGACCAGGTGATGGCCATGGTGGAGCAGCACGGCATCCGTTCATTTACGGAACTGCCCCAAGTCATCGGCGCCGGTGTCACCGGCAAGCGTCTCGACACCCACGTCTGGCCCGGGAAATCCGTGCTCTTGTTCACGGTCGTAACGGATGAGAAGAAAAATGAACTTGTCGCTTCGCTCCAGGCATGCCGCCAGAGCCTGTTCCCGGGCGAAGGCATGAAGGCTTTTGTGCTGCCGGCGGAAGAAATGTTCTGAGGGCATGCAAAGAGAAGTAAACATGGAGTTCCACATAAATCAGGTTCTCTGTCCCAGGAACGACAAATGCCCGCGGTGAAAGCGTGTCCCGTGGATGCCCCTGCGCAAGAGGGGCTGGCGGCTCCGACTGTGAACATATATTCATATTTGAGCCGGTTTTTAAGGAGTACTCATGCTGCGGACCTGTTGTCCCAGGCAGATTGATGTCACCCCGTGCTCCGTTCAACTCAAGCCGCTTGGCATCCGGCTCCGCCTGTTGGAGGAAGTTATCCTCACTCTGGGCGAACTCGAATCCGGGCGGCTCGCCGATTTAACCGGTTTCTACCAAAAGCAGGCGGCGGAGCGAATTAAAATATCTCGCTCGGCATTTTTAAGCATTATAGAACAGGTCCGGCGAAAAGGGGCGGATGCGCTCATGCACGGCAAGGCGCTTCGCCTGGAAGGCGAGGTTGTGAAAAAAAGATGAAGCGCACACGACCAAAAAACGCTACCGCGAAACAGGCCAGCGCAACAGAATCCATTCTGGAAAGCATTTCGGAGGGCGTGTTTACGGTTGATCACAACTGGCGGATCACGTCATTCAATCGTGCGGCCGAGGAAATCACCGGCATTTCCCGTGCGGAAGCCATCGGGCGGCCGTGCGCTGAAGTGTTCCGGGCCAGCATGTGCGAAGCGGATTGCGCTCTAAGAAAGACTTTAGAAACTGGCTCTGCAATTGTAGGGAAATCAGTTTTCATCGTGAATGCCGGAGGGCGGCGGATCCCGATCAGTGTCTCCACCGCTGTTCTGCGGGACGGCCAAGGCAGCGTGATCGGCGGCGCGGAAACATTCCGCGATCTCAGCCTGGTCGAGGAGTTGCGGAAGGAACTAGCGGGGCGTTTCGAAATCGGCGATTTCGTGACACGCAGCGGATCCATGCGTCGCCTGTTTGAGATTATGCCACAAGTCGCCGCCAGCGAGAGCACGGTGTTAATCCAGGGCGAGACGGGAACCGGGAAGGAATTAGTAGCCCGCGCCGTTCACTCCATGAGTCCGCGCGGCAAGGGCCCCTTTGTAGCGCTCAACTGCGGCGCTCTGCCCGAATCCTTGCTGGAGTCGGAACTTTTCGGCTATAAAGCCGGTGCCTTTACGGGCGCCAACAAGGACAAGCCGGGGCGCTTTGCGATGGCCGAGGGCGGCACGCTGCTATTGGATGAAATCGGCGAAATCAGCGCGGCCTTGCAAGTGCGCTTGTTGCGAGTTCTACAAGATCGGCTTTACGAACCATTGGGTGGTACGCAGTCGCTGAAAGCCGACGTGCGCGTCATCGTGGCTACACATCGCGATCTCGCCGCCCTGGTTAAAAAAAATACTTTCCGGCAGGATCTCTTTTACAGGATCAATGTGGTGCGGATTGATTTGCCACCCTTGCGCAAACGCAAGGAAGATATTCCTATCCTGGTTGAACATTTTGTCGAACGCTTCAATCGGATGCAGGACAAATCGGTTTCCGACGTCAGTCCAGAAGTCATGGCGTTACTGATGGCGCATGATTATCCCGGCAACGTCCGGGAATTGGAAAACATCATCGAACACGCCTTTGTCTTGTGCAAAGCAGGCCGGATCGAGGCGCGCCATTTGCCCGGGGAACTCACGGGCCGCTCACCAGGATCGCCGCCTGCCGGAAACATGAGTTCCGCCATTAATGCTGTCGAAGCCCAGACGATTCGTGATGCGCTGCGGCGCAATCATTTCAACCGCCTGATGACGGCCCGCGAACTTGGACTGCACAAAAGCACTCTCTTCCGCAAAATTAAAGCTCTCGGCATTCAGCTTCCCGAAAAGGATGGGCGTTCTCATCATCGTCGGAGCTAGAGGCGCGTTTTCGCGACCGTAAGCGCGGTGTGGGGTCGCGGTATTGCTTCCTTTTCATAATGTATCATTTCGTCATTTTATTATTAAACTCTTATATATAAGCACTATATATCTGTGTTTTGTTTTATTACAATGTTGGCATGATCCCTGCTTTATATATAATGTGTAAAAAGGAATAATGTAATGTTTGTGGCTTTGACAGTCTGGAATGGAAGGATTTCGCCGGTCTGTGATGTGGCGCGTCAGCTCCTCATTCTGGATGTGGAAGATGGCCAGGTAACCGCCAGGCGGGAGGAGCAGTTGGATGGCGTGGAATGTTGGCAACGCTGCGCCCGCTTGGAGAAACTGAACCCGGATACGCTGATTTGCGGGGCAATCTCGGGGATGCTAGCCGGACTGCTGGCCGCCAAAGGGATTAAAATTGTGCCATTTATTTCCGGCGTGGTTGAAGAGGTTGTGGCTGCCTACCTGGCCGGCACGTTGCGCAATCCGGAGTTTGCCATGCCGGGTTGCTGTGGACGGCGGGGAAGATTCGGTGGCTCGGGCGGCGCGCGAGGTTTGCGAGCACGTTCCGGTAGAATCAGAACAAGAATATGAAAGACAATGCTCATGTTCGGACGAAATAGCACAGCGCGGCGAAGTTTGGGACAGGCCAGGCCGATAGGCAAGGAGCCGATGGCGCGGCGCGGCACTGGATTCCGTATGGGGCGCAATCGAGTTTCCCAGCCGTCCGATCAGGCCCGGAGTCCGGTGGCGGATAGTCATTTGACCTTGCAAGGATTACTGATGAGCGGAGCGACTTGGCTGGCTTATACTATTGGTTCCGCCATCGGGCGTGAGCTGGCGGGGAAACTGGAAGCAGTAATGGCGGGGCAGGGCGATGGTTTTGTACAACGGAAGTCCGCTACGGCGGTTGAGTCAAAACAATAAAGGAGGAAATAATTCATGAAGGTTATTGTCACAGCCCGCGGCGAATCTATTGATTCGCAGATGGACCCGCGTTTCGGTCGTGCGCAGTATTTTGTTTTAGTGGATACTGAGACCAATGCGTTAACGGCGCATGATAATGCTCAGAACTTGAATGCCGCGCAGGGCGCCGGCATCCAGGCGGCAGAAAAAGTTGCGAATTTGGGCGCCGAAGCTGTCATCACCGGCAACGCCGGTCCGAATGCCTTCCGGACGCTTAATGCGGCCGGGATCAAGGTGTATTTATGTGAGCCGATGACAGTGGCTGACGCCATACATAAGTTCAAGGCCGGTGAATTAAAGGAGACTGCAGTGGCTAACGTGGCAGGGCATTGGGCTTGAAGCGGAAAGGAATCTGATATGCCACGCGGCGACGGAACAGGTCCTTTGGGGCAAGGCCCAATGACGGGCACTGGGGCAGGTTTCTACATATTGCGGATGGATGAATGCAAACCGCCGCAATTGAAGGGGTCGCGGGGCTTCAGGGCAAGCCGGTGTACGCAACAATAAAAACCAAAAACAAGGAGGTAGACATGCCAAGAGGAGATGGAACAGGGCCCATGGGAATGGGAGCGATGACGGGCCGCGCGGCCGGTTTTTGCGCGGGATACGGAGCGCCTGGATATATGAATCCGATGCCTGGACAAGGAGCCGGGATGGGGTTCGGACGCGGCCGGGGATTCTGGGGTGGCGGACGCGGCGGGGGTCGCGGTTGGCGGAACATGTTCTACGCTACCGGCCTGACCGGACGGCAGCGGGCCGCGGAAGGATGGCCTGTGGCGAGCGGAGCGTCGCCCTACATAGCCGCGCCGACTCGCGAACAGCAGTTGGATGCGCTGAAGAGTCAAGCGGAATACTTCGAAGGTGCGCTGGGCGATCTCCATAAACGGATAGAGGAAATCGAAACCAGCAAAGTGGAGAAATAGGACGCTTCAACATAACGTTAACGAAATTAAGCATGACAGCATTTTAATATTGCATACAAAGAGGAGCATGAAATGGACCAGAACAGCCAAGCACAAGTCGGCGCAATGCCTCGCATCGGGGAAAAGGCCCCCGCCTTCAAGGTCGTCACTACCCAGGGCGAAATAGACTTTCCCAAACAATACGCAGGCAGCTGGGTGATCCTATTCAGTCATCCGGCCGACTTCACGCCGGTTTGCACGTCGGAATTCATGACCTTTGCCTCAATGGAGGATCAGTTTGCCGCGGCGAACTGCAAGCTGGTCGGCCTGTCGGTCGACGGCCTGTACAGCCATATCGCCTGGCTGCGAACCATCAAGGAGAAGATCGAATATAAGGGCATGAAGAATGTCGAGATCAAGTTTCCCTTGATCGAAGACATTACGATGGATGTGGCGAAGAAGTACGGGATGATTCAGCCGGGCGAAAGCTCGACCAAGGCCGTACGAGCGGTGTTCGTGATCGATCCCAAGGGGATGATTCGGACGATCATTTACTATCCCCTGAGCTTGGGGCGGAACTTCGACGAGTTGTATCGGGTGATTCTGGCCCTGCAGACGGCGGACGCTTTTGCGGTGGCGACCCCTGCGGACTGGCGGCCCGGTGACGATGTGATTGTCCCGACGGCCGGGTCCTGCGGTGTGGCCCAGGCACGCATGGATAATAAAGAGAACATGACCTGTTATGACTGGTTTTTCTGCACGAAGAAATTGTCGAAGGAAACAGTGCTGAGCACTATTCTGAAGAAGTAAGAATTGAAAGGGAATCACTATGCCGAATTTATCGCCAGATGTCAGTCAAGCTTGGGACAAGCGCAACGGACCAATTGTTTTGGTGACTGTTGATGGGGCTGGTGGATCCAATGCCATCTATGCCTCTTGTGTAAGCAAGTTTGCCGATGACACATTGGTCGTAGCCGACAACTTTTTCGATAAAACTCGAAAGAATATTCTGAATGGCAGTAAAGGAACCATTTTGTTCATAACCAAGGATAACAAAGCTTTTCAAGTTAAAGGAAAGCTCAGCTATCACCGAGATGGTGCAATTTATGAAGACATGAAGAAATGGAATCCGAGCCAACACCCCGGGCATGCGGCCGTTGCGTTGACAGTGGAAGAAGTTTACAGTGGCGCGACTAAGTTGTTGTGATTTAAAAACCGTGGTGTGCTCGCAACTGTTTGGGCAAAAAATAATGGACCGCAAAATAAGCGCGAAGATTACCGGAACCGGTTCATATGCGCCGCCGCGGCGGATGTCGAACGCCGATCTGGCGATGATGGTTGACACCTCTGATCAATGGATTCGAGAGCGAACAGGAATCGGCGAGCGCCATATTGCCGATGACTCGATCACCTGTTCCGATATGGCCGCAGAAGCGGTCCGGAATGCCATGAGTATGGCAAACTGCGCTCCCGCGGATGTGGACTTGGTCATTGATGCCACCATTACCGCCGACTACACCCTGCCGTCGAATGCTTGCCTGATCCAGGAAAAATTGGGGTTGGTTAATGCCGTCGCTTTTGACGTGGCGGCCGCCTGCACCGGTTTTGTCGCCGGGTTAGCTATTGCCCGCGGGTTCATTGAAACCGGCGCATACAGGAAAGTAGTGGTCGTCGGCTCGGAAAAGCTGTCGGCTTTAACCAACTGGCACGATCGCACCACCTGCGTCTTGTTCGGCGATGCCGCTGGCGCCGTGGTGCTGGAACCGGCGGACAACGGCTCGGGGATTCTAGCCACGTTTATGAAGTCCGATGGCAGCCTACGTGAATGGTTATGGGTCAAAACTGGTGGAACCAAGCACCCGCATACGCGGGACTTTTCCTGGGACGATAGCGATAAAATTTCCATGTGCGGGTCGGAAGTTTTCAAAGTCGCTGTTAGAGAAATGAACCGCGCCTGCCTCAAGGTGATTGAGATTGCCGGTGTGAATCCGACAGACATTGCCCTGGTGGTGCCGCACCAGGCCAATATGCGCATTATCGAGGGATTAGCAAAACGACTCAAGATCAGCCCCGAAAAAGTGGTTATCAATATAGAGCGCTATGGCAACACTTCGTCGGCATCCGTGCCGTTGGCGCTGGATGAGGCTAACCGTGCGGGACGCATCCACCCCGGCGATTTGGTCTTGATGGTGGCATTCGGTGGCGGGATGATTTGGGGTTCGGCGTTGGTGAAATGGTAAAGCTAAACAAGCAATAGAAGAAAATGGAGGTTGGTTATGCCAAGAGGAGACGGAACAGGACCAATGGGCGCCGGGCCGGGCACCGGTCGCGGAGCGGGCGGTGGGGGCATGGGCGGCGGCGGAAGAGGCCGTGCGGGCGGCTTTGGTCTGGGCGCAGGTGGAAACTGTGTATGTCCCAGCTGTGGCAAAACAGTGCCGCATCGGCAGGCCGTGCCCTGCGTCCAGGTGAAATGTCCCGCTTGTGGCGCGGCCATGACACGTGAACGATAAAAAATATAAATATCTTTTTGGTCCGGTGCCTTCGCGTCGCTTGGCGCGATCACTGGGCGTCGATCTCACGCCATTCAAGACCTGCACGCTCGATTGCGTGTTCTGTCAGTTGGGGCGCACCACGCGTAAAAATGTAGAACGCGAGGAATATGTGCCGGTCAAAGACGTGCAAGCTGAATTAAGCCGCTGGGTGCAAGGGGGCGGAAAAACTGACCATATCACGCTGGCCGGCTCAGGCGAGCCCACGCTGCATGCGCGTATTGGTGAAGTTTTGAGCTTTATCCGGGATCGGACGCCCTTGCCGGCAGTTCTGCTTTCCAACGGCACGCTCTTCGATCAGCCGGCGGTTAGGGCAGCAGCTAGCCAGGCCAACATCGTCAAGCTGTCGCTCAGCGCGTGGGATCAGGTTTCGTTCGAACATATCAACCGTCCGCATCCCGATTTAAAATTCAACAGGATCGCGGATGGATACCGCGCCTTTCGCGATGAGTTCCGAGGCAAGCTCTGGATAGAGGTGTTCCTGCTGTGGGGTATTAATTCCGTTCCGCACGATGTGGAAAAGATTGCAAAAATTGCGGGAACCATCAGCCCGGATGAAATTCATTTGAACACGGCGGTGCGGCCACCCGCCGAGGATTTTGCCACGCCGGTTCCGCGCAAGCAAATGGAGGATGTGGCCGGTTTGTTTAGTCCGTGCGCCAAAATTATCGCGGAATTTCCGTCTGGAAAATTGACGGACATCGCCGCTAATGAAACCACGATCCTGGCGATGTTGCGGCGTCGGCCCTGCACGGCGCGTCAGATTGGCGATGTATTTGGCATGCATTTGAACGAGGTCGCCAAATACCTGGGGAAACTCACACGAACCGGCGCTATCCGAGCTCAAGTGAAAGATTGCCAAACGTACTACACGGCGGTAAAAAAACGGGAGGTTGAACATGCCGACCTGTGAAAATAGATGCTGGATATGTGAGGAATGATGCCCAAACGAATCAGTCAGCATTCCTCCTTAAGATGGATGCCTTTTGAACGGTTGGCCGATCGATATGATGCTTGGTTTGACAGCGAGAAAGGGCGCTCGCTCTTGCGGGTCGAGGTGGACTGTATGCGGGATTTGCTGGCAGGAGCACCGCGGCCCTGGCTGGAGGTAGGCGTTGGGACGGGACGATTTGCGGCGGCGCTCGATGTTGATGCGGGGGTTGATCCGAGTGCGGCCGTCCTGCGCTACGCTTCGCAACGCGGCATTCGAACTCGGGTTGGACGAGCCGAAAAACTGCCCTATAAGAGCGGTCGGTTTGGGGCAACGCTCTTGGTTGTGACGATCTGTTTCCTGGAGGATCCCGCCCGGGCATTGGCTGAGTGTCGCCGGGTGTTGAGCAAGGACGGGTATGCCGTTGTGGGGCTGGTTCCGAAGGACAGTCCTTGGGGCGTAGCCTATGTGCGGAAAGGCGCGCAAGGGCACCCGTTCTATACGACCGCTAAGTTTTACACGTCACGGCAGATTATTGAACTGGCCGAGCAGGCTGGGTTTTATCTGGACCAGGCGAGAAGTTGTTTGTTTGAAGGTCCTGGCCGAAACACGTGCTCGTATCGGCGGCCAAAAGAAGGCATCATAAAAGGCGCCGGTTTTGTGGGTTTGCGATTCGGGCAGAAGACAAAGTTACCATAAAAAAATACAACGAGCGCACTGGCCTCAATTTGTCGGGTGTGCTCGCTTTACATTTGTGTGTGACGGTAACCTAAACGCTTGGAGATAAATTATGTTTAAACGCGACCTTTCAGTTGTTATGTGTTTTTTGCTTGGCGTCAGCCTTGCGCTTGCCGCGGCAGAGCCGTTTGCGTTGTCGGCAGCCTTGCATGAATCCGACGCAGGCAAAACCCTGCTGTCGGTTTCTTTTACGATCAGCGGTCGTTCTTATCTATATGCGGAGTCCATTAAAATACAGGCGTCCGACGGTGTTCAACTGCTGCCCGGAGACATATCTCCGGCGCAGTCGCAACGCGATGAATTGAGCGGTGAAACAATTGAGGTCTACGAAAAGCAGGCGACTTTTAACTATACGCTGGAGGGTAACACCCAAGGGCCGCTAACTATTACCGTTGCCTACCAGGGATGCGGAGAAGGTGTTTGTTTTCCGCCGGCAACCCGTACGTTTTTGCTTGCCGTGGGGCAGGAAGCCCGCGTTATTTCCGCGGCCGATGAAGGCGGCATTGCGTCAACCGATCAACCGGGCGCCAACTGGCGCGCGCTGGCCGGCCATTTCACGATTGCCGGGCGTGAAACCGGGTATCTGAACACAAAATCCATGTTGCGCTTTCTGGATATAACCGAACGGGGAGATGGACTTGGCCACGATCATCTCGGCATGCTGTTTCATAAGAACAGGATATGGCTTGCAGTTTTTCTGATACTGCTGGGCGGCTTGGCCTTGAACCTTACTCCCTGTGTGCTGCCAATGATACCGATTAATATAGCAATTATCGGCGCCAACGCCGGATCGAGAACACGCGGGTTCATATTCGGCGGCATCTATGGCGCCGCCATGGCGATTGTCTATGGAGCACTCGGACTCATGGTCGTTCTGGCCGGCTCGACGTTTGGCGCTTTAAATGCGTCCCCTTTATTCAACATGATTATGGCGGCGATCTTCGTGTGCCTTGCCTTGGCTATGTTCGGAGTGTTTTCGATCGATTTTTCTCGATTCCAAGGAACATCCTTCAGCGGTAAAGCGCAGCGCAAAAATATGTTGCTCGCTTTTTCCATGGGGGCGGTGGCCGCTTTGCTCGCCGGCGCGTGCGTGGCCCCCGTGTTGATCTCTGTTCTGCTTCTGGCAGCCAATTTGCACGCGCAGGGCAACCCGGCAGGGCTGTTCCTGCCGTTTTTGCTCGGTATAGGAATGGGGCTTCCCTGGCCATGTGTCGGCGCGGGCCTGTCTTTCCTGCCGAAGCCCGGCAAGTGGATGAATTATATCAAGTACGCTTTTGGGACGATCATTCTCGGATTTGCATTCTATTACGGGATGTTGGGATACAAACTCCTGACCGATAGCGGATCAGATGATAACCGGCATATTGCGGTCGTCCAGCAGGCGGGTGACGATGAAGGCTGGCATACGTCGCTGGAGAGTGCGCTAGCGCAGGCTGGGCAGGAAAACAAACCGGTGTTTATCGATTTTTGGGCAAGCTGGTGTAAAAGTTGTCATGCGATGGAAAAGACGACCTTTAATCAGCCTGTGGTAAAAGAACGTTTGAAAAAATATGTCAGGCTTAAATTCAACGCTGAAACTCCGAAGGATCCGGAGGAGAAGGCAATTCTGGACAATTTTGGCGTGCTTGGACTACCGACGTGTCTGGTGCTTGTTCCGCAGACGGATCAATCACAATCATCCGGCGCGGGATCAGGAGAATGATCTGCTCAACCCGGTTAATGGCGTTTTAGCCTGAACTACTCGCACTCTGGGTAGGCGCATGGCTGGAACAATTAGTGCCTGATCACGCGGCACCGCTGTAAAAAAATAAGATCGCAGGGATTCCGCCCGAGGCGGATCCGCCTGCGGCGGAAAACCCTGCGCTACTTGGGGTTGCGGGCATAGCCCGCCGTGGTATACTCAGTAATTAAGGAAATATCGCATGAAAATAGTAATTGCCAGCGGAAAGGGTGGAACTGGAAAAACAACGTTTGCCGTGAACCTGGCTTATGTTCTGGCCCAACGCGGTGAAACAGTTCGCCTTTTTGACTGTGACGTTGAGGAGCCGAACGACCATCTTTTTGTCAAACCGGAATTTACTGAGAGCCAGACTGTCACAGTTCTTAAACCGGTGCTGGATGTAAGCAAATGCAACGGTTGCGGCAAATGCGCAAAGGAATGTAATTACAATGCGATCGCGGTGGTAAAAGGCAAGGTGCTTATTTTTAATGAGCTGTGCCATTCATGCGGTGTTTGTTCCTATGTCTGCCCTCAGCACGCGCTGAGCGAGAGACTAACACCGATTGGGAAAGTTATCAGCGCTCCTTCAAATCCAGCACTAGCACTTGGGGCAGGCAAGCCTTTCTATTTCGCTTACGGCATTCTGAATATCGGCGAAGCATTGGCGCCAAGTGTGGTTGATGCCGTAAAACTTCATATAGATCCGAACGCCGTCAATATTCTGGATGCATCCCCGGGAACGGCATGCCCGGTAGTGAAGGCGCTGGAAGGCGCTGATGTCGCTGTTCTTTTAACCGAGCCCACGCCGTTCGGGCTTAACGATCTGAAGCTGGCGGCGGCCATGACGATTGAAATGGGTATTCCGACAGGAATTGTTGTGAACCGTTCCGACGGCAAAGATGAGATTATAAGTCAATATACCGAAGCTGCCGATATCCCGATCATTGGTCGCATTCCTTTCAAACGCGAATATGCTGAAACCTACTCGGGCGGGCATATCCTGGTTGAACGACATCTTGAGCTCGCCGAGAATTTGCTGCATATCTACGACAATATCAAAGATTTGAAAGGCGCAAAGGTTCCGCCGCCGCCGCCGCTTGAGGAATTTGCCGTCAGTTCCGACGAAACCGTTCCGTTTGTTTCCGGCACTGCTGATGGATATAAGGAAATCACCATAATCAGCGGCAAAGGAGGCACGGGCAAGACTACCATAACCGCTTCTTTTGCGGTTCTGGCCCGGAACAGCATATTGGCGGATAATGATGTGGATGCGGCGGACCTGCATCTGCTGCTCACCCCCAAGGTAAGAGAAGCCCATCCGTTTATCGGCGGACGGAAGGCGGAAATTGATGCCGGCCGATGCAACGCTTGCGGCACATGCGCCGCTGCCTGTCATTTTAATGCCATCCGGTTTGACGGAAAAGAAAACGACATTGTCAGCCGGACTTATCGCATTGATTCTTTTGCCTGTGAAGGATGCGGGTTCTGCCGGCTTGTGTGTCCGATTCACGCGATTCAGGCCGAACCGTCTGTTACGGGGCAATGGTTTGTTTCGGCCACAGAATACGGCCCCATGATTCACGCCCGTTTGGGTATTGCCGAGGAGAACTCCGGACGCCTTGTAACGTGTGTTCGGAACCGCGCCGCTCACATGGCCGACGAATTATGTTTGGATAAAATACTGAACGACGGGCCGCCGGGCACGGGATGTCCCGTCATTGCCTCGGTTTCGGGGACGGACCTGGCGCTGATAGTGACCGAACCCACGGTTTCCGGCGTGCATGATATGGAGCGGGTCTTGCAGTTGGCCGCGCATTTCAGGGTGCCCGCGCTGATCGTCATTAATAAAGCGGATCTCAATGCGGAACAAACGGAACGCATCGTTCGTATTGCCGCACAACACAATTCGTGCGTGATCGGCCGGATACCGTTTGATCGAAGTGTTAATGCCGCTTTAATGGCCGGGCAAACTGTTATAGATTATGGCGCAAGCGTCGCTGCGGATGAAATTCGCAATGTTTGGAAAGAAGTGCAGCAAGTTTTACGTCAAAACAAATGAAAACAGTGGCATTATCGTTGGATCATGTAAATGATATCAAAGGCTTTACTTTAGAGGAGCGGGCCAAGCTGGTCCTTTTGACCCTGGGTAAAACCCCCGCTGATATTCACCGCGCCTATCGCCGCCTGGCAAAACGGCATCATCCCGACGCGCAAGACGGCAGCACAGAAAAATTTCAGGTTATTAACGAAGCCTATGAACTGCTTGCGAAAGGACGTATTTCAAAGCGGCCATTGCTGGCGGATGATGAGCTGATTGCCCGGCTCATGGGAAAACGATTCGCCGTGCTGATTGACCTGCGCAAGGAATTAGAAGAATATGACCAATGGATAAAAAACCGGTTCTATGGCATAGGGGTTTTATGAATGCAACAACGCGGGTTCCGTCGGAAGATTCTTTCTTTGGCCGAATGAACGATCCCATCGGCGTCGGCACGATTTGCGGGCCGTGCGGCGACACCATGGAGTTTTACCTTGATGTCCGCAACGATATGATTGCGGACGTGAAATATTATACCGAAGGGTGTGCTAACACGCGCGCTTGCGGGCGCGCGGTGGCGCGCCGGGCAAAGGGCAGGAAAATAACCGATGCGCTTTCGATCAGTGCCGGGGAAATCATTCGCTCCGGGGAATGCGAGCCTCTGGAAGGCCGACACTGTGCCATCTTGGCTGTCAGCACACTATATCGCGCCATTGCCGATTATTTACTAAAACCGTAAGCTATAGCAAAGGAAAAATAACATGCAACGCATAATGCTTAAAAGCAAGATACACCGTGCCGTCATTACGGCCACTGAACTGCACTATGCGGGCAGTATTGCGATTGATCTGCGGCTGATGAAGGCGGCGGATATCCTGCCCGGCGAGCAGGTCCACGTTTTGAATGTTAACAATGGGCAGCGGATCATCACTTATGTCATAGAGGCGCCGGCCGGGTCCGGTACTATCAGTCTACGAGGGGCCGCGGCGCGCAGCGGCCAGGTCGGAGATACGCTGATTGTGCTGACCTATGCCTGCGTGACGGAAGACGAGATGGGGGATTTCAAGAGTCGGACCGTGCATGTGGACAATCGCAATCGCGTTCTGCCTGCAGTTCCGGAGAAGGTTGCCAAGCGACAGAGGAACAAAAGATGACTGAAAAAAAGTTTAAAGTGATATTTCAACCACAGGGTCGCACCGTGTTCGTGCTGGGCGGCGCCTCACTGCTTGAAGCCGCCGCTCCCGCCGGGCTGGTCATTGATGCCCCCTGCGGCGGCGCGGGCACTTGCGGAAAGTGCAGGGTGCAGATCATGGAAGGCGCCGGTCCTCCGACTGCGGCTGATCAAGCCGTATTCAACAGCGAGGAGATACAAGCCGGCTGGCGCCTGGCATGCCGGACATCCGTGCGCCAGGATGTCACGATCCATGTCCCGGCATCTTCTCTGTTTGCCGACCAGCACCAAATCCTTGAAAAATCAACCGCTGACACCATCGAAGTCGTGCCTGCTATCCGCAAGCTTTTTGTGGAAATGCCGATGCCTTCCCTGGATGACGAAACTCCGGATCTTTTACGGCTTGAACAAGCGGTGGGTCCCTTTAAAACTGATATTGAACTATTACAGAATCTTTCGGCCAGGCTTCGCGGATGTAATTTCAAAGGCACCGCAGTGCTGTCGGATAATTGGTTGATTGACTTCGAGGCGGGCGATACAACCGCTCAAGCCTATGGCGTTGCGTTCGATATCGGAACGACGACGCTGGTCGGGGTTTTGCTGGACCTGCGCACGGGCGCGGAAAAAGCGCTTACGTCACGGATGAATCCGCAAATTCGTTTTGGAGATGACGTCTTATCCCGCATTCGCCATTCCATGGCGTGCTCCGAATGTATGAAAGATATGCAAGGTGTTTTAACCCATGAACTGGCAGTCATGATCGACACCCTTTGCCGGAAAGCGGCGGTGGAACGCCGGCAGATTTACGAAGTCACCTTTGCCGGAAACACCGCCATGCAGCAATTTCTCTGCGGGATCGATTCGCGCTTTTTGGGTGAGGTTCCGTTTGTGCCGGCGCATGCGCGGGGACTTAAGCTGGCCGCCCGGCGGCTTGGGATACCGATTGCGCACTGTGGCATGGCCTATGTGTTTCCGATTGTAGGCGGGTTTGTCGGAGGAGATACCGCTGCCAGCATGTTGTCCGCAAAAATTCTTGAGCGCGAAGCGCCTATCCTATTGGTGGACATCGGGACCAATGGAGAAATTGTGCTGGCCCACAATGGACGGCTGTGGGGCGCATCTGCGGCGGCTGGTCCGGCTTTCGAGGGGGCGCGCATCGCCTGTGGCATGCGGGCCGCGCGTGGCGCTATTGAGAAGGTTGTTTTGGATACCGATGTGCATATAGGGGTCATCGGGAATGCCCCGCCCAGTGGGATTTGCGGCAGCGGATTGATCGATTTGATAGCGGAGCTGCTGAACCACGGCATTGTAACGCCGGAAGGGCAGTTGCTGCCGCCTGCCGAATTGCCGGCCGAGCTTTCCAAGGCGTTGGCCCGGCGGGTACGCATGGCCGATGACGGTTCGATGGAATTCCTGGTGGCCAGCCGCACTCGGGGGCAGACCGAAGAGCCAATTGTGCTGACCCAGCGAGACATTCGCGAGGTTCAGTTGGGCGCCGGGGCCATTCGCGCCGGTATTTCAATCCTGTTAAAAAATGCTGGGGTTGGCGTTGGCGATATTCGGTCCGTCTTGCTGGCGGGAGGCTTCGGTAATTTCATTCGACGCAATCATGCGCAACGCATCGGTCTGTTGCCCAAGGGTATTGATCGCGAACGGATTGTATATATCGGCAACGCCTCTCTCAGCGGTGCCAAATGGGCGCTTTTGAGCGTTACCGCGCGTAAAGGCGTGGAAGCGCTCGCCCGCCAGACGCAACACATCGATTTGTCGCGCGATTTGGATTTCCAAATGGAATTTGCCGAGGCCATGATTTTTCCCGAAGGAGAAGGATGAAAATTGCCCTTGCCAGCGTAAAAGACGGAACCGGTGTGGAGGAGAGATCATGAACGACCCGCTGACACCCTATGGCAATCGTCCGATGGTTACGCCGATTGTGCACGCGGTGAACTACGAATACCGGGACTTCGAAGTGCTGCGCAAGATAACGGATGGCGAGATCGACGGATATACTTATCACCGGGACGATAATCCGACCGTGCGTGCCGTGGAAGACCAGATTGCCGCTCTGGAAGGGGCTGAAGATTGTGTCGTCTGCACCTCCGGCATGTCCGCCTGCGCTCTGGTTTATTTGACGTATCTGAAGGCGGGCGATCACCTGATCCTCTTTCACGATATCTATGGCGCGCATTTTAAGGTCTCGTTGATTCTGGAACGGTTGGGAGTGGAAGTCACGTGGATCAACGCCGATGAAAGCTCTCTCCTGGAGCAGCATGTCAAGCCAAACACCGCCATGATCTTCCTCGAAACCCCGACCAATCCTTTATGTAAGATAATTGATATAGCCGCAGCCCGTCGCGCTGCTGACCGTTCCGGCGCCCGCCTGGTTGTGGACAATACCTTTGCAACCCCTTATCACCAGCACCCCCTTGAACTCGGGGCCCATCTCGTGATTCATAGCGCGACGAAGGCGCTCGGCGGACACAATGACCTGATGGCGGGCGCTGTCGCCGGATCGAAAGAAGACTACGACAAACTCTGGTTCACGCGCCAAGCCATCGGTTCAACGCTCGACGCCTACTCGGCCTCGCTGCTTGAGCGAGGTCTGAAAACGTTTCGTCTGCGCGCTGAAAGAATGAATCTCAATGCGCTGGCCGTGGCCAAGTGGCTGAGCGGACAGTTAAAAATCAGCCGCTTGCACTATGGGGGGCTGGCCGATGATCCGGGTTTCAGCATCGGCCGACGCCAGATGCGCAACGGCTGTGGAGGGATGATGGCGTTCGATGTGGGCCGGTCGCAGGATGACGCCAAACGCTTCATTTCCGCATTGCGGGTGATTGTGCATGCCGTCAGTCTGGGTGCCACTGAGAGTCTGATCTGTATCCCGTATCTGACCACCATGCTTTATCTGCCGTCCGAACGCCGCACAACGTTTGGCGTTGCGCAGAATACGGTCAGGCTTTCGATCGGCATCGATTCCGCGGAGGCGCTCATCGGCGATCTGGAGCAGGCGTTGAACCAAATATGAATACGGCAATGGAGTGTATTCCGTGCTTTGTCCGCCAGGCGGCGGAGGCGGTTGAGATGTCGGCCGGAGACGGTCCGCGTAAGGAACGCTTGCTACGCTGCCTGCTGCGCGACATTGCCGAAGCCGACTGGTCGGTCGTGCCGGTTTCGATTTCACAACGTATTCAACGTCGGGTCCGTGAGGAAACAGGCCAGTCCGATCCCTACCATCTGCTCAAAGAGCGTATGAATCGCATCGCCCTTGGCCTGTTGCCCGCCTTGATGCACGCCGTGCGGCGCCAGCCCGATCCGCGCGAGGCCATGCTGCGTCTGGTCATTGCCGGCAACCTGTTGGATGCCGGATCGAAAACGCGCCTTGCGCCGGAGGATATGGCCGTGCGTCTGCATGCGATTTGGGACCTGGTGCTTGTCGGCAATGTCGAAGCCCTGTTTCGTGCGGCGAATGCCGCTCAGCGCATTCTTTATCTGGCCGATAATGCCGGCGAAATCGTCTTCGACCGCCTGTTGATCGCCGCGCTTCCGGCCGGAAAGGTCACGGTGGCGGTGCGGGGATCCCCGGTTCTCAATGACGCGACGCTGGCGGATGCGCAAACAGCCGGCATTCCGGAAATCGCTCCGGTGATATCTAACGGCTCGGATGCCCCCGGCACGGTGCTGGAGGAATGCTCGGAGGAATTTCAAGATTTTTATAGCGCTGCCGACCTGATCATTGCCAAAGGACAGGGCAACTATGAAACCTTGTCTAACGCGGACAAGAATGTGTTTTTTCTGCTCACGGTCAAATGTCCCTTGATCGCCGTCGATATCGGAGCGCCCTTGGGATCGCTGGTCGTTAAACAAAGTGGCATTGCAGGTTAGCTGAGGTTTTGAACCGCGCTCCGGGGTAAAAAATGGCCGTCTACGCTGACAACGCACGCTACGCTTTCAGGGGCATGAAGATGTGCCACATGATGGCGGATACGCTCGAGGAGCTGCACGACATGGCTGACAAGATAGGCATGGAGCGGCGCTGGTTTCAGAATCAACGTGTGCCGCACTACGATATCAGGACGGGGCTGCGCTGCCTGGCTATCCGGCACGGTGCTATCGAGATGAACCGGAAGAAAACGGTTGAGCTCATCCGCAAGCATGGCCGACAAAACAAGACCAGAAAAAGCTCGCTGGCACAATCTGCATGACGACTTTTGGATATATCCTGGCGTTTTCGTCGCTCGGCAGTTTTGGCGCCATAGCGGTTGCCGGAACCATCCTCATGATGCCGGAGCGACTGATGCGTTGGCTGCTACCGCACCTGATCAGTTACGCGATCGGGACACTGCTGGGCGCCGCCCTGCTTGGCATGCTGCCGCATGCTTTGGAGGGTTTGTCGACACAGAGCGCCATGGCCGCGGTTCTGGCGGGGCTGATCGGTTTTT
The DNA here is from genome assembly GCA_964486075.1 of uncultured Verrucomicrobiota bacterium. GTDB lineage: Bacteria > Verrucomicrobiota > Kiritimatiellia > JAAZAB01 > JAAZAB01 > JAHIJO01. Next base: position 24,004 of record CAZALU010000020.1, read on the forward strand.
TCATTCTCGAAAGCCTGGTGCTGTGGCGTCATTGTCACAAACGGGATTGCCCGATTCACGGCGCCAGTGGAACGCTTATCCTTGTCGGTGACGCCTTTCATAACTTCGTGGACGGACTGGTCATTGCATCCGCTTTCATCGCTTCGGTGTCCGTGGGAGTGACGGCATCCCTGGCGGTTATCGCGCACGAGATACCTCAGGAGGCCGGTGATTTTGCTGTTCTGCTCAACAGCGGATACAGCCGCCGGAAAGCATTTTTGTTCAATGCGCTTTCGGCCTCAACAACACTGGCGGGGGCCGTGATCGGTTATTTCGGGATTAGGGCCTTGCAGTCCATAGCGCCCTATGTTTTATGCGTGTCGGCCGCCAGCTTCCTTTATATCGCGCTGGCGGACCTCATTCCGGGAAGGCGGGGCCGGAAGGGAATCGTGGCCATGTTTGTTGAACTGCTTCTTATCGGGGCGGGGGTTATGACGATCGCCCTGTTAAGGATGCACCCATGAAAGAGCGCCAATATGAATTGGTCGTGCTGTCACGGAAGTCTGAAGTCAGGGCCAGGCTTCCGTGACGGAAATGCCCGGAACTTAAGCTGACGCTGACATCCGGGCCGTGCGGGAGAAGGTATGCGCATAGATTTTGGAAGGTTTGGCAGAGAAAACATTTTCATGAAGGTACTTGTCCTCTTACTGGTTTGCGGATCTGTCCTTGGTTGCTCCGCAGACAGTGCGGTTGAAGCTCCGATTGTGGCCGTTACCAAAGTCGCCGAGCAATACGGATTTATGTCGTATGACATGCAGGATAAACAAATTATTTTGCGAACTCGGTTCAACTCGCTGGAAATGGCCTGCGACAGCCGCCGGGCTTCGTTTAACCGGGTTACTTTTTGGCTCAGCGGGCCGCCGGCCCGTCACTGGGGACGTTGGACGATGCTTAAAAGTGACGTTGATAAGATGTTGGTGCCGTTGCTGAATCCGTCTGCTGCCGTTAAAAAGGAAGGTTACCGCGTGGTTGTGCTGGATCCTGGGCATGGCGGCGCCGACAAGGGCGCGACCGATATGCAGCATGGAGTGCAGGAAAAACAAATAACGCTGCTGGTGGCCAATGCCGTCCGTGACATCTTGCGGCATTATAACATTGACGTGCGCCTGACACGCCGGCAGGATCACGGTATGGCACTTGCTGAACGTTGCCGGTATGCGACGCTGGCGTGCGCGGATGTGTTCATCAGCATCCATTTAAATGCCGCTGCGAATACCGGGTCGTCCGGGATCGAAACCTACATTTTGCCACCGGCGGGCTGTCCCATTACCGCCAGTGCCACGCTGGCCGATCAGGACCGCGTTGCCTATTCTGGTAACCGGCACGATGGCGCCAACATGGTGCTGGGCTACACCCTGCAAAAAAGTCTGTTGAAATACACGCAGGCCGCAGATCGCGGGGTGCGCCGATCCCGGTTTTTAGTGATCAAGAACGCGCCCTGCCCGGCGGCATTGGTCGAATGCGGATTTATTTCCAATCGCAAAGAAAGAGAGCTGTTGCTGGATCCGAACTATCAACGGCGGATTGCCCGGGCGCTGGCCGAGGGTATTATCAACTATCTGAACACCGTCAAACGCGCCCATAAAATTAACCCTTAGATTGGGCGGGAGTTTGCTGCGTCAATCTAAAGCAAAACGTGTGTCGTTATGGATCCGGAACATTAACTCGAAGGAGATATGCCATGTCTTTGAGCACTCGCATGTTGATGGTTGTTGCGGCAAGCGCGCTGCTTCTGTTTGGTTGCCGCGCAAAAAAAGAATCAAGCGCGGAACAAACGAAATCTTCCGATAGCCGTGGCGAGGAATTGGTGATTCTCGCCGGCAATTCCTTTATTCAGCCAACCGAACAACTCATCGCTGAATTTAAGAAGCACACTGGTATCAGCGCGACTTTTAGCACAGGCGGCAGCGAGGATCTTCTGCCGCATGTCAAGGCCAAACAAAGGGGCGATATCTTTATCACGCATGACCCTTACTTGGACTATGCCAAGCAAGCCGGTTCCTATAGCAACCATGTTTATGTAGGGTTTGTCGCTCCCGTGCTAGCCGTATGGAAAGGTAATCCGAAATCCATCACAAGCATTGACGATTTGGCCCAAGACGGTCTCAAGCTGGCGCTCAGTGATCCTCGGTATGCTACTTGCGGTGCCTTGGTTGCCGATCTGCTTGAGAAAAAAAAGATCAAGGAAGCGGTTATGAAAAACGTTGGCAACCGCCTTACCAAGGGACACAGCAACCTGGGGAACTTGATGAAAACGCGGACGGTCGATGCTGTCATCATGTGGAACGGCGTGGCGCATACATTCAGGGAGCATCTTGACGTGGTGCGGACGCCCTATGAGTACGACTCCGAAATCAAGGTGAGCGTGATTGGTCTGAACTACTCACGGCGGCCTGACTTGGTTAAGAGATTCATGGAATTTACTGAACGAAACGGCCCCGGCATTTTTGCCGAACATGGCTTTATAAAATAACGCATAGATTAAGGAGAACAGTTTTAATGAAACTCGCAGCTCTTGCAAAAACTCCGCTGAAGACGGCCACGACGAAGCATGGCCCTCCAGCAGTCGCGCTAACGGACCGGTTTTGGCACTGGAGGGACGCGCTCCGTCGCGTCCGCAAGGTTGTTGCAAGAGCCTCACTAGGATATCTTGCGGCTGTGTTAGTATCCTGTATTGCCGTCATGGCATCCGGTTGCAGTGGCCAAAAATCGAAAGCGGACCAGTCCAGCGGCGCTCAGGAATTTTTGATCTTCGCCGGCGCGGGCCTGCGTGTTCCTGTGGCGGAGCTTGCCGATACATTTGGCAAGGAAAACGGGGTAAAGGTTCTCACGGACTATGCCGGGGCTGAAGTCCTGATTTCCAAAGCCAAACTCAGCAAGAGGGGTGATATCTATGTGCCGGGTGATAAAGAATATGTGGATCTGGCTGCGGCAAAAGGGTTGATTCTTTCGCAGAAATCGGTTGCTTATTTTGTGCCGACGATTCTGGTGCAAAAAGGAAACCCCCAAGAGATCAGCGGTCTTAAAGATCTGACGCGGCCCGGAATAAAACTTGGGCTCGGCGATGCCCAATATATTCCTATCGGGCGCAAGTCGCGACGAATTTTTGAAAAAAATGGCATTGCCTGGAGCGCCATTGAAACCAATCTCAAATTCCAGTCTGCGACAGTCAACGAGCTCTGTCTGCAAATTCAAGCCAAGAGTCTTGATGCCGTCATCGTCTGGGACGCGGTGGCGCATTGCTATGCCAAATATGGCGACCAAGTCACTATTCCTGGCGATCAGAATGTTGTTTCCACTGTGGATGCCGGAGTGCTCGCGTTCACTCGTAACCGTGACCTGGCTGAGGTTTTTGTGGATTTTCTTCGATCTGAACGCGGGCGTACTATTTTCCGCAAACACCATTATCGGGTGGATCCACCGGAATGACGCAAGGCAAGGCGCATCAGACAACCGCAGACAGCGGGCAGGCTGCCGACCGCAAGGAGCTGCTGTTCAAAGCAGGTGCCTATATCTCCTTGGCTTTGCTTATCGCTTCGGCCTGCCTCAGCGTGATGGCCAATGTTGCCGGATGGCAGGCGATGACAAGCTTTTGGGCGGTCGTCATGTGGGTGTCTTTACCGTGTTATTTTGTTTTCGCTGTGCTTGGGATCGGTAATGGCATTCGAGGCTGGTCCAGCCGATTGTTTTCAGCAGCCACTTTTTTCCCCCTGATGCTTTTCGTTGCATTGGCTTTTTTCCTGATTATGGCCGATGCGTTGTATATTGATAAAGCGGCTGTGCTCAAAGTGATGACTTCCCATTTTATCCGTGATGCATTGCGGTTAAGTCTTACAACGAGCATTACGGCCGTAGCCATCGCGCTGGTTTTTGCAGTGCCTATGGGGTATGCGCTCAGCCGCTACCGTTTTCCCGGACACATGCTGGCTGATACCATAGTGGATATTCCAATCGTATTTCCGCCACTGGTGGCGGGATTAACGCTGCTGGTTTTCTTTTCTGAAACCGGGGTGGGCCGTTGGATTCAGGAAGACATGGGGGTTGAATTTCTTTTTCAGCCCAAGGGGATAGTGCTTTGCCAATTTGTGGTTTCCGCCAGCTTTGCAATTCGTTCCATTAAAAGCGCTTTTGACGACGTGGACCGGCGCCTGGAAAATGTTGCGTTAACGTTGGGTTGCACGCACTGGGGGAGCTTTTTCCGTGTTGCCCTGCCCATGGCTTCCGGAGGGGTCATGGCCGGCGCGATCCTTACTTGGGCGCGAGCGTTTGGGATTTTCGGGCCGCTGATGATTATGGTGGGGTCCTTTCGCGGTAAAACCGAGGTGTTGAGCACCACCATCTTCTTGGAACAGTCCGTGGGCAATCTGGAGGTGGCGCTGGCCGTGGCGCTGTTGTTAATTCTCGTGGCCCTGATAGCACTGTTGACCATTCGACTGGTCGGGGGAAAGGCCATGGTGAATCTGTGATTAGAACTGAAGCGCTGACATTTTCCGTGGGTGAGTTTCTGCTCAACCAGATTGATCTGAATGTGGCCCAAGGAGAATACTTCGTTCTTCTCGGACCTCCGGGATCGGGCAAAACTGTTTTTTTGGAATGCCTTTGCGGTCTGAACCGTCCGCGATCCGGTCATGTATTTATTGCCGGCAGGGACGTTACCGAACTGGAGCCCCGCCAACGGGGGATCGGCTATGTTCCACAAGATTACGCACTCTTTCCGCGGCTGTCTGTCGGCCAGAACATTGCTTTCGGACTGCACGGACGGCGACTCTCGCGACATGCAGTGGCCGACAAAATTGAACAAAAAGCCGCGCTGCTTGGCATCGGGCATCTCTTGGAGCGGCGTGTTGGGTCATTAAGCGGAGGGGAAAAACAACGCACAGCGCTGGCGCGCGCTTTGGTTATCGAGCCCAGTATATTGTTGCTCGACGAACCGGTTAGCGCGCTGGACGAGAACACGCGTGATTCCGTGTGCATGGGATTGCGTCGTTTGCAGGAAAAGCTGGGTGTAACCACAATCCATGTCAGCCACAACCTGGAGGAAGCTTTTTCTGTTGCCAACCGCGGCGGCATATTTCATAACGGCAAAATTGAGCAAGTTGGAACGCTCGCTGAACTTTTGCGCCGGCCGGCCAACGAGTTTGCCGCGCGATTCATGCGTTGCGGGAACTTTTTTGCGGGGCGTGCGAAAGGCCCGGGCCCCGACGGCAATAGCACATACGTGGAAGTTCACGGGGTGGAATTTGTCGTGCCGGGTACACATCAGCAGAATATAAGCTTCATAGTGCGCCCCGAGAATCTGCAAGCACGGGTAATGAGTCGGCTTGCCGTGCAAGACACGCTTACCAGAATTCCTGTTGAACTTATTCGTGTTGTGGACCGTGGCGCTTATGTGCGTCTTGATGTTGCCGGGCCGGTTCCGTTGGTCGTCCACCTGCCGTACCAGGCTTTCGCCGATCTGCGGGTGCGTGTAGGGGATGCAATGCTGGTTGTCGTGCAGCCTGATATGATTCATGTTCTCCCGCCGTCGCCGGCGGGGATGCGTCCCAATTAAAAGAAACGGAGATAACGCAATGCATGTAAGACCGGAAGTTTTACCTTTTATCGTGGGATCGCTCGGTGCCGGCGCTTTGCTCGCGCTAGCCTTAATAAAACTGTTTAGAGCGCGGCGTGCGGCCGGCCAATTGGGGACTGCCCTTACCGTCATTCTTTGCGTTTATTTTCTGTATTTCTTTCGGGATCCTGAGCGTCTGCCGCCGGCAGACGCTTCAGCAATTGTGGCTGGCGCCGATGGGCGGGTGATGTCGGTCACAGCCATGCGAGAAGATGTTTTTCTCAAAACCGATTGCGTGCGCATCAGTATTTTTCTGAGCTTGTTTGATGTGCACGTCAATCGCGCGCCCATCGCGGGCCAGTCCGTTTTTCTTGGTTATTTTCCCGGCAAACATTTTTTCACGTTCCAGGAAAAATCGTCCGCTGTAAATCAGCATAACAAAATCCTCATAACCGGGGTCCGCACGCGTTGTCTGGTGAACCAAATCGTGGGCCCGGTCTGCCGTCGGGTGGTCTACTGGCCGGATCATGACAAGGCGACGGACGTGACTCTGGGCGAACGCATTGGCATGATGAAATTCGGGTCGCGACTTGATATGTATCTGCCCGAGGCGGATGTGCAGGTGCTGATAAAGCCGGGCGAAATTGTTCGCGCTGGGGAAACAATTGTGGCATGCTTGAAAGAGAGTGGGCAGCGTTCCAATCAAACGGCGGCAATTCGGGCGGCTATGGGAAGATGATTCCTCAACTCTTATTTAACGGGAGAGTGCGGATATGACAGGCATAACTTTAAATGTAGCTATTTTAGGTGCCAGCAATAAGCCGGATCGTTACAGTCATAAGGCGCTTGTCTTTCTGCTCGAGCAAGGGCATCGGCCGTACCTGGTACATCCTTTACTGACGGAGATAGAAGGTTTTCCAGTTTACTCCTCGTTGCGGCTGATCCCCTATCCAATTGACACCGTGACAGTCTATCTCTCCGCCAAAAACCAGCAGGCTATCGCAGAGGATATTTTGCAAAGCAGTTGCCGCCGTATTATTTTTAATCCCGGCGCCGAGAACCCGGAACTGGAGCAACAATTGAAAAAACAGGGCAAGAACGTGCTGCAGGCCTGTACCTTGGTCATGCTTAAAACGGGGCAATTTTAGGCATGTCTTTAGCAGCTTCCATCACGGTACTGGTCGAAGACAGCGTGTCTCGCCCGATTCTCATGGCGGAGCATGGACTGGCTTTGTGGATTGAGTTTGGTTCGGACCGTGTTCTTTTCGATACTGGCCAAAGCGGGCTGCTGATTGCCAATGCCCATAAATTAAACGTGGCCTTGGATACGGTCGACAAGATTGTCTTGAGTCACGGGCACTACGATCATAGCGGTGGATTGGCGGAGGTGCTGGCTGTTGCGACGGGCCGAGCGACGATCCTTGCGCATCCCGGCGCGTTCCAGCCCAAATATCGCCGAACGGAATCCGCCGTCAAAAATATTGGCCTGCCTCCCGCCGGCCTCGAAGCTATCCGCCAATGGGGTAAAAATATCCGAACTGTCAGCAAACCGACCGAAATAGCCCCGGGACTGTTCCTGACCGGTGAAATTCCGCGTGTCCATCCCGAGGAACAAGGCGGAATGGGATTTTGTCTTGATGCGGCCGGTAACCAACTGGATCCATTCCTGGATGATCAGTCCCTTTTTATGAAAACCTCTGGCGGTACGATTGTTGTTTTCGGCTGTGCCCACGCCGGCGTGATCAATACTTTGGACTACATTTGCAGTTTAACCGGGGACCAACCCTTGCATGCAATACTTGGCGGCATGCATCTGCATTCGGCCTCGGACGAACGCATCGTTTGGACCATGGCGCAATTGCGTCGCTTTGCCATTAAGAGCTTTTATCCCATACATTGCACGGGCGCCAAGGCCATGGCCGCGTTTTGGACGACGTTCCCTGATCAGTGTTTTTCCGGTGGGGTCGGGACCACGTTAAGTATCGACATGTAAATGAAAGGGATTTGACATGGATCACAACAAAAATAAAGTCCGGACTGACGGCACATGTGGCGGCCGCCCGACCTGTTCTGCGGAAAATGGCGGATCAAAGGCGCCTGCGGATGCTTCCCAACAGCCGACAGCTTTGGATAAGCGCATGTGCCTGATCCGGCATAAGATCATGGTTCTGTCCGGCAAGGGCGGTGTGGGCAAGAGTACGGTTGCCGTCAACCTTGCTGTCTCTTTGGCATTGGCGGGGAAGAGAGTTGGATTGCTGGACGTGGATATCCACGGACCCAGTATCCCCAAGATGCTGGGCATGGAAGATGCCAAAGTGCAGATTGAGAAGGATGTTATCCTGCCAGTCGAGAAAGCCGGGCTGAAGGTTATGTCTATCGGCTTCCTGCTTCCAAATCATGATGATGCCGTGATCTGGCGCGGACCGATGAAAATGAGCGTTATTAAGCAGTTTTTACAGGATGTGGACTGGGGCGAACTTGACTACCTGGTTATTGACTTGCCGCCCGGCACCGGCGACGAGCCCTTGTCGGTTTGCCAGTTAGTCAAGAATGCCGATGGTGCGGTTATCGTCACCACGCCGCAGAGCGTGGCCATAACCGATGTGCGCAAATCGGTTACGTTCTGCCGACAGTTGGGTCTGCCGGTGCTGGGAGTCGTGGAGAACATGAGCGGCTTCGTCTGTCCCAAGTGCGGAACGGCGACGAATATCTTCAAGTCCGGCGGCGGGGAGCGGATGGCCCATGAAATGGGCGTGTCTTTTCTGGGCCGCATCCCCATCGACCCGGTGGTCGGTGAGTCTTGTGATGACGGCAAACCGTTCGTCTACCATTATAACCGGACCGCAACAGCCAAGGCCTTTGAGCGGATTATTGCGCCCATGTTGTTGTTGTCGGCACAGACGGCGGATATGTCAACGGCAAAAACAAATCAAACAAAGGAGGGTATGGTTATGAAAATCGCGATACCGATGGCTGATGGGAAACTGTGCATGCATTTCGGGCACTGCGAACAGTTTGCATTAATGGATGTGGACGAAAAGGCAAAGAAGGTTACAGGTAAGCAATTGCTTACTCCGCCGCCTCACGAACCCGGCGTGCTGCCCAAGTGGCTGCATGATCAAGGCGTAAATGTCATCATTGCCGGCGGGATGGGCAGTCGAGCGCAATCTCTGTTTTCGGAAAATGGAATTGAGGTTGTGGTTGGTGCGCCGGGCGATGCGCCGGAGAAAGTGGCGGCCGCGTATCTTGACGGCACTCTCAAAGCCGGAGAAAACGTGTGCGACCATTAAATTTTTAACCCGCGACGCAAGTCGCGGTGGGGGCTAAACTGAAGTTCCAGCCGTGCCGCGATGATCTGCCCGTGTGCATCTTGTTTCCAAGCAACATGATGCAGTTATGCGGACGGCCATTTCCCGTTCCGTTTACTGGGCATAGGAAGCCAACATGCACAGGAACATATGCGCCCGAACGCGTGTGTCGAGAGGATGGTAGATGGGGCGCATACGCAAATCGAGTCCCTGGAGCGGCCGGAACGCTTTTTCAACATCCGCCAGCTGCTTGTAGGCGCGCACGGCGTCCTCGGCGCTCAGGGTCTCAACCGGTTCGGGGGTGCGAATGATATAGACGCCATCGAGCGCCTTCTCACGAGCGATGGAGTCTTCCTTGCGCGACCAACTCAGATGATTGTCGGCGATCTTCAGAGCAAAGTGCTTGGCGACCTTGTAACGATTCACTCCTCGTCCGACCTTCTCACCGATTTGCGCGGCACTCAGCGGCGTGGCGGTGCGTCGCGCCACTTGGGCGGCCACTTTACCCAACCACGTCTCGGTCATCGCCCACAGTTCGGTGCGCGTACGATCTCGATCCATGGCCAGCAATGGATTGAAACACGCGATAAGCCGTTCACCCGGGAAATCGGGGTTCGTGAAGCAATACGGCCGGCGGAGAATTGCGATTAGGAACGATAGCGATGTACACGGGGTGCCTGTATGGCTTCTATGCTTACATAGCAACATAAACATAAAAGTATTTTTATTGTTACATGGGGATAAATAGAACGAAAAACGCGATGTATTCCGAGGTGTAATTTTTCTTCCCTCAACGGGTTGCGAACAAGAAAGGTGAGTCAAAAGGACTGGAACTTCAGGCTCAAGACCATCATTAGAATTACTGCTTGTTAAAAGTTTGCGTGGCGAAGACTGCCGCCCGGTCAACCAGCCCGGGCGGTTGCGAGGAAAACGGGATATTCGCGACTTTTACCGTCTGCCGCAGTTCGCGCCATCCGGTGCGCTTCGCGGATCACAGTGTCCGTAAAGCCGGTCTCTAGCAACCATTGGCGGATGGCATTGCGGTCAAGACCGTGATGGAATACAGCGCTTGAATTGGAGTGGAAAGACCCGTCTTCTGAATCCAGATCAGCCAACGCAATCCAGCCGCCGGGCCGCAGGCTGGAGCGCAGGTGTCTGAGAGTTTGGGGCACATCGGGCAGGTGGTGCAGGACCATTGAGCTCACGATGAGGTCGAATTCGGATGCGGGGAGCGGGGTCGCGCCGATGTCACGCGCCATGGTCTGTACATTGGCGATGCGCAGCGCTTTCAGTTTTTCGTCCAACACTTGCACCATTGCGAGCGATGCGTCCACGGCCGTGAGCCGACCCACGTAAGGCAACAGTCCTAGCGTTATCAGTCCGGTGCCGGCGCCAAAATCCAGCGCGTTCATGTCAGGCCGTAATACCACGGCCTTCCGAATCGCATCGACAATTTTCTTAGTCGAGGCCGCCCGCCCCGGATTGGAGTCCCATTCCGCTGCCACCTGATCGAACCGTGCCCGGACATCTTCAATGCTGTTTTTTGGCATTTGCTGTAATCCCCCGCCGCTGTAGATCGGAACGAAAAGCGGCGCTGGCGCCGTTTCTACTCGATTAACGCGTCGATTGAAGTAAAAGCTGCCCGGCGGCTGCCGGTCCTAATTCAACGTATAGTAATTTTCCGCCGGAGGCGGATCCGCCTCCGGCGGACAATCTTTTGTAGCCGTCCCGACTCTCCGAGAGGTCGGGACTGGGTGCGGGCTTCGGATCCGACCCCAGCAGTAAAAGTTGCTCCGCTGCGGAGTCTAAGTCAATCTAATAAGAATTTGTTATTTATAGGGCGGGCATGTCTCCTGCAGTCGCCGGACCGGATTGTCCGCCGTATCCTTCCGAAACCGGCGGGAAGCCCAAGGGGCGTTCCCGCCCTACAATACGGATTTAAGTCCGCCTCGCTGCGGGGCGATACATACATGTTACAGCATTTAATAACCCGGGGATCGGCGCGACTATTCCGCCGTGATCTTCAGCGTCACATCCTTCGGCAGGGCCACGCCGGCCGCGATCTGCATGGCCTTGAAGGCGCCGATGGTCACGGCACAGGCGGCGCAGCAGCCTTTCAGGCTCTCGCGCGCGGTGCTGAGCACCACGCCGTCGGCGCCCGCGCCGATCTCGGCATAGCCGTCCACCGGCCCCCTGGCCGCCAGCGCCTCGCCGAATTTCCCGACTTTTTCGCAGGCGCTGGCGATTTTGAAGGTCACGTTCTGCGCATCATCGCTTTCCGCGTGGATCCGCGTCTGGAATCCGCAAATGCCGCCGTCAACTACTACCAATGCTTTCATTGTTTACACTCCGGTGATGTTATTATTAAACCCGATTAGTTTTGATATATTCGGCTGGCGTCAAAACGGGTACTGTGCCGGCGACAGCTTTCGGGTAATGGCGGACATTGCCCGTGACCAACGGCGCTCCCGCAACGTGGGCGCATTCCAGAAACGGGGCATGATCCGGATCCGGCAAACCGCCGGCAATCACTCCCGCTGACGCCGTGACCCACAGCCCGTGGCGTTGAATGGACTGCAGGACGATCTGTGCCTCCCGGAGTGGAATGCCGAAGACGGCTCGACCAAGTGCCTCCCGGTGCTCGTCTATAATCCGGTCGTCCAATATCGCGATTGCCGCCCCCTTGCGCAACCAGTCCACGATGCGCCCCGGCGGGCCGTGGGGCGAGAGGAAGCCGGACACAATCACGTTTGTGTCGAACACGGCAGTATTCATCGTTATTTACTCCGATCGGCGCGCGCCCGCCTGATCTCCCGTTCGAATGGGTCATTGGGGGAATCAGTACCGGCATCCCCGTGACCCCGCCATGCGGGGCAAGCCTTGTGCTTGCCACGCCTTTAGCGTGGGCACGGGCCACGAAATTTAGCTTCCTGCCGGGTAAGCCGGCAGGGACACCCCCAAGACTAATCCATTACGTAATGATCCGGGCCGGCACGGGCTAGTGCGCCGTGTAGATCAGGTACAATCCGCCCAGCAGGATCAGTACGCCGCAGGCCTTTTTCAGGATCAGCGCGCCTTTAGACTTTTCGTTCCAGTCCAGGTAATGCTGGACCATTTCCGTGAAGGTGCCGGCCAGCACGATGACCGAGCAGTGTCCGGCGCCGTAGAGCAGCAATAAGGCGATGCCGTAGGCCATGTTCGTTGCCGCCAGTTTGAAGGTCACCGCCAGCATTGGGGCCATGTAGGCGAAGGTGCAGGGGCCTAGCGCAATGCCGAAGACCAGCCCGAGGATTAAAGCCGCCAGCATCCCCTTGCGCTGCATGCCGGGCTGGCCCGGCCCGGATCCCGGCAGGGGAATGACGCCGAGGAGGTACAGGCCAACCAGGAAAAAAATGACGGCGACAAAGTAATTCCCATAGCGGCCCACATCGCCCAACATGCGGCCGGCTGCTGTTGTGATGGCCCCGATCACGCCAATGGTGATCAGGATACCCACCGCGAAAAGCAGGGCGATCAGGAAGGCCCGGCGCGTTGAGATTCTCCCCTGCTTGTCAATAAACCCGACGATGAGCGGGATGCTGGCCAGGTGGCAGGGGCTCAGCAGGATGCTCAAGACGCCCCATACGTATGCGGCACTGAGGGCAATTCCGGCCGAGCCTTCGACCGCTTGGCTTAAGAATGTGAATAATTGTTCCATGAATATAAGGGGTGGTAACGATGACGTATGAACCTTGAGCGTTGCGTGTTGAACGTTTAACTTTCGTTTCGTCCTGAATTGTCACTGTATTTGTCTAAAACACCATAGCTCGCGCCATCCGGCGTAAAGCTTTATAACTTCATCTCTCCATTATTCTGACTGCTTGTCATTTTGACCGCTGCTTTCTGAACTTTGAAGCAGTATTTCCAGCTCCTGCCACTTGGCCAGGATGTCCTCCTTGCCGAAGAAGCCCTCGTGACGGAAAAGCTCTTTACCGGTGGCATCGTAAAATATCTGCGTGGGGATGAGCTTGATGCCGTATTTTTTCCCGGCGTCCGGGTTTTCCCAGACATCTATAAACTGGACCTCGAACTTATTGGACTGACTTTTTTGCAGGTCTTCCAGGATGGGTGCCATCAGCTTGCAGGGCATGCACTTTCCTGCGCCCAGGTCCACGAGGCGGGGCAGGGCGAGTCCCTGGGCTTCAGTGGTTGCCGGAGCGGCTGGCGCTGGCGTAATGGCAATCGTCTCCGTCGCCGCTAACGGGCGGTGTGCCGGAGGAGTTTTCGCTTGTTTTAAATTCCTGGCGACAACCACAGCGATGAGCGCTGCCGTCAGTAAAAACCATATCCATTTACCGGGTCCGGTGCAGCAGCTTCCGCGGCTGCAACTAGAAGGATTTTCAGTCTGGTTTTTAGCGGGATTGGTCATTTAATTTTCTCCTGAAAACTTGCATGGAGCGGCCTTGTCTCCAGTTTTGCGCGATTCCGTTATGCCAAATGCTTCGTAATGTCTTCGACATTCAGCACCTTGCCCGCGCTCTTGACCTGTCCGTCCACAACCAACGCCGGTGTCATCATGACGTTGAATTTTATGATATCCGCAATTTTATCCACTTTTTCGATTTGTGCCTCAATGCCCAACGCCTTAACTGCCGCTTCCGTATTGGCCGTCAGTAGTTTACATTTCGGACAACCCGTGCCTAGAATCTGAATTTTTTTCATAGTGCTTGCCTTTTCTTATGTTTCAGGATGAATTGTTGCAATGCTGGAGCGTTGGAATCATGGGCAGGCCGGGGTGTTTCAAGCCTCAACCGGCCGGTCGGTGTTATTGGTCCTTCTTGGTTTCGTGCGCGTCGCTGCCCGCGGGCAGAGTGCTGCCCAATAAATCATTTTTCCCGCAGCCGAAAGTCTCCATTTCCAGAGTGCTGTGGGAAATGCCCCAGGCTGTGTGCAACCGCCGGCGAATCTGCCGCAGGAGCCCGTCCATTGCGGAGAGTGGCGCATCAGCCACCCGCAGGTGGGCTGTCAATATTCGCTGCTGCGGGCGGAGTTCCCAGACATGGATATGGTGCAGATCGCAGCCGGGCAGCGATCCTTGAATGTCGCGTCGCAGCGCTTCGAGGTCGAGCCCGGCTGGGGTGCCTTCCAACAACACTCGGGTTGCCTCCCGCAATAAGCGCCAGCCGCTGAAAAACACTAGGACCACGACGAGAATCGAGGCGAGCGGATCGAGGTAAGGGCCGTATTTCCAGCCCGACAACAGGGCGGCCGCCACGACGGCCACCGATGAAAAAGTGTCTTGCAGCAAGTGCAGCATCGCCGCCCGCAGGTTGAGATCGTTGTGGACATGTCCTTTCAACAGGAGCACCGAAAACAGGTTGGCAGCAAGCCCGATCAGCGCCACGGTCAACATTATTCCGGAAAGAACCGGGACCGGGTGGAACAGCCTGGCTATCGCCGCCCGGACAATCAGCGTGCCCACGACAAGGATCGTAGCGCTATTAAAAAGCGCGGCCATGACCTCGACCCGGCCCAGGCCGTAGGTGTGCCTATGCGAAGGTGGTCGCCGGCTCAGTTTGCGCGCCACAAAAGCAATGATCAGGCTGGCGACATCGCTCAGGTTGTGAACGGCATCGGAAAGCAGCGCCAGGCTTCCCGAAACCAGTCCCCCGATCAGCTCGACAATGACGATCAGAACATTAAGCCCAATCGCCCAGGCCAGGCGCAGATCCAAAGCTTTTGTTTCGTCAGGATGTTTGTGATGGGCGGTCATTGCTGCTATCCTCACTTGCTGGGCGCTTCACACCCCTTGTGTGTTCATGATTGCCCCAAATAGCACTCCGACGACGGTTGATAAAACCACGACCATGGCCACGTAGACGAGTGTTTTTTTAGGTCCGATAATCGAATTGATGACCAGCATGCTTGGCAGGGAAAGAGCTGGACCGGCCAGGAGAAGCGCTAAGGCCGGACCCTGTCCCATGCCGCTGTCCATCAGTCCGCGCAGGATCGGGACTTCCGTAAGCGTGGCGAAATACATCAGCGCGCCAACGAGCGATGCGAATAGGTTGGTCCAGACCGGCCAGATTGCGTCGAACCAGCCGGGCATGGCGCCTGTTCCTCCCACAATTGCGAAGAAACTTGCCGGATCATCGCCGACCAGTGCTTGAATCCAGCGATTGGGGATCATGCCCGCATCCTTGGCATCAGGACTGCCCAGAAAAAAACCGGCGGCCAAGACGCCAATAAGTAAGAGCGGCGTGATTTGCACCGTAAATCCCCAGGTCTGCTCGCGCCAGTCCTTCAATTCGGCGCTGCCACAGAAGGTCAGAACCGTCAATCCAATCGAACCGGCGGCGAAGACGGCCACGGGATGCTCTGGAAAAAAGATGGCTAGAAACACTGCCGGCATTGCCGCCAATGTGATCCAGGCCAAACGCACTTTTAAAAAGAGCCACAGACAGACACTCAGCAAAATCGCGCAAAGCGCTGTAAGCGTCCACTTGATCTTGAAAATCATAAACCACAGCCCGGCCTGTTCCAGAGGCTTGCCCCAGTTGGCAAAAAGCAGGACGCCTACCATCGCTATAAAATAAACCGTAACCTGCCATAGGGGTCGCTTGGCTTTTGCATCATCCTCAACAAATACGTCTTGCGACTGCGCCGCCTTGGCGCGCTCCTCCTTCAGGAACAACAGGTGCATCAGCAATCCGATAACTATGCTGAATATTACGGCGCTGATCGCCCGCGCCAGGCCCAGTTGCCAGCCGAGAATACGGGCCGTGAGTACGATGGCCAGCACATTGATCGCCGGGCCTGAGTAGAGGAACGCGATCGCCGGGCCCAGTCCGGCGCCACGCATGTAAATTCC
Organism: uncultured Verrucomicrobiota bacterium; assembly: GCA_964486075.1. Lineage (GTDB taxonomy): Bacteria > Verrucomicrobiota > Kiritimatiellia > JAAZAB01 > JAAZAB01 > JAHIJO01. Next base: position 39,752 of record CAZALU010000020.1, read on the forward strand.
GCTAAAAATGGGCAGCACGGTGCAGGAACAGACTGCCAGGACTGTGCCGGAAACCGAGGCCACACCGTAGGAAAGGAGCTTGTTGGCCTTAGGCCCGAAATACCGCATCACCGCACCCTGGCTGATGAAGACCCCGATGGCGCCCGCGATAAAGAAGGCGGGCACCAGGCACAGAAGGACGTGCTCGCGCGCATACCAGCGGGACAGCCGTAAAGCTTCTATGACGGCGACCTGGAAACGCGGCAGGTCCACCGGAAGGTAGTAGATACCGAGAAATGCCGCCGCAAGTCCCAGAAGGATTTTCAGGTCTTTGTTCATAAGATTTTTACTACGAAACACACGAAAAAGGAAATAACAGGATTATGTTGTAATATGGAGCAGCATCTTAACTACAGGAGCTAATTTCGTGCTTTTTGTGTATTTCGTAGTTATGTTCTGTCTGGGCGCCGCCTCCCCGCCTGTGCCTGGAGCACTTCCGCCGCGCACTCGAACGCCTTGAGAATGCAAGGCGTTTGCAGATGGTAAAAGACTTGCATGCCCTTGCGTCTGTTGCTGACGATCCCGACCTTCTTCAGCAGGGCCAGGTGCCGTGAGATATTGGACTGATCGATATCCGCCAATTCGTTCAATTTGCAGACGCATTGGTCGCTTTTCATCAGCGCATTGACGATCAGGACACGCACCGGATGGGCGAGAGCCTTCAATATTTCTGATCTAATTTTGGCCTGTTGATAGTTCAAGGCGGTTAGGATATGCTCATAAGCGCATAAGGTCAAGCCCTAATTTATGGCGTAATGTTTCTATCTTTGAATGTGGATATTGGGATTCAACTTCTCTGCCTGGGGGGGGGGCCGGGGGGCGCCGCGTCTACGAAGATGTCTCTCTGATTCGCGCTATACCCCTGAACTAAGCCCGATTCGCCATACGCGGATCGGGATGGCGCCTACGGTTCCAAATTAGGAATTCTTCGAGTTCCTGAAAGGCCGGATGAAGCCTG
>CAZALU010000021.1:0-40620 GCA_964486075.1 uncultured Verrucomicrobiota bacterium
ATATCGCAAAGAAAAAGGGCTCAAAGTAGCCGAAAACTCGGTACTCTCAAGTTCAGATAAATAACGTAACAATTCAGCACGAAGTTCTAAAATAGCTCCATTCCAACAGGCTCTCCCAATACGATCCATTGGAAAGACGGTATTAAAAAACGCTAATAGATTTGTCTCTTTCGCTGATCGTAGTCAAGAAACAAAAATTATCCTACCTGAATATTGCGCGATTATCTTGCAATATTCAGGCAGTAAAAAAAAGATTTGATCGCCGGGCGCGCAAAGGGTAGAATCCACGGTGAGGTTAACATCATGTCTAACAGTTTTGGAACGCGTTTCAAGATAACTACCTTTGGGGAATCGCACGGTAAGGCGATCGGCGCCGTCGTGGACGGTTGTCCTTCACGCCTGCCCCTGAATGAGGCGGATATCCAGCCGCAGCTGGATCGACGTCGGCCCGGCGGGAGCGCACTGAGCACGCCCCGCCAGGAAGCGGACCGCGTTACGATCCTTGCGGGTGTGGACCAGGGCCTGACTCTGGGATCGCCCATCGCCCTGCTGATTGCCAACACGGATACTCGTCCGCGGGATTACACGGAACTGGCCAATATCCCTCGCCCCTCACAAGCGGATTTCACCTACCGCATGAAATACGGTATCAATGCCGAGAGCGGCGGTGGACGAGCCAGCGCCAGGGAAACGGCTGCCCGGGTCGCCGCCGGCGCGGTGGCTGAAAAGTTTTTACAAACCGCGCGCGGCGTGGAAATCGTGGCCTGGGTCAGTTCGTTGGGAACGATCGACGCCCCGGACCTGGCAGCTAAATCCCTGACTCGTGCAGAGGTGGACACCAGCGCCGTACGTTGTCCGGATCCGCGCGCGGCTGAAAAAATGCTGCAAGCCGTCCAAGCGGCGAAGCAAGACGGCGACTCGCTCGGCGGTACAATAACCTGCGTGTGTCGCAACGTTTTTCCTGGTTGGGGCGAACCGGTCTTCGACAAACTAACCGCGCTGTTGGCGCACGCAATGCTTTCCATTCCGGCGTCCAGGGGGTTTGAGATCGGATCGGGCTTCGCAGGATCGCGCCGGCGCGGTTCGGAAAATAACGATTTATTCTGCCACAAGGCCGGCCGACTGGGCACAGCCACCAATCGCAGTGGCGGCATCCAAGGAGGCTTAAGCAACGGCGAGCCGATTGTTTTCCGGGTGGCCTTCAAGCCCACGGCGACCATCGCCAAGGAACAAAAGACTGTCAACTATGACGGCCAGCCGGTAAATCTTAAGCTGCAGGGAAGACATGATCCCTGCGTGGCTCCGCGCGCCGTGCCCATCGTAGAAGCCATGGCCGCGCTGGTCCTGGCCGATGCCGCCCTACTGCATTACGCCGCCAGCTAGTGTTTCAGATAAACAAAGCAACAATTTAGGATAAAGTTCTAAATTAAGCCCAAGATGGGAACCCACCCCTGTCCCCTCCCAGGAGGGGAACTGATTCATTTCTTCGCGAACGCCTGCTTGCGGATAATCAGCTGCGAGCGGTCCTTGCCAGCCGAAATCATCGATACCGGCACTCCCACTTGTTTTTCAATCATTTGCACGTAACGACGGGCAGCCGGCGGCAATTCCCCAAAAGTCGTGGCCGCGGCGGTTGAAGCTTGCCAGCCGGATATAAATTCGACGATAGGTTTTGCCCGCTGAATATCCAGCGGGTTAACCGGCCATTCCGTGACGCGCCGGCCGCCGACGCGGTAAGCCACGCACACGCCGATCCGCTCAAATTGATCCAGCACGTCCAGCTTGGTCAAAACGATCGCGTCCAGGCTGTTCAAACGCGCAGCGTAGCGCAACTGGACCAGGTCGAGCCAGCCGCAGCGCCGGGGACGTCCGGTGGTGGCGCCGTATTCGCCCCCGATCTTACGGAGCATTTCGCCGGTGGCGTTGCTCAGTTCGCTGGGAAAAGGGCCTTCCCCCACCCGCGTCGTATAAGCCTTGGTTATCCCGAGAATCCGATCAATGGCGTGCGGGCCCACGCCGGCGCCGACACATACGCCGCCAGCAATCGTGTTTGAGGAAGTCACGAAGGGATACGTTCCGGCGCCCACATCCAACATGGCCCCCTGGGCACCCTCGAAAAGGATTCGCTTGTTGTTCCGGCGAGCTTCCGTCAGCAGCAGCCCGCTATCGGCAATCAGACCGCTAAACGGACGCGCCAGCGCCAGAATTTTTGTTGCCGTCCGCTCAACATCGCACACATCCCGAGCCTGAGCGGCAGTGAAGCATCGACGCTTGGCAGCCAGGCAGGCGGACAAGCGAGTCCGGAAAAAATCTTCATTCAGCGTGTCCGCCATCCGCACTCCATTACGCGCGGCGCGGTCAGCATAGGCCGGACCGATCCCGCGCAGGGTGGTGCCGATCTTGCTGACGCCACGTAGGGTTTCGGACACTTGATCCATGGCAATATGGCAGGGCAAAATCAGGTGAGCTTCGCCGCTGATGCGCAGGCGGCGCCGCCAGGCCGATGCCGGCACATCAATAGACCGGAGCTCTTCCCCCAGTTTTTGCAGGTTGAGCGCCACGCCACCGCCGATAATGCACTGCACCCCAGGCCGCAAAATCCCCGAGGGCAGGATATGAAACACGTATTTGCGCGCGCCAGAATAGACGGTGTGACCGGCATTGTCGCCACCTTGGAAACGGACCACCACGTCGGCCCGGTCGGCGAGTGCGTCCACGATCTTGCCCTTGCCCTCGTCCCCCCACTGCGATCCTACAATCACGACAGACGGCATAAAACAACCTCCTCTTGTCCAACGCGAGCCATGCCCGCCAATAATGCTTGCTTCTTCCCCGACAATATATCGAATTCGGCTGCCCGTAACCCGAATCGCTGTGTGATCAGGATAACCATGTCGCTCTTCGCGGCGGAGCGAGTGGCCCCTCAGCTTCCGACGCGGAGAACCGTTTTCCATGTCACTGGCGCAGCAACGTAGACCCCAAGTGCCTACGTTGCTAATATTACTGCAAAGCTCCCTGACCGAAACTCAGGCAGGCAGTCTATGACGAAACCCACCCCTACCCCTCCGTTGAGGCGAACCGGAAAACATTCATGCTCCATGCCCAAAACAACGTTCCTCCCCGGAGGGGCTGGGGGTGGGTAGTCAACACCACAACATTCCAGCCTCAATTACCCATCCCTTGCCGATGCGCCCGGTCGGCAATATCTGCATGTTGGCAGGTCTTAACTATGCCACCGCAAAGATTAGCGTTTTTCAATTATCATGTCAGCAATATAATCCAACACTCGCAGTCTTCCGACGCGACGTCGCCCATTGCCAGGCATCCGATCGATCCATTTTTTCATGAATCATGATATCGGACCCGAGTTTTGTCCGGCCATCCGCTACGCCCTATCTGCGATCTTCCGCGTTCGGGTAATTCAAGCGGAGCGCGAGATGGTACAGGCTGTTCGGATTAAGCGACTCCACCCGATAAATAGCTTCCGCCACCTGCAGGTCGCCCTCCTGCAGCTTTGGGCCCAGCGTGCCGCTCAGGCCGAGAATGGGGTAGTCCTTGTGGTGCTTCTATTACCATTCCGATCCTGCCACCCACACCTCCAACGAACGCTCGGCTTTGAGACAGATATTGCAGCCCAATCACTTCCCCTCCAGGGAGGGGATAGGGGTGGGTTCCTTGATCCTCGGAAGTTAATTACCTGAACATCTATATTATTTGCCGCGCAGCGTGGCAATGACGCGATCCACCTGCTCAACCGCTGTGCCGATGTACCTGGAGGGATCCAGGCATTCATTCATTTGTTCCGAAGTCAAGGCTTGGGCCACCTGAGGATTATTTTCCAGAATATCCCGGAGCGGGCGTTTTTCCTGAAACGCCTTGCCGGCGGCGAGGCGCAGGATTTCATGGGCCTGCTGGCGCCCAACCCCTTTTTGCACCAGACCGATCATCACCCGTTCACTCATGATCAGCCCGCCGGTCAGCGCCAAGTTGCGCTTGATGGCGTCCTCCCGGATGTCCAGCCCCTTGAGTACGTCGTTTAGCTGGCGCAGGAGATAATCGGTCAGGATGAACGCCTCGGGAAAAATGACGCGTTCACAGGCGGAATTGGTAAGATCGCGTTCGTGCTCCAGGGCAATGTTTTCCAGGGCCGGGGCCACGAAGGCGCGAATCGTGCGGGCCAGGGAGCAAATCCTTTCGCTTTTGTGTGGGTTGCGTTTCTGGGGCATGGTCGAGGAGCCCACCTGTTTCGGCTGGAACGATTCACATATCTCGCCGATTTCGGTACGCTGCAGATTGCGGATTTCCTTCCCGATTTTTTCACCGCTGGCCGCGATCAACGCCATGAGGAACACAGCCTCCGCGTGTCGGTCCCGCTGGATGACCTGGTTGGACGCCGCAGCCGGCGCCAGACCTAAATCGTGCATCACCCGTTGTTGAAGCTCTGTGGCATCGGATCCGAAGCTAGCCTGGGTGCCGACAGCGCCAGTCATCTTGCCAACCGCCAGTCGGGGGCGCGCTTGGGAAAGACGCTCCAGATGACGCTGGAATTCGCAGGCAAAAATAGCGAACTTCAGCCCGTAGGTGGTCGGCACGGCATGCTGTCCATGGGTCCGACCCACGCACACCAGGGTTCGCGTCCGCTCCGCCCATGTGAGAAGCGTATCGCAAACCATCCGCAGATCAGACTCAATGATTTTTAAGGCGGCGATCAACTGCAGGGCCAGGGCTGTATCCTCGATATCGTAGGAGGTGGCCCCGAAATGAACGTACTTGCCGGCCTCGTCACCGCAAACCTCCGTCAGGGCGCGCACCATCGCCATCAGGTCGTGATGAATATCCTCTTCAATGGCTTTGACACGCTCCAGCTTGACCTCTTTGATGGTGGCCTTGCGAGTGATCTCGTCCGCCGCCTCCAGCGGAATATGTTTTAGCCCGGCATGCGCCCGGGCCAGGGCAGCTTCAACGGTCAGCCAATTCTGGAGCTTGGCCTCCTCGGTGAAGAGACTTTGCATCTCCTTGGAATAATAACGAAACTCTATCGGATGAACACTCACGGCAGTTCTCCCCTTTTAAATTTCTGCAAGTTCCTCTCGATCCGCGTAAGCACCGGTTCGTCCGGCACGACGAATTCACAGCCCGTGATCAACTCGTAGGCCTGGATGTAACGCTTGGCGGCTTCGATTCGCACTTCGTCCGGCATGGCCGGCGGAACGCCATCTCCGCGAAACCCCTGGACTGCATACCACTCGCGGACGTATTCCTTGTCGATCTTGCGCTGGTCGTTACCGGCGCTAAACAGGGCAGCATAGGTGTCGGCGAACCAGTAGCGGGACGAATCAGGGGTGTGAATTTCATCCGACACCATGAGCCTGCCATCACGACGGCCCAATTCATACTTGGTGTCCACCAGGATCAGCCCCTGTTTACGGGCATGCTGCGTCCCTAAATCAAACAGCCGAAAACAGATATCGGCCGCAGCGTCAAAAGTCGCAGCATCCACCAGTCCCTCCCCCAGGGCCTGGGCGCGGGACAGCGGCCGGTCGTGGTCTTCCAGCTTGGTGGTCGGCGTCAGGATCGGGCGCGCGAGTTGCTGGTCCTTGCGTAAGCCGTCCGACAGCGCGTTGCCGCAGTAATCGCGGACGCCCCTTTCATAATTATACCAGAGCGAGGTTTTAGTGACGCCGGTGATATAGGCGCGCACGATCAGTTCGATCGGCAACTGTTCGCATTCGGCCACCACCATCACATTGGGATCCGGCACTTCCAGGACATGGTTGGGAACAATAGTCCGGGTCTGCTCGAACCAGAAAGCCGCCAACTGGTTTAACACCTGACCCTTGAAAGGGATCGTGCCCAGGACACAGTCAAACGCCGAAATCCGGTCCGTGGTGACAATGATCCGGCGACCGGGCTGGCGGTAACTGTCACGGACTTTACCAACCTCTTTATCGCCCAAGCCGACCAAATCTGTGTCATTCAGCGTCTGCTGCAACCCTGTCCGTATCCGTTGTTCTAGATTTTCCATGAAAAATGTTCTCCGCAGATTAACTCTTTAACAACCTCATCGTTGCACAAATGAGACGGGAAAGTCAATCCCAACTCGCCGCGGAACAGCAATTTGCATTATGGCCTTTAGACCCTCGTGACCTTGCGGCGCGGGTCAAAAGATTGGCTGAAAAAGCGCCCTTTTCCAGCCAATCTATCGCCACTGCCGCACAAGGCGGCAAGAGGCGCCAGCCATAATACGAATTGCTGGCCACGGAACGGCAGCTTTTTTTTTAATTGCGTCCTTGCGCGTCGCAGTCCCTTGCCGTATTTTTGTTTCCCAGTTAGTATGCGGTGCCTTCGCAACGATCAAGGCGCTGGCGCGGTTTAAGGAATTGTGGTTCAGCTCAATCAAAACAACCAACCAGCCCGAAGAGCTGAAAGGTCCGAAAAACAATCATGATGAGTGCACCCATTGAAGCCTTCCTGTATAAAGTCTTTGCCCGCAACCCCGGTGAACCTGAGTTCCACCAGGCAATCCGGGAAGCGGTCGAACATATCATGCTTATTGTGGACGCCACGCCCGCCTACCGCCAGGAAAAAATACTCGAGCGGCTGGTCGAGCCGGAGCGAGCTATCATTTTTCGAGTGCCCTGGATGGATGATCGCGGCGAAATCCATATTAACCGCGGCTACCGCTTTGAGATGAATTCAGCATTAGGCCCCTACAAGGGTGGATTGCGCTTCCATGCCTCCGTCAATGCCAGCATTCTTAAATTTCTGGCCTTCGAACAGGTTTTTAAGAATTCGCTGACCACCCTGCCAATGGGTGGCGCCAAGGGTGGTGCCGACTTCGATCCCCGCGGCAAAAGCGATGCTGAAGTTATGCGCTTTTGCCAGTCTTTCATGAGTGAGTTATTCAGGTATATCGGGCCCAATACGGATGTCCCCGCCGGCGACATCGGCGTCGGCGCCCGTGAAATCGGCTATCTCTTCGGGCAATACAAAAAGCTGCGTAACGAATTCACCGGTGTTTTGACCGGCAAGGGCCTCGGCTGGGGCGGCTCGCTGATCCGCACGGAAGCCACCGGCTATGGCGCAGTTTATTTTGCCCAACAGATGCTGTCCACGCGTCAGGAATCTATCGAGGGCAAGGTGGCCACCGTATCCGGCTCCGGCAACGTGGCCCAGTACGTGGTCGAAAAACTGAACCAGCTCGGCGCCAAGGCTATCACCCTTTCCGATTCGGACGGCACCATCGTGGATGCGAATGGTATCGACGCCGATAAGCTGGCCTGGCTGATGGATCTCAAAAATGTTAAGCGGCGCCGCATCCGCGAGTACGCGGACAAGTACCCCTCCGCCAAGTACCTGGCCAACCAGCGACCCTGGCAAGTCCCCTGCCAGCTAGCCTTTCCCTGCGCCACCCAAAACGAGATATCGGCCGCCGAAGCCAGGGCCCTGATCAAAAACGGCTGTATATGCGTCTGTGAAGGTGCCAATATGCCGACGGAGCCAGAAGGCGTGGACGAATTTATCAAGGCTAAAATCCTCTACGGTCCCGGTAAAGCTGCCAACGCGGGTGGCGTAGCCACCTCGGGCTTGGAAATGTCTCAGAACGCCATGCATCTCTCATGGCCGCGGGAGGAAGTGGATCGGCGCTTGCAGGAAATTATGCTGGCAATCCACGAATCCTGTGTGCAATACGGACAGGAGGGTAATTTTATCAACTACGTCAAGGGCGCCAACATCGCCGGATTCCGCAAAGTCGCCAACGCCATGCTAGCCCAAGGCCTGGTGTAACCAGGCCGGCCGGATTGTTCGTCGCCGCTGGGGGGATCGCTTGTTGGAATCCGAGATAATTAATGTGCTGACTACGTATCGCAAGGTCACGAGACCCCAATCCATGATGTACGCCAACCAGATTGGCGTCTCGGGCACGGTGACCCTGACAGACAGGAAAGACTACACGTGGTTGATTGAACCCGGATACACAGCCACTGTTAAATCTGATGATGGCCAGAGAGTATACCTAATTCAACTGGAACTGAAGCCTGAATCATCGCCTGCTGGCAGCGGCAAATCTGCGCCACACCCGTCACGTTAACTTAGCCCGCAGGATGAGGAGATGACAACATGACAAAGAAGAACATGATCGGCGTCTATGGCCCATGGGCGGCAGCGCTGGTGGGCAAAGGACCGGCGAAGCTGTCTTTCCTCAATCCCCGGTTCAAGTCCGTCGCGAGCTGGCGCCGGCAGGCCCTGGCCAAGACACGGGAACTGGTGGCCTCGCCCCGGTTGCCGTGGAAACCGCGGGTCCGGGTCGAGAAGCGCTTCGAATACGACGGGCTGAGCATGGAACAGCTGTCCTGGCAGCTCCCCTACGGGCCGAGGACCGAGGCCCTGTGCATGAAGCCGCTGGGCGCCCGCGGCAGGCTGCCGGGCGTGCTCGCCCTGCACGACCACGGTGGCAGTAAGTATTTCGGCGTGAGAAAGATCGTACGGACATCCGACGATCAACACCCGGTGATGGCCGGGCTTCAGCGGGATTGCTACGGCGGCGTAGCCTGGGCCAACGAGCTGGCCAAACGGGGCTACGCCGTGCTGGTTCACGACACCTTCGCCTTCGGCAGCCGAAGGGTACGCTACGCCGATGTCAGCGATGTGCTCGTCGGCAAGCGTGTTGAGCGCGACCCGGAAAGCCTTGCCGAGGTGGACGAATACGATGCTTGGGCCAGCGAACATGGGCACATCATGGCCAAGAGTCTTTTATGCGCCGGCACGACCTGGCCGGGTGTTTATCTTTACGAAGACCAACGCGCACTTGACTACCTTTGCTCGCGCCCAGATGTCGATGCAAAAAGGGTGGCCTGCGGGGGGTTGTCGGGCGGCGGACTGCGCACCGTGATGCTGGCCGGAATGGATCCCCGCATTCAGGCGGCATTCCCGGTCGGATTCATGACCACTTGGCGCGATTTCCTGCTCAATAAGTGTCATACTCACACTTGGATGGCCTACATTCCGCTCCTTCCGAATTATCTGGATTTCCCGGAAATCATCGGACTGCGCGTCCCCTTGCCGACATTTGTGCTGAATGACTCGGATGATGGACTTTATACGCTGCCGGAGATGAAATCCGCCGACCGCATTCTGCATGATATTTACCACAAGGCAGGGGCGAGCGCCAATTACCGTTGCAGTTTCTATCCCGGCCCGCATAAGTTCGACCGGCGCATGCAGAAGGACGCTTTCGAGTGGGTTGACGGGATAATGAAATGCAGCTCAGATGTCAACGGTTGAGCAGTTTCACGGTTTCAGAACCTGACAACCTCCAACGGCATCATTCTTATTCGAACAAGGTCGCGCAGGGTTTTCCGCCGAAGGCGGAATCCCTGCGATCTTTAGAGACGTTCAGCCATAGGCTGCCCTGCCTACGGCAGGAAAGCCTCCGTTCTCAGGACATATTCTCACAAGAACGTCTATCTTTTCGGAAAGGGGCGAAACGATAACACGCCAGCCGTCAGGGATAGGCCATGATTTTAAGCCATTGTTCCCCGGCGGCGCCCAGAGTCCAGTGTCCGTCCCGGCAAACCACCAGGCGACAGCCGTTCCGGCCCAGCGCATCGGCATCCACCTTGCGGACCAGCCATTTGTTTCTACTAAGTTCCGCCATGTCTTGCTCCGTCGCATTCCAACCGCAAAGGGGCAGTCCGTTCTCGGACAGCGCCATGACCAGAGCGCACCCATTGAACGCGGCACCCTCCCACAACCGTGGATAACGCTGAAAAAAATCAAGAGCATGCGCCGTTACCAGCAGCAGCTCAAAAGCGCGCGGAATTGTATCCAAATAAGTCATGAAGACAAAATCAGGATCGTCCCGTTGGCCCTGAAAGACCAGCAGCGGATCAATGCCGATCAGATTGCCGCCGTTGTAAATCCCGTGATCAGGCTTCAAGTTTTGCGCGCGATACCAGCAGTCGTAGTGCGCGTTCATCATCAGTCCAATCTCGAAATGCAGATGCGAACGCCCAGTCGGAATCTGGTAAGATGCTGTATTGCCCATGATGCCCAAAATGTCCCCAGCCTGCGCAGGCTGACCAGCTTTCACCTCCGGCGCAAGTTGTGATAGATGCGCATAGAGCGTGTAGATTTGTCCAATCGTGCTGGTGTGAGTAAGGACAATGTATTTCCCATAGCTCGAGTTACCGGCTACCCGGTTGGCATAAGCCACAACGCCGTCCGCCGACGCATAAATCGAATCCAGAGCCCGGCCGCGGGAATCCCTGCGCAGCGGGGCAATATCAATCCCTTCATGAAAGGACGCCAGGAAACGTTTGCCGACTTTCCTGGTCCGCACCGATCCGAATAGGGCCGATTCGGGCCGGCCGGAAGCCGTCGGCTGAAACGCGTCGGCACTGTCCCAATCAGAAACCGATTTTCGATCCGTGGGAAACGTCATCCGCCTCAGCGAGTCGGACTCGGCAACGACCATTGGCGCCGGTGACGGCTTCGGTAAGGGCACCTCCCGTTTTGCGCATCCGCCTGCGCCAAGCACAACAGAAGTCAGGATTCCCAGACTTACGTGAATAATTATATTCCGCTTGAATTTCATGACCTTAAATCAGGATCGGCACCGCGAAAAAATTTATTATTGTAGGGCAGGAACGCCCAACGGGCAACCCCGCTCCGACTCTCAGCAATGTCGGGAGGAGGTGCCCACCCTACAACCCCCTCACAGTATACACTGGATTATGCCCCGCAGCGGGGGCCCCTTTATGCCACGCCTTACTGAGATAGAAGCGGCGCTGGCGCCGCTTCTAATGACAAAAGACATTTAAGCCTTCTTGCCGTCAGCGGTCAACCCGGGAGTATTATCCGAATGTTTGAGTTGACTGGGCAGACAGATTGCTTATCTTATAAACCTCAACTCGGGTTGGGTTCGACGCGCAACGGAGGATACGGCATGAAACCTGAAGCATTGGTGCGGTGGACACGTGAAAACGCGGCGGATATTTACGGCATTCGCAATTGGGGAGTCGGTTATTTCGACATCTCGGAAACCGGCGAAGTAATCGTACGACCCGGCGGCCCGTCTGGAACGGTAACGATCAGCCTGATGGACCTGATAGCGGGTTTAAAAGCACGCGGACTGGCCATGCCAGTGCTGTTGCGGTTCGCCGACATTCTCTCATCGCGCATTCAGCAGCTTTACGCCAATTTTAACAACGCCATTCAGGAATGCGGCTACAAAAATCACTACCGCGGCGTGTACCCGATCAAAGTAAACCAACAGAAACAAGTGGTGGCTGAAATCGTCGAATTCGGCCGCGCTTATCATCATGGCTTGGAAGCCGGCAGCAAGGCCGAACTGATGGCGGCTATCGCTTATACCGAGGACCCCGAAGCGCTGATAGTCTGTAACGGCTACAAGGATGAGGAATACATTGACCTGGCCCTCCATGCCCTCAAGATGGGACTGCAGACTGTCATGGTAATTGAAATGCCGGATGAACTCGATTTGGTGCTCTGCCGGGCCGCGCAGATGAACATCAAACCGCGCCTGGGCGTGCGTATCAAGTTATCCAGCCGGGCTGGCGGACACTGGGACGGATCCGGCGGCGATCGGAGTATGTTCGGCATAAACACCGCCCAACTCATCGCCATCATCGATCGCCTGAAGCAAGAGAACATGCTCGACAGCATGCAGATGCTGCATTTCCACCTGGGTTCACAGGTCTCTAACATCCGCAAAATCCGTTCCGCCCTGCGGGAAGCCTGTCGTTTCTATGTGGAAATGGCCAAGGAGGGCGCCGCCATGGGTCTGATTAATATCGGCGGCGGGCTGGCCGTGGATTACGACGGTTCGCACACCAATTTCGCCAGCAGCCGCAACTATACGGAACAGGAATATGCCACGGATGTCGTGGAGACCATCATGACCGCCGTCAACGAATCCGGACTGCCCCACCCAGTAATTATCAGCGAATCCGGGCGGGCCACGGTGGCCTATCACTCGATGCTGATCTTCAACATCCTAAACGTGAGCCGGTTCGAGCCTCACCCGAGCGCCGATGCCGAGAAGGCTCCCGAAAATTACCATAAACTGATCAATTCCCTGATCGAAGTGCGCAGCGCGCTTTCCAGTAAAAATATTCAGGAATGTTATCACGACGCCGTGGATTACCGGGATGAAATCCGGGCCCTCTTCCAGATCGGCAACCTGTCCCTGCGGGAGCGGGCATTCGCCGAAAATATTTTCTGGGACATCATTTGCCGGATCGCGGCTGAAAGCCGTGAGCACAAATATGTGCCCGAAGAACTCCAAGGCTTAGAAGTGGCCATCGCCGATCTTTATTACGCTAACTTTAGCGTTTTCCAATCTTTGCCCGATTCCTGGGCCATTGATCAGCTCTTCCCGGTCATGCCGATCCACCGTCTGTGCGAAATGCCGACGCGCCAGGCAACCATCGCGGACATCACCTGCGACTCCGACGGCAAGATCAACCGCTTCATAGACCTGCACGATGTCAAGGCCACCCTGCCCCTGCATGAATTGAAGGGCGAGGATTATTATCTGGGCGTGTTCCTGGTCGGCGCCTACCAGGAAACCCTGGGCGACCTGCATAACCTGCTGGGCGATACCAATGTCCTGCATGTGCGCATCGGCAAGGACGGCCAGGTGGAATACTCCCACGAAATCGCGGGCGACACAGTCGCCGATGTGCTGACTTATGTCGAATATGACTCGCGCGAAATGGTCAACCGGGTGCGCACCATAGCTGAACAAGCCGTGCGCGACGGCCGCATCACGGCGGTGGAACGCCGCGAAATCATGTCGGCTTATGAAGCCGGCATGCGCGGATATACCTATTTCGAAACATGAATTTTGCGCGAGGCGCAAAATTTATCATGCCCCGCAGCGGGGCAAGGGATCAGACCCATGAAATCGCAAAATAAAAAGTCAAAGGCAGGAGTCGCCCATACCAGGACTTCCGTCCGCAAATTTAGCAATTCTGCTAGGAACGAAATAAGGCCTAAATCGGCAAGCGGCAAGCGGCAAGCAGCAATTAAAATGCCGCATTTCTTGGAATACGATCCTGAAAACACCGCTAATCCAAATGCTCCGTATGCGGTTCTGCCGGTGCCGTACGAACGGACCGTAAGTTTCGGGCGGGGCACCGCGCATGCACCCCGGGCCATCCTCGATGCCAGCAAGGAAATCGAACGCTTTGATGAGGAGCTTCTGATGGCGCCCGGACTGCGAGTTCAGACGCTGCCGGAAGTCGACTGCCGTCACGGTTCGGATGCAGAAACCCTGGCGGCGATCCGGGAAGCGGCCCGGGCCGTGACAAGCCGACGCCGGTTCCTGATGACCCTCGGCGGAGAACACACCATCACAGCGCCATTGGTGGAGGCCGCCCGGGAATGCTGGGATTCTCTATCCGTGCTGCATGTCGACGCCCACTTGGACCTGCGCGACGAATTCCGTGGTAGCCGGCTCTCCCATGCCTGCGTCATGCGACGAGTGTTGGAATTAGGCGTGCCGATGGTCCATGTCGGGATCCGCAGCCTGTGCGAGGAGGAATACCAACTGGTCACTGAACGCGGTATCAAAATATTCTGGGCCCGCGACATTATCAAAGCCACCGGCGATTCTTGGATCAAAAAAATTATCGCGCGCCTGACGCGGCACGTGTATGTTTCCCTCGACATCGACGGACTGGATCCGGGCGTGATGCCCGGCACCGGGACACCTGAGCCGGGGGGACTGTCCTGGCACGCCATCACCGGCTTGCTGCGACGCGTTTGCGCGGAGCGCACGGTCGTGGCAGCGGACCTGGTGGAGGTGGTGCCCATTCCTGGCACGCCGGTGTGCGAATACACCGCCGCGCGCCTGGCGACCAAGCTGATGATCTATCACGCCTTGTATGACAAGCAGCATTCATTATGAAAATAAATCTTCGTATCCTGCTACTCGGAGTTTTTCTGGCCGCCAGCTTCGGCTGCGCACCGATCCTGCGCAATGAAAACGGCGTGCGTATCACCGGCGACATCGTAACCGGCGAGAAGGAGCGCACGATCTCCATCACCACCGGCAACCAGCAACGCATCATCGAGATCGCGCGGACCGACTCCGACTCCGAAGTGCGCCAGGCTGCCGTCCGCAAGATTCGCGATCCCGCCGTCTTGTGCTCCATCGCCGAAACGGACAAGGACCCCCGGGTTCGGGTTGCCGCCGTAAACATGCTGGCCGGCCAAGATACCCTGCGTCGGATAATCGACACCAACACCGAGCCGCTAGCACGCCTGGCCGCACTCGAACGAATAAAGGACCCAGCCTGCCTGCCGGACATTGCCATGCATAACAATGAGCTGGCAGTCCGCCGGGCGGCCACGGAAAAAATATCCAACCCGCGCCTGCTTTATGGCATCGCCTTCTCCAACAGCGAGTCCTTCGTCCGCATAACCGCCACCAGCCTGATCACCGACCAGAAGCTGTTGACAGGTATCGCCCTTAATAATAAGGATCCGCTGGTCCGCCGGGCGGCATTGCAGGGCATCAGCCGCCAGGAGACCCTGGCCCAGCTCTTCCAAAGCGAGCAGGACCGCGATGTGCGCAAAACAACTCTGGAATTGATCACTCAGCCCAAAATTATCGACCAGGTCGCGGTGAGCGATCCGGACCCGGTGATCCGCTACCTGGCCACACGCAAATGCCGCGACCAAAACCTGCTCGGACGCATCGCGACCACGGATCCTGACGACGTGGTCCGCTTGGCGGCAACGGAACTCGTCAGCGATGTATCCGTCCTGGAAACTATTGCCGAACAGGATCCGGAATTTACGGTTAGAATGGCGGCAGCCAAAAAACTGCGGGGGCCTGTTTTGCTAACCGTGCTAGCAGATGATTCCTCTGCCGAAGTGCGCCTGGCGGCCCTGACCAACATCGTGGATTCTCAAGTGTTGACAGAAACGGCTGTCACCGACGAAAGCCCGGCGGTGCGCGCCGCGGCCATCGCAAAAATAAGCGACCAGAGCGTGATTGCCAGCCTGGCCTTCCATGACGCCAATCCGCAGGTACGCAGCGCAGCGCTCCTGAAACTGACGGACCAGGGCCTGTTGGAAGAGCTGGCCCGCAAAGACCCGAACCGAGATGTGCGCGCCACGGCCACGGCCAGGCTCGTTGACCAGTCCGTTCTGAAAACCATCGCGCTCACTGACTCGCACCGTCAAGTGCGGCAAGCCGCCGTGGGACGCATCACCTACCAGCCGATTCTCGAAGGCCTGGCGCGCAGTCCAAATCCCAATGTCCGCCTGATGTCGGTGGCCAAGCTCACCAACCAACGGATCCTATACGATATCGCACGCAATGATCCCTTCGCGGCGGTACGCCAAGCAGCGGCTGAGAAGGTTTATAGTCAAACAGATCTCAAAGATATCGCCCTGAACGATCCCGACCCATCGGTGCGCCGGGCAGCGATCCGAAACATGAAGACTCTGGACGCGCTAACGAGCCTGGCCGAAAAGGATTCCAACGAAGAAGTGCGCGCGGAGGCCAATGCCCGCCTGCAAATCCTGCGCAGCCTGCCGGCCGACACCTTGAGCACAAGCCATGAAGATGACGCCGAATAATAAATCCGATCTGGTCCTTGACTGCGATCAACTGCGTGAGATTCTACCGCAGCGCTATCCCCATCTCATGATAGACCGGGTTGTGATCAAAGACAAAAAAAAGGCTGCTGGTTTCAAAAATGTCACGATGGACGAGCCCTGTTTCCAGGGGCATTTCCCCGGCAATCCAGTCCTGCCGGGTGTATACATGCTGGAAGCCATGATCCAGACCGGCGGCGTTCTGCTGCACCAATCGGCCGGCATCCGAACCGGCATGGTGCTATTGCTGGCCATTGACAAGGCTAAGTTCCGCCGGCCCGTGTTCCCGGGCGACCGACTGGTGGTCGATGTGGAGCTGGTTCGTTCCCGGGATGGTTTTGCGCAAATGCGAGCCGCGGCCAGCATCCGCGACGAAGCGGCCGGTCAGGCGGTTTTCACTCTGGGGTTCCGCGATGATTATCCGCGGCCAGCGCATGATAATAACTTTGCTTTGGATAGCGGGTTGAAAATTATTTCAGCAGCAACCCCGCCCATCATGGACATCCAGGGCATTATGAAAATCATACCCCATCGCTATCCGTTTCTGATGATCGACACCATTCTTAGCCAGGTAGATAACCGTATCGTCGCCCTGAAAAATGTCAGTGGCAACGAAGGCTTTTTTGCCGGACATTTCCCGGGCTATCCCATCATGCCCGGCACACTGCTGGTTGAAGCCATGGCCCAGGCCGGAGCGGTCTACATGCTGGACCTGCCCCAGTACCGGGGCAAAATCGGCTATTTCATGGCAATTAACAACGCCCGTTTCCGGAGGCCGGTTCGCCCGGGCGATCAACTGGTGATCGATATCGAGCTGACCGCCAACCGGGCGCGCGTTGGCCGGGGGCTCGGGCAAATATTCGTGGGTCCAACCAAGGTGGCTGAGACCGGATTTTCGTTTATCATCACCGACCCGCTGTAATCGCGGCAGCGCCTCATAGGTAATGAAGCTTACTTGTTGAATGTAGAACATTAATCTGATCAGTTATTAAATATGATGGCGCTCATTCTTCCAAAAACATGGGCTTGTGTCGTCGCCGCCCTCTGCATGGCCATGTATATCACGGCTGGCTACGCGGAAGGCTCGCCCAATGAATCCGCCGAATCCTCCAACGCGCCTACAGCAGCAATCCTGCTCGCGCGCGTCCGCGCGAGCATGCCCAAGGAAACACTGCGCATCAAGGGGCAACTCATGCGAGGTGCGAGAATCGGGCGTTTGGAACAGGCCTTCCGGATCGAAGCCTTTCTGGAATGGGGCAAAAACCCGCCTGCCGCTCGCTACCTGCTCAGCGACACGTTCGGCACCCCTCTCGCTCGCCTGACCGTGACCAGCCCGCCCGATCAAGCCCAGCAGTTTATCTACGAAAATGGCCAGCCACTCCGGCCGGCGCCGACACCCGACCTGCACCAGCCGATTGAAGACACCGAGCTGACCTGGAACGATCTGAGCCTGGCTTTCTTATGGTGGCCGGGCGGAACGTTGGTGGGACGCGACAACATCCGCGGACGGGACTGCTATGTCGTAGAGGTACCCGCACCACCCCAACAAGGGAACGCTCCGCCTGCCAGGAGCAAGCAGAATTCTGCACCGTCCGCACCGGCAGCACAAGCCGACGCGTCCAACGCCGTTGCGTCCGTCCGCCTCTGGATCGATGACCACCTGGTTGTCCTAATTCAAATGGAGGAGTACGCCACCGACGGATTGCTCATCCGGCGGCTTTCCGTGAAAAACTTCAAAAAAATCGGAGACCTGTGGATGATTAAAAATATTGACATCCGCCGCTATCCATCCCGCCACCGCTCTCAAATCAGGATTGAGGAAGTGGTGGCCGGCACGGCGACAAACGCGCCAGATATTGATCTACCTTGATCCGCAAAGAGTAGTTGAATCAAATACTCAACACCCAATATCCAACGGAATATCGGAACATTCAGGTGGACATTGGAGCACGGCAAGCCCGCAGACGGGGAAAAATCACGCGGCCGGTTACAACACACTCTGCTGCCTGATCAGCTCATGTCGCGGCAGGGACGCCGTCCGCCACCGGACGCGCCGCGAGCATTTCCCGGTAGTACTCCTCGTAGCCGCAGAAGCGTACGCCGCGAGTCAACGCTTTCTCGAACACCGGGCGCAGCCAAGCGCCCTTGATCTTGTTGAACGCCTCAACCGACGGCGTCCCGTGGTCATGCGCGTCCAGCGCCCAGACCAAGTCGTGCTCGGCCACGTAGTCCACTGCCCAGGCCAGGTAATCCGCGTATTCAGGACCATGCCGGCGATCGTCGAAGCGCTCCCAGTAAAAATCGTCCTGGTAGCCGTGCAGCAAACACTCAAGCATGTCGGGAAAGCCCTGGTCGGCGTAAAAAAACGGTTTTAAATCATGGGACACTGGCTGACAATCCCGCGCATCCCGGCCATAAGTACGCAGCCAACGCAAGCCCGCCTTATGAAGAATCCGTAAAATATCCGGCCGGTCGCACAAGCCGCGGTAATAATTCCAGGGCCCGGTCAGTCCGCGGCAAGGTTTGCCGTAGATATCCTGGAAAACCGTCTGGGTGCGAATAATTTCCTCCTCGATCTTATCGAGGCTGGCGCCCTCTGCCAGGAACGTCGGCTTCGGACCGTGCACCGGTTTGCCGTCGCCGGGCTGCATGTAAACCGTCTTGAGCAGGATGTGGCTGTAGGTGTGCTGCGCCGGCGTGACCAGAGGATCGTTCGCCAGCTCCACGAAATCCTTGCGCCGCGCCTCAAGCGTGCCCCCGGTACTGAAAGTCGCCCAGGGAATATTCAACTCACGGTGCAGAATTTGTGCGCCGCGCAGAAAACCAGATGTGCTTTCCGAAGCGCTCTCGACATCGTATCCAACCAAAATAGTGCCTGACATGATCCGCTCCGCTCCTTTGTCGATTCACCAATACGCATATCTCAGGGTTCGGGGTTCAGGGTTCAGGTAATGATTAGCTTGAAATCATTACCATCCACCCTGTGCTATTTGGCCAGTATTTCACAAAGACTTATGACGCGCTTCTTCGCGTTTAGACTGGACAATCTATGCCCCATTTATGTTCTGTGGCCCAGCACGGTGTCCCGCCTGTCTTTCCTGAACCCCGAACCCTGAACCCTTTCCTCCACCCTGGCCAGACCTCGGTCACATGCGTTCAATTATTTTCCTGGCCTTCGCCGCCCGCCGACGATTCTCAGCCACCGAATCAGAATAGGATGTCCCGAACGACAAGGTTGAGGACAAAATCGCGGTGCTCTGCGGACACATAGTTTCACTATACTTATAGCGATCCCCGGTCAGCTTATAGGCGTCGCGTCCGGGGTGACTGGATGCGCGTTTTTCTAGGATCGGAGACCAGCGGGAATAGACATGAATCCCGCTGTCGATCGGGGATCCCGCCTCAATCCCGCCGGCCTGGAGCGCCTTTTGCGCCGCCCGCATCAAAGCTTCCGACTCGAACTTAATCGTCGTGACAACCCCGCAATCCCCTTGGACGCAGTTAATGGGGCTCATGGCGTATTTTTCGCTACCTGCCAATGCCACGAAAATCGCCTTTTTGCGAGCGCGCAGGGTGGCCAGGATCCGGTCCAGTCGACGCAACTGCACCCGCATGATCGCACCCTGCAGTTCGGACACCCGAAATGACCAGCCACAAAAAATCGGTGTCGAAAGAACGTGCTGGCGCGAGAAACATCCGCCGTCATGGTGAATGAGCGCCTTTTCAAAAACGCTGCGTTGGGAGGTGATCACCGCGCCGCCTTCGCCGCAGCCGATGATCTTGAAGTGGTTGAAAGAAAAGGCGCCGACGTCGCCGATGGTCGCCAGACGCCGTCCCTTGTAGGACCCGCCCACCGCCTGGCAGGCGTCCTCGATGATCCGCAGCTTATGTTTGCGAGCGATTTTTTTCAGGGCGTTCATATTAGCCGGCAAGCCGCTCATGTGCGTCGGCATGATGGCCTTGGTGCGACGGGTGATCTTTTTTTTCACATCCACCGGATCGAGCATCAGCGATTCGTCCACTTCCGCTATCACCGGCACAGCGCCGAGCGCTACGACCGAAAGCGGCGAAGCCATAAAGGTATAAGCCGGCACGATCACCTCGTCGCCCGGTCCTATATCGATGCCCACCAGTCCGCAAATCAAGGCGCCAGTCCCGCCGCTGACGAGAATCGTATGCTTGGCGCCAATCTTCTTGCAAAGTTCGCTTTCAAAGTGATCGCATTCTCCGCCCTCGCCCCCGCGATATCTGAACAATTGCTTCGAAAGTATGACTTTTTCTAACGCTTTGATTTCTTCACGTCCGATTTCGTACATGTCAACCTCCCATGTTCTTTAACCCAATCCACGCCTGTTATGAAAAATGAGTTAAGCATAACAGCCCAATTTATTCCCACAAGTTTTTTGATGAAACAACATGCCCCTTGGCCCGCCATAGAAGCGCACCGCGGCGGCCGCGCCATTGCGCCAGGAAACACCCTGGCGACCTCCGCGCACGCCGTGGGCATAGGGACGCCGTGGATCCATCCCTCCCCGGGACGGCGTGCTCATAATCATCCATGACGACACCGTTGACCGAACCACCAACGGCTCCGGCGCGGGCAGCGGTCTGGATTGCGACGCCTTGCGTCGCCTTGACGCCAGCGTCTGATTTGGCTCCCCATTTGTGTCGGCGAGCAGACACCCCTTCCGGAGGAAGTCCTGGCGCTGCTGACCCCACCGCCACCCGGCTCAAGGTGGAGATCAAGCCGTCTCCTCCGGGCCCCTGCGCCGGTTCGGCAAGGAACGCCGCTACGTCGTTGCATCGTCCAACCGGACGGCGCTCCTGCAAGTGCGGGCCTTCGCCCCCGAGATCGCCCTAGCCCTGCTCGGCGACGGATCGGCCATACAGGTCGCGGCGCACAGCGCCCCGCCCACAAAGATTGTCCACCACAGGCGGAAAATTCCTTAGCATTAAATTAGGCGCTCCGATCCGGATCGGGGTGCAACTCTTACTGTAGCCGACATCGATGATGGCGGTCCTAATCCGAGGACCGCGACTATCGGTCGCGGCTACAACACTTTGAAATTCCTTAACATTAAATTAGGCCCCGCAAAGCGGAATCACTTTATCACAAGAGAGGGCGGTTTCGCTGACGTGCCCTGCGAAGTGCTTTGGCGAAGCAAGGCACCGACATCCGTGATCGAATTCTGCGCGCTAGGTACAGCGGCTGCCGGATAGACACGGCGCTCCCTGGCCGGACAGGCTGACGCCGTGCGGATTGCAATTTTTCAACGGCCGCTCCCTGCTGTTAACCTTTTCGCCACAGACAACCAGGCCCTTCTACGGCCGGCCACGGCCGACCAGCAGGCGCTCGATTTCCCGGCGAACAGGCGCCGAAGGCTGGGCGCCAGAACGAGTGACGGATATGGCGGCGGCGGCGTTGGCAAACCGGACGGATTCCGCCAACGAACGGCCTTCCGTCAACGCCACCGCCAGCGCGCCGTTGAAAACATCACCGGCGGCCGTGGTATCGACGGGGCGCACCTTGAAACCAGGCACCAAGCACACGCCTTCCGCATTGGCAAGCAAGGCGCCCCGTGCGCCCAGGGTCATAACCACGTGCTTGACTCCCAACTTCAGCAATCGCCTGGCTGCCTTTGCGGCCGCCAACTCGCTATTGACAGGCATGCCCGTCAATATTCCAGTTTCAGTTTCATTGGGAGTAAGCACGGATATTTGGCGCAATAGTTTTGCCGGTAGCGGACAGGCGGGCGCCGGATTAAGAATCACCGGCACTCCTCGCCGGGCAGCCAGAGATACAGCCGCGCGTACCGTCACCAGGGGAATTTCAAGCTGGATCAGAATCT
Organism: uncultured Verrucomicrobiota bacterium; assembly: GCA_964486075.1. Taxonomy (GTDB): domain Bacteria; phylum Verrucomicrobiota; class Kiritimatiellia; order JAAZAB01; family JAAZAB01; genus JAHIJO01. The sequence goes on from CAZALU010000021.1 coordinate 21,486, forward strand.
GGTCGGCCACGCCAATCACCGCCGCCGCGTCCCGGATATCGGCCGGGGACAGGCGTCCATTCGCGCCAGGCGCCACCCCGATGCAGTTTTCTCCGCGGCGCTCCACGAAAATTAAGGCCACGCCAGAAGCAGCCGTTTTGTCCTGCGCCACCCGGCCAATCGCAATACCCTCTTTTTTGAATCCAGCCAGGGCCTGCCGACCGAAAAGATCCGCCCCTATTCGTGCAATAAACGCCACCCGGCCGCCGGCGCGCGCGGCCGCCACCGCCTGGTTGGCGCCCTTACCGCCGGCCGCCATGGCGAACATTCCGCCCAGCACTGTTTCCCCCGGACGAGGAATCTTCTCGACCCGGATCACCATGTCCGTGTTCGAACTGCCAATGACCACGATGTTGTTTATTCGTCGCTTATGAGATACAGGTTGCATGTTCTTGCCCCAACAAGCCCATGATTGCAATCTGATAATTGCCCACCATTTATTTACTGTTGGAATGATACTTCAGAATGAAAGCGGCGTCAAGCCCTGCACTCCAAAGACAGCCATTCTCATTATGTCACGGCCGGGCGGAATGTCTGCGTAGATGCGGCGCCCGCGCTGCGTGTTTTAGCCGGCAAACGCGGCGAGGGCGCCGCGTCTACATACAAAGACGACCATGTGCGAACGCCGTTCTGAAACTGCCTAAAGCGGCTGATTTGAAAATGGATATAATTCAGAACTTTTTTAAAGATATTCTTATCTGGTTTGCTGGTTATGATTTTTATATGGGATTTCCGCAATGGTGGGGCGAGGCGTCCCTGCCGAGCCGTTCCGAGATCGGATCACCCGGAGGGTTCGCCCTACCGAAGGGAGCAGTTAGCGCATTTGGCGACAATATTCAGGTAATAGCATAATCCCTACGTAACTGACTTGCGCCCCTTCTTATCTTAAGCAGACAGTGGAACGTATTGGATGCCAGGGAGTAACTAGAGCCCATTCGAAGACCTTTTCGAATGGGCTCTAATTATGGCCTTTAGACCCCCCGCGACCTTGCGTCGCGGTTGGACAGGCCATAATGCGAATTGCGGTGATACCGCAAAAAAGGGTTGTGTCCTAACCCGTGAGCGGCTATGTTCCCTGGCTCATGCACCCATTTCTCCAACAATTCTTCCAGCGCAAATCGTGCGCCTTAGTCCAATTCGTCAAATACGCGATTTGCGGCGCAATGGCGGTGCTCGTCAATATGACCGTCTTCTATCTGCTGGCCTGGCTGGTTCTGCCTGCCTTGGGCCCCGAGGACCCAGTGGTCAAGATCACCGGACTGACTGTTTTGCCGCTGACGGATGCCGTGCGCGCACAACGGGCAGCCATTGACAACAGCCTCGCCTTTCTTGTATCCAATTTCGTCGCCTACTTATTGAACATTTACTGGGTCTTTGAGCCAGGCCGACACCGCAAAATTATTGAAATCGGCATGTTTTATGCGGTGTCGGGAACCAGCTTTGCCATCGGCCTCGTGTTGCAGTCGATCCTGATTTTTTACTTATCGTTCAGCACCACGATTGCTTTCGGAGCGCAACTTGTCACCGCCGCCCTGATCAACTTCGCGGCCCGTAAGTATATCATTTTCAAGGGATAGATACTGTCCGGCAGAATTGATGCCGCATGACCTGCAACGCCAGTTCGCGATTGACCGGATCGATTTCCAGATGATACTGCAGGAACCGCCCCAGCACTCGTTCCAGTTCCCGCAACTGGCGCGGGGTGCATCGGGAGCTCCGGGCGGTCCGCCATGAGCGCGACTGTTGCCAGAACCGGAGCAGGCCGGCGATATCCGGCCCGAGCTTTTCCGCCTCCTTGCCCAGCGATCCCGCACACGTCGCGCAAAACACCCCCCCGCGGGTATAAGAAAAAAACACAAATGGAGGTTGGGTACACCTTGCTCCGGCCAGCCCATCCCGCTGAATAAATACAGCGCGCCCATCCAGAGAACGCTTGCATGTCAGGCACGTATTCAACTGCGGCGCGAGTCCCATAGACGCCATGATCTTAAGTTCAAACCAGTACAGGCAAGCCTCAATATTCTGCTCCTGCGCGAACGCATCCAGCGCCTTGTCCAGCAGATGAAAAAGTTCCGGATGCGGCGCATAAGGCGGGGAAATTCGGGCCACCAAGCCCGAGAAATAGGAGGCGCATGCCGCGGCCCGCCACTGGGAACGTAACTCCGCACGGGATTTGAGCGGCGAACATTCCCTGGTAATATGGACCCCTTGATGCAGGCGGAGATAAAACAGCAGTTCGCAGGTATAAAAGAGGTCATACTGGCCCAGAAACCGGCTTTTGCGACGCTGGGATCCCTTAATGATCGTGGCCAGCCGGCCATGATCAGTCGTCAGCCAGGTGACGATCCGGGATGTCTCCGAAAAAGGGACTATTTTGAGCGCAATCGCCTGGGTTTTGATGATCATACAGCATCCAAATATATCCAATATGCCGAATCGATAAACTCTAATCCGCAACCACCCCTGTTATGGCATCACCCAGGGGGGCGCCTGGCGCACGCCGCGCAAACAGGAAAAAGCGCCGTACCACCCGCCTGCTGGCAAGCGGTTGAGATATGCCGCGTCGGACTGAACGGCCCTATCTCGCGCCGAAACGCGCATGGCAGCGGGGCTCGAATAAAACGACTACGCCCCGCGCAGCCCCGTACCGGCCAAATACCAATCGCTGACATCGGCCACCCCGTCGATAGCCAACACGCCATCCCCCAACGTTCCACTGAAAGCACGTCCGGTCGGATTATTCAGGGTGATGACGCGCTTCCAGACCATGCCGCTTAATTCCATAATTCCTCAGTAGCATCTGTTTTTTATCCATGCCGGCAAAAACCGTAAGAGATTTGTTCGCTAGGCCGGCGCAGATTGCTCAACGGATTTCAAGAAGGCCATGCAGTAATCTCTTTTTTTTCGCTGCCCGCAGCCAACCCAGTTCCCGCGTCCGCATACGGCGTCGTCCCAATGATGAGCGGTCGCTCGCCCCGGACAGGTGATCGCAGGCATGCGCTATATACAGCGCCAATTCCCGGTCAACCGCCCCACGCCCAACCTCCTGCGCCCGCTGGACATTCACGAACAACTCACCGCCGCGCACGCCGCTAGGCCGGCCCGGAAGACCTGCTTGAGGGAGCGAGGGTAATTCAAAACTGATGACATCAGTCACCTCCTCACGATCCAGGTACAACCGGTTAATCCGCACGATGCCGACGTCATCGATCAACACAAGCGATAGATCGCCCCAGCATTGCCTGGTTTTTTTTTGCTGAACCTGATCCATGAAAAACAGGGTCAAACGCCGAATCCGGGGGATGTTCGGGCGTCCGATCTTCTGACGATTAGTGATAACAATCTTCATTGAGCACCGTCAGCAACTACTCAGCGCATCCACCAGCGACAACCGCTAGTGGGAGCTTACAGTCTAAACAATGATTAGTTGTGAGCAGACTAACAGTGATAGACAGGATGCACAGGATCAGCAGTGGCAACCGGAGCATCATCCTGTTAAGCCTGTGTATCCCTGTTAAATTCCTAATTCTGAATACTTAAGTCGTTACTCCTGTCAAAAGGAAAGCGGCAAACTGTTCCCGTTGTCAACGCCGGTCGAAAACGAGCTTTTGGCCGATTTAGAAATGGGTTGAAAATAATTATATTGTCGTTAAATGCGGTAACTGCTCCCTTCGGTAGGGTGAACCCTCCGGGTGATCCGATCGCGGAACGGCTCGGCAGGGACGCCTCGCCCCATCATTGCGGAAATCCCATATAAAAATCATAACCAGCGAACCAGATACGTCAGTCAGTCCGGATCAGGAAGTCTGAGCCTGGCGCGCAGTCGAGTCGTCCACAGTGCAAAATCTTGCCGTTCTTCATTTCTGCCACACACCGACCGGCCATGTCTGCAGGCGTGTGGATTGAAATTCCTACGCATCCTATCGGATTCAATTATTCTACCGACCCAAGTAGAGCGTCACGGCTTCCGCCAGTCGCTGATAGGTCTGGTCACGTCGGGCCGGATCCCGTTCGAGGGTGGTGATCCGGAAACCCGGATAAGGACTGTCAAAGTCGGTGGCCGGCACGACGCAAATACCGGTTGCCGCCAGCAGGTAATAAGCAAAGCGCTTGTCCAGCGGCATTTTCGGATGAGCCGTCAGCCGGCGAATTAATTCCACGGCTTTTGCATTGGCGATCGGTAATATCTGGCGCTCGTTCAAGATCCCGTCTTCAAACAGAATGGTCATATAAAACGCGCCTTGAATCCGATTCACGCGCAGTCCCGGCGTCCGTCCCAGAATGGCCCGGATGGCGTTGCTGTTGGCCTCCAGTTCCGAGCAATAGCGGGCCAGCCAAGGTTCATATTCAGGGTGATCGTAAATCAGCGGCAGGGCGGCCTGGGGCAGAGACGTGGCGCACACTTCGAGCATGACCGATTTCTTGATGCTCTCGCAATAGGCATGGAAATCGGGGTCACGATTCGTATTATGAAATTCCAACCAGCCGCAGCGGGCGCCCGGCCAGGGCACATCCTTCGATACCCCGCGCATTACCAGCAGGGGCACACGATCCCCGGCCAACTCCGTGATTTGCGCATAGCGCACGCCGTTGAAGACCATTCGGAAATAGACTTCGTCCGAGATCAGCATAAGACGATAGCGCTCCGCCAGGCAGACTATTTTTTCCAGAGTTTCTTCCGGGTACACGGCGCCCGTGGGATTATTGGGATTGATCAGGAGAATACCCACCGCATCGCGATGGTGTTGCGCCTGGTATTCCAGGTGATCCAGGTCCGGCTGCCACTGGCGGAGCGGATCGAGACGATAACCGATCATCTCCGAACCCGCGTGAAAGCGTTCGGACGAAACATGGGTGGGATATGCCGGTAAAGGCTGTAGCACACGGGCCCCGGGCGCCAGCATACGGTAGACAGCGCTGATGCCGGCCCCTAGCCCGTTGACAAACACGACCTGTTCGTAATCCAGCCGGGTGGACGGCGAAAAACGGCGGGCGTATTCCACCACCCACTTCCGCGTTTCAACCCGTCCGCGCGAGTGGGTGTAGGCAAACACCCGCGAATTTGTCGAGCGGATAAGGTCAATCAGAATATCCTTGATGAAAGAGGGCGTTTCCCAGCCCTTGGCCACCGGATCACCGATGTTTTCGCCCATGACCTGCAAACCTGGGTCGAACTCTTTCAACTGCTGGGCAACATCAACAATTTCGCGGATCCCGTAACGCATCAGTTCGATGTTTGAACATACAATGGATTTACGCATGGGCTATTTCCACTGCGGGTTATACCCGCAGTGCCAATCAATGATAATTAACAACCGTCTTACTTCTTGGGACAGCCCAAAATCATCCCGCACAGAATCACGGCCTGCCCCGAAGCGCCGCTCGTAGCGCGGCGCATACCTGTATCTGCCGCGCTACGAGCGGCATTTCCCAACATCGTTTTACCGGCATCGTCCATGCCAACTTATGCACCATGCCTCAATCAACCATCAACCATTCCTTTCCGATCGGCTAGCCCCAGCGCCTTCCGCAACTGGCGCCAGAGGACATCCAACGGCTGAGGGATGACCTTGACCCCGGCCGTGACCGGCATGAAATTTGTGTCGCCTTCCCAACGGGGCACGATGTGCAGATGGAGGTGATCCTTTAAGCCGGCTCCGGCGGCAGCACCCTGGTTGATCCCGATGTTGAACCCGTCAGGATGCCCGGTTTTTTTCAGCGCGGCGCAAGCCTTGACCGTCAGGGCCAGCAGTTCACTGCGCTCCGCATCGTTCATGGTCTGCAGGCTATCCACATGGCGGTAGGGCGCGACCATGAGGTGCCCGTTATTGTAAGGATAGCGGTTGATCACCAGTACGCATAACTTTCCACGGCACAGCACCAAATTTTTTCGATCCTTGCTCTCCCGGATGATATCACACAGAAAACAGCCTTTTCCCTTCGATTTAAGAATATACTCCATGCGCCATGGCGCCCATAAACGTTTCATAATTTCAGTCTCACTTACAATCTTGTCCGCCAAACGGATTTATGAAATAATGTATGGCATTGATTTCAACTGAAGAAAAGTTTAGCACGAGTGCAGACGTGCGACAAGACGTCAATTAGGCGAATAAAAAACGGCCACGATAGAGCGTGGCTCTCCATAATCGGCAAATGATGTGTTCTTGTAAATGGAGGGACGCGCTGCAGCGCGTCCTAAGGGATTGTCAGAACCCGGCATATCCCAGGGCAAAACTATGACCGCCAATAAAACGGGAAAAAAACCACAGGTTTACCTCATCCACGGCGAGGATGAGCTACTCGTTTCCTCGACGGCCAAGGAGATCATACGCAAGGCCATTCCCGCCGAGGAAGAGATGTTGGGCCTGGAGACGATCAATGCCCGGGCAGATAAAGTGGAGGACGCCCTGATCTTCGTGAAGCGCTGCCGGGAAGCCGTCCAGACCATCGGGTTCATGGGGGGCCGCAAAGCGGTTTGGCTGCGCAACGCCAATTTCCTGGACCAGGGCATCATCGGCAAATCCAAGGAGGTTCGGGCCCGCCTGCAGGACCTGGCCGGAGCATTCGAGAACGGATTGCCCGCCGGTCATATCCTCGTGATCACCTCCCCGAACGTCGACCTAAAATCTGAATTGTACCAGGCCAGCAAAAATGAGGGCAAGGTTATCGGATTCAAAGATGAAAAAGCATGGCAACGTGACAAATCGGCTGTCCCCTTCGTCGCCGGTGCGCTCCAAAAACTCGGAATCACGGCTGCCCATGACGTACTCCAGGCGTTAGTGGCAAAAGCTGGAACGGACTCGCGTCTGCTTCAACAAGAAGCAGAAAAGCTGGCCCTCTACCTGGGGACCGGACAGACCGCACGGCGCGCGGATGTTGACACAATAGTATCGCCCGCACGCGAGCTATTCGGATGGGACCTGGATGACGCCGTCGGCAAGCGCGATTTGCCTGGTTCACTCCGCATCCTGCGCCAACTCCTGTTTCAAAAGGTGGAACCGATCAGGCTGATGGTGGGATTAGAAAGTCGCTTCCGGAGTCTGCTTGTTTTGCGGGAAGCCCTGGATAAAGGCTGGATCCGCGCATCCGAAAGGTTTTTGACAAAAGGAAAAATCACGCCCGACGAAGAGCAACTCATGTACCAGGCGCTCAACGACAACCGCCTTAAAAACCCCTATGTTGCCGCTCTCCGGACGAATCAGGCCAACGGATTTACACGCAAAGAGTTGGAGCGTTGCCAACGCTTGATTCTCAAGACCCGGCGGCAACTTGTTTCCAGCAGTTTCCCGGCACCACTGGCAATGGAAATGTTGATCGTCAAGCTCTGCCGGAAGCCGGCCCGGAAGATATGAATTAGGCCCCTGCGCGTAGCGCGATCGGGATCACTTTATCCCAAGGTCAGATTTCCTGATCCGGGCGGAACGTAGGCTGGCACATCCCGTAGTTTACGTCAGTCAGCCCGGATCAGGCAACCTGATCTTTGCGGTTAAATATTTCTTAAAAGTTTGGTTGCGGGCACAGACCGCTTTAGACAGGATGCAGAGGGTCGACAGCGGTAACCAGAGCATTTATCCTGTTAATCCCGCTCAAAAAACAAACGGCCCGAACTGGGCATAGGCGCTGCCGGAAAGCCAGACATACCAACTGCCGGTTGACGCATTGAACACGCCGGGATCGGCCAGCCGGTCGCCATCGTAATCGGCCGGCGCCGGGGCAATATGGTCGGCCTGGCCGAAGGCATGCGGCCCGGATGGGGCATAACTCGACCCCGACAGCCAAATATACCATTCCCCTAAGACAGCGTTGAATACGGCAGGATCAGATTGGCCGTCATCGTCGAAATCAGCAGACGCAGCCGATGAATAACCGGGATTGGAGAATACGCGCGGACCCAGGCCCCCGTAACTCGCGGCGGACAGCCAGAAATACCATTCGCCAGAGGACGGATTGAAGACGGCCGGATCAGCCTTGCCATCCCCGTCATAATCGGCCGGGACAAACAAGGTGAATTCGGGATGATAAAAGGTAACCCCCACCCCTTTATAGCCTTGGCCCGACAACCAGACAAACCAATCGCCCGTGGCGGGCTTGACTAGCGCCGGATCGGCCTTGCCATCGCCGTCATAATCGGCCGGAACCGGAACCGTATAGCCCGTCATTGTGAAGGTATGCGGACCGGACAATACATAATTTTGGGACGACAGCCAGATGTACCATTGCCCGGTGGCGGTCTGGTAGACGGCTGGATCAGCCTTGCCATCCCCATCATAATCCGCCGCCACCGGCTGGTTGGAGGGATCCGGATCGGGCCCGGCGCCACCCAAACCAACAAAATCTATACCCCACTGGTTGCCGCATCCGTTCTGGTAATCTTCGGAACGGCCCGTGGCCACCGTACGCGTTGCAAAGGAATAACCGACCTTCTCGACCCCTAAAAAATATTCCTTCGAAGACGGTAATCGCGATAAAGCATATATGCCACGTTTGTTGGAATAGACGGACCGGGAACCCACGCCGGCTTGCTCCGCGGTAATAGTGGCCCCGGCAATTGGACGACCCCCGGCATCGGTGATCCGCCCACTAACTATTTCACCAAAACCACTCGGATAAACATTATATAAACAGGATAAGACAAGCGTGAACGTGGCTCCAGCCGGGTCAACCATCGGCAAGGCATACCAAGCTGTGTCAGCCGCATAGTAAGCGCCCCAGCCCAAGTTCAGGTGATGATACAGCGTGCCATGGTCATACCCATAACCATCGCACACCACCGCATGCCCGCCAAGATCGCCTTTAATCGCCAGCAATGTCGGTAAGCCGGCGTCCAGATTGGGATTAAGCATTGAATACAATGACCCTGTTTCAATTGATCGATAATTGTTAAAAGCAGCAATAGCCTGGCTGAAATAAAAAACAGATTGCAGCGCGTTGCCCAGGGTAAAGAAATCGGAACTGGTACCCCTCGGCCCGTAACGCGCCTGCACGGCCGCGCCCACGTCATGGCACAGCGCGCCGATGGCCTGGCGCTGGGCATCCGGCGTATCGCCGTCCGGATCCAGCGGCATCAGGCTCCAATTGTACGGACCGCCGGCGCCGTCGCCACCCTTGAGAGTCATGGTCCAATAAGGATTTGGATCGTTTTCGACTGTCACCTCAAACGAACTTACCCCCACCCCCGCAGTCGGATACTGGTGATAGCGCATCAACTGCGCCGCCGCAGTCGGTCCGCAGCCGCAGGGGTAATGATTGGGCGTAAAATAATTGTAGCAATAATCATAGGCGCCGCCTTCCGACTCCTGGTCCCATGCGCTCTGGCCCAGCGGCGGCACGCGCTCGTCCGAAACGGATGGAGAAAAAGAGACCATGTCCGGGGTGGCCAGCGCATCGGCTTGAAGCGTACGCCATTGCGCCTGACTGGCGCGGCATCCGGCCGGCAACGGAGCGGCCTGGAGTGCCTGCCGCACCTGCCTGACGGAAGCCATGCGGACCCGCATATCGGCGGCCACCAGGGCACCCAATGGATGGCTCGGCGCCGGATCAAAATGACCGCGCGGCGCGAACGCCAGTATCGGCTCCAGCCAGTCGTCCGCCGGCACAATCACAAATCCCGTCGGGCGCAAATAGACAACATGCCAGGCGGCCTGTCCGGAACCGTCCGCATAAGACACAATGCGCGCGACCTCGTCGCCCAGCGCAGTTCCCAGCGGGCGCGCAGCATGCTTTAGCCAGCCCTGCGCAACCTGCCTCGCTCGCTCAGGCGCGACCGGGTCCGACCAGGCCGAGGTCTGAAAGCCGATCAAGCACAGCATCCAGATACCTACCGCATATACGACTTTACCGTAAAGCAATTTTTGCATGGCTAGATTGCCGTTTGAGGTGCTCCCAGTTCCGCACCGGCCCGGGCACAATCCTGAAGAGCGGGTGCGGCAGCGGCGTCTTGATCTTAGCGCATACCGCCAGTATAGGCGGACAGCGTCGCTCCAGCTTGGTCTTGAAATGCCTCCACTCGTACAATAACTGACCACGGGTCTCGACAATGCGAGCTTTGCCCACAACCCAAGGTAGCGCAGGGTTTATCCCTGCGATCTTCGGAGGCGTTCAGCCATAGGCTGACCTGCCTACGGCAGGAAAGCCTCCGCTACCAACAAAGATACACGCCACAACGTGTATATTGACGAGCGCTAAGGCATATAACCGGAGTCCAAGGTGGCCGTGTCATAATTGTTGTCCGAAAGCTTCACATGCCAAAGCCCCGTGACTTCATCCAGGAAAGCTGGATCGGCTTTCAGATCGCCGTCGTAATCCGCCGTGGCCAGGTACGCGCCGGGCCCGCCAAAGCCGGTGAGCGCCTCCCTGGCATAGCCGCTGCCCGACATTTTTACCTGCCAGGCACCCGTGGCTGCATGGTAGAGCGCCGGGTCGGCCAGGCCGTCGCCATCATAATCACCAACCACCGGAACATAGTCGGCGCCGCCAAAATCCGACAGTATAGCCATCATGCTAATGTGATCCTGGGCCGAAATCAGGATCGTCCAGTCGGCATTGGTTGCATTGTAAACAGCGGGTTTGATACGGTTTGCTGAATCGAAGTTCGCCGCCACCGCCGTGTAGTCCGCGCCACCGAAATCGGGCCAGGACTGTGTAGCATACCCTTGACTGGACATGGCCACCTGCCACTCGCCGCTAGTCGTGTTGTAGATCGCCGGATCGGTCTTGCCGTCGCCATCATAATCACCAGCAACTGCCTTATAATCCTGTCCGCCAAAGCCCAGCTTGGAGACAAACATATAACCGCTGCCGGATAATTGCACGTACCAGTTACCCGTTGCTGCCTGGTAAACCGCCGGATCGGTCTGGCCGTCGCCATCATAGTCAGCAGCGCATGCGCTGTAACCGACGCCGCCGAAGCCGCGGAGGGTCGTCAATGCGTAGCCGTCGCCCGACAACTTGACATACCAGTCGCCTCCCTGCGCTGAGCTGGCCGAAGGGGCTTCAACATACAGGGCCAGGTCGGCCTTGCCGTCGCCATCATAATCGCCCGGCGCCGGACACATTCCTCCCAAGCCCAGGCTCAAAGTAAAATCGAATACATTAGTGGCGCTCACAGCAATGGCATAGGTCGCGCTGGCAACGCAGGCCCACTCGGCCAGGTTATCTTTTGCCTCGGCCAGGACAATTCCCTCCCGGTCGGTAATGCGCAGGAAGACTTCCTGTCCGGAGGCCGACGCCCGCGCCCGGTAGGTCATACCACTCTGGCCGCTGAACCAGTACCACTGCGTGCCGTTGGCAAAAGGTATTGACCCGTTGGTGACAGTGCAAACCGGCAGGGTCGGAATCGCGGCTTCATCGAGAAAAAGATAACTGGAGTATTGGATGTATTCTACTCCGTTTGAAAAACCGGTTTGGACAGCGCCGCCCTTACGATAGTGAGTCCCACGCTGGAAAGCCAGGTTGTCGTTCGTGGGCTGAACCACATACACCCCCATTAGCCATTCGGTCATCAGGGCGCCATCCTTCGTTTTGAAACGCAGGGTCTTCCGCATGGCCTGACCGACCCCCCAGAAATATTCTACCGGGCACATATCCACGCTGCGATACACGCGATTGGTGCGAGTGGCCCAGACCGCCGACAGCGGCTCCGGGAGATAATGCTCGCCCAGCGCAGAAACGCTTTCGAAAGCGCCCTCGGCCTTGTGATGCACCAGCATTGCATGGTCCGCCAGATTCGTAAAGGCCAGTTGGAAAACCTGAGAAGTGGCCACCGAAAACCAGCCGTTGGCCCGCGGCAGCAGATTACTCAAAATTGAGGGATCATCCGAATGAGCATTGGCAATGACCGTCAGCATCCCAGGGCCCGCCTCGATTTTATGATAGCCCTCGCCTCCCACGTAGAGCCCGGCCAGGGCATCGAGTTCCGCCTGAGGCCGGTTGGTCAGCGGCGAGGGCACCGGCACATAAACGTTGGTCTGCCAGTGCTGAGTGGTTTTTTCCAGGATCGCCCAGCGCAGGGCTTCGGCGCCGATCGCGTCACATTGATTGCCGGGCGTGTTCTGGATCACCGTCACACCCAGCTTGAGGTCACGCATAATTCCCAGGAAGGCGCCGTGGTACAAAGTCCCGCCATCTTTCCAGAACAGCTTGCCAGCGTAACGGAACCGATGATCAAAGGCGTCATCCCAGCCCAGCCCCTGGGGGCTGTCCGCCACGTTTAACGGCAGGTTGGTCAACTGCGGCGTGGTCATGACATCAATCCCATTCGAGCTGACCAGCGGTTCTCCCTGCCATTGCCCATCGGCCAGGATCATACGGATATATTTTGTCTGGTCGTTAGCCGATGAATACAGACTGCCCGATCCCATGGCATTCAGTATTTCAGCCGGCTGGCGTTCGCCATCCGCATTATAAGCTGCCGCCAGACGATTGGAGATGGCGGCCTTGTCCGGCAGGAACGAACTGGCATCCATGCCCAGCGGGGCCAGCAGCATGGCGTCCATAGCCGCCGGGAAACTCATGCCGGTGATGCGCCGGATCACGTCGCTAAGCAGGAGAAACCCGCTGTTGCAATATGTATACCGCTGGTTGACCTGGATGAACGGATAAGAATCCTGGAGACAGTTGATCAGCCAGGGCGCATAATCGTCGACAACCCGCGTCGTAATCATGCCGTTGAAGAAGTCGCCCGGAATACCGCTGTGGTGGTTGAGTAACGAACGGATAGTGACCGGGCCGGAGTTGGTAAAACGTTCCAGCATCAAAAACTCCGGCATGTAACGGGTGAGATTAGTTTCGATGTCCACCCGCCCCTGGTCCAGCAACTGCATATAGGCGGTCGCTAAATAGGCCTTGGAAACCGAGCCGACATGATAAACGGTATCGGCATCCGCGGCCACCTCGCCTTCGCGGTCAGCCAGACCGAATCCCTTCGACCAGACCACGGTCTGGTCGTCCACCAGGGCGATGGACAGCCCCTGGATATTCTTGGCGGCCATCTGGTTCGTGATATAGGCAGTTACCTCGGCAATGGTATTCGTGTAGCTTGTCGCCGCTTGCGCCATGCCGCAGCTCAAACCGATCATGGCCAACAACAAGCTCTTGGCAATTCTCAAAGACAAGTTCATGTTCATGATGGCACCTTTTGTTTATGTTGCATCAATTGCTGCGCACAGTACGCTTGAACTACTCTTGTTAGGATGTATAGTTATCTGATTGGACTCAAAGTCAAACAAAAAACATTGTTTGTATGAAACCCCCCACCAAAGCCATTATCCTGGCGGCCGGCTTCGGGACGCGCATGCTGCCCTTGAGCTTGGACACGCCCAAACCCATGATGCCCTTCTGGGGCAAACCGATCCTGAGCCATCTCCTGGGCCTGCTGGCCCGCTGGGGCGTGCGAGAGGCGCTGGTCAACCTCCATCATCAGCCAAACTCCATTCTGCAATACGCGCGACGGAAACGTCGGGATAATTTACGCGTGAGCCTCTCTTTCGAGCCTGACATCCTGGGCACCGGCGGCGCGCTGAATCGGGCCGGCTGGTTTCTGGACTCCGGGCTGGCCTGGATGATCAATGCCGATGTCGTAGCGGATCTGGATCCCGCCCCCATTTTAAATGCCTTTACATCCCGCCGTTGCCTGGCCGCGCTCTGGCTGCATTCCGAGCTGGGGCCGCGCACCGTGGAAATGAGCCGCGGAGTTATCTCTAATTTTCAAAGTAGCCGACCGGGTACGAAGGGCACGTTCACGTTCTGTGGCTTGCACCTGCTAGCGCCCCGGATTCTCGATTACATTCCCAGGCAGGGATTTTCCTCAATTATCCAGGCCTATATCCGGGCCATGGCGGACGGACAGCAGATACGGGGGGTATGCCTGCCCCATTCTTTCTGGGCCGACGCCGGGACACCCGCCAGCTACCTGACAGCACACCAAGATGCTTTGACCAGCTATCGTCTACGCCGGCCGGGACACGCCCTAGTGCAGCCGGCGATACTAAAACGCATGGCGGATTTATCGCGTCGCGGAGTGTGCATCAACGGATTCGCTGCCATCGGCGACGAGGTCGGCATTGAAAAAGGCGCCGTATTGTCTTCCTCGGTCGTGTGGGATGGCGCGCATATCGCAGCCAATGCCATTCTGGACAACGCCGTGGTGGGCAGATGGGTTCATGTCAAAGGACGCGTGCCGCGCATCGCCGTCCGCTCCGCTTTCCCCCTGCAATCGGAGATTCGCGCCGAGGATCAGCAGCTGTCCGTGGCGCTGGCCCGGTTGGGATGGGATCCAACCGCCACAACGGTAATCCCGTTCGAGGCGCGCGGATCGGCCCGAATTTTCACGCGGTTGGAACGTAATGGCCACAGCGTGATCATGATCCGCTACAGCCTGGAAAGGGAAGAAAACGCGCTGTATGCGGCACAAGCCAGGTTCCTGAAAAAGATCGGATGGCCGGTGCCGGCTGTGTTAATTGATCTCCCGGAAAAACAACTGCTGATCGTGGCAGACCTGGGCGATAGTTCGCTCCAGCGTCTGGCGCCCCAATTAAAACACAGGCGTCTGGAAAAATATTATCGGCAGGTGTTGCTGGACTTGCATGGTCTGCACGAGCACGGAACCCGGGCCGCCCAGCGACAGGCATTGGAACTGGCGGCACCTTTTTCGGCCGATTTATACCGCTGGGAGCGCGAGTTTTTCGCCCGCCAGTTCCTCCAGACGCGCCTGAGTCTGCCACCAACCGAAATTCGCGCAATTTTGCGGGAGTTGGAGGCAGTGGCCAACCAGCTCCTGCGGACGCCGCCGGTACTCGTCCACCGCGACCTGCAGTCCAGCAACATCCTGATCGCCGGGAACAAACCCTATTTTATCGATTTCCAGGGCATGCGGTTTGGCGCGGCTGCCTATGACCTGGCTTCCCTGCTCTGCGATCCGTACGTGGAACTGCCCATCGCCAGCCAGACGGAATGGCTCGCGTATTATAACGCCACGCGCACTAATGGCGCACCGGTGACGGAACATGCCTTCTGGCTGGCAGCGGTGGAACGGCTCGCACAAGCGCTGGGGGCGTATGGACGCCTCTGCGCTCAGCCGGATACCGCCTGGTTCGGCGAATATATTCCCCCGGCCCTGCGCATGATGCAGCGCGCCCTGCCCCGGGCGGGCGGTTGCGAAAGACTGCTGTCTGTCATTTCCAACGCGCTGGGGTAATTGGATCGAGATAAAAAGATCTGAAATTCATGGCGATCCCAGTATGAAACTTATACGCGATCCGGCGGTTGCCGGACGTCTCTCCATTTCGTTAGGGAATGCGCATGAATTCTGTGGCGGGACACGTTTTATCGTGTCCGACAGATTTTTCACACCGCCGGAGTCATTCCGCGATTGACAATTGACCGGCAGCATCCGAGAATCAGACGAAACGTTGAAGCGCATGATAGGTCGTTTAAATCAAGCCCTGCAAAGCGGGGTAGCTCTTACTGGATCCGACATGACCGCGACCAGCGGTCGCGGCTACAGAACTTTGAAATTGGATATTACAGCAGCCTGGAGGCGCTCAACCCGACAGGCTGCTTGACAAAAGGAGTCTTTACACCATGCCCCACCCTCAACTCGATCGCTCACGCCTGTTGCTGCAACCCCTGCAGCAGCGCCAAAATCGTTTATTCATCAACCGCGATTTCATGGACGTCTCCGCCAAGCCCAAGTTGAATGCTCGAGCGCGCGCATTCATCAGCGAGTGCGTCGCCCGCATCCGCAACGCGCGCCGGCAAGGGCGGCCGGTGATCATGGCCTTCGGTGCGCACACCATCAAAAACGGGCTGGCGCCGGTCATGATCAAGCTGATGGAGGGCGGATGGCTGACCCACCTGGCGACAAACGGGGCTGGTGTGATTCACGATTGGGAATTCGCCTACCAGGGCGCCAGCGGCGAACACGTCAGGGAGAACGTACTGCGTGGCGAATTCGGGAATTGGCAGGAAACTGGTTTTTACATCAATCTGGCGCTGAACATCGGAGCCTACGAAGGCAAAGGCTACGGCGAATCAGTGGGTGCCATGATCCAGCGCGAGCATCTGGTTGTGCCCTCCGTAACCGAACTCCGCCGGCAAGCCATCAGCATTCTGCGGACGAAGCCGGACCAGGCAGCAGCCTGCGCGGAAATAATAGCGATTATCACACAATTCAAAATCAAGCCGGGTATCCTGCGGATTCCCCATCCCTGCAAATCCACCAGCGTCCAGGCCACAGCGTTTCGGCTGGGCATTCCCTTCACCGGCCACCCCATGATCGGCCATGATATCATTTACAATCACCCGATGAACAACGGCGCCCTCCTGGGCCGGGCGGCCCAGCGCGATTTCCTGGCATTTGCCGCAAGCGTCAGCCGCATCCGCAACGGAGTCTATCTTTCCATCGGCTCGGCGGTCATGTCCCCCATGATTTTCGAGAAAGCCCTTTCAATGGCTCAGAATCTGGCCCTGCAAAAGGGAAAGAGGATCACGGGTCATTCTATTTTCGTGGTGGACCTGGCCAAAGCCACCTGGGACTGGCGCCGGGGCGAGCCGCCGGAGAGCAACCCGGCCTACTACCAGCGCTACAACAAGAGCTTCAGCCGGATGGGTGGCAGCCTGCGCTACCTCTCGGCCGATAACCGCGACTTCCTGCTTGGCCTGTGCCAGCGGCTGGCCAGGAGATAAGGCGGCACTACTAACAATTTTCAGTAGAAGCGGTGCCCTCGCCGCTTCAGCGCGGAAAGCAAAGCGGCGGGGACGCCGCTTCTATGGTTTTATTTCCCGTTCTTGTTCATAATAAGGCAACAACGATTTCCCGCCGGAGTACTGTTCGCTGACGACATAATCGAACCGGTTGGTTGCCTGCGGCCAGGCGATGATCGCGTTCTTGGCCGAGTTCAAGGGCTGGCCATTGGTGGAAATTATCTTTTTTCCTTCCGGCAGGAAAAGCAGGACTTCGCCGTTGCGCATTTCCCAGCGCCAGTCCTGGGAATGCAGATAGGCCAGCAAGACCGCCTTGGAGGGGAAACATTTCGGCCCTTGGACCTGCTGGACTTTGCGGCCGGACAGCACTTCCCCATCCTGATACAACTCCCGGGAAATAACCGCAACCACCTCCGGATCGAATTCCGGCTTGGGATCGCTCTGCATCTTCTTCAGTTGCGCCCAATCGTTGGTCACGCTGTAATTCTGTTCGTTAGGCGCTTGACGCGAGGTCAAGTTGCGATACTCCCGCCTGACTTCGCCAGTGTTATAGTCGAATGAAAAAGTGTATTCCGAGACCGTCACGCATCCCGCCAGCAGGATAACCGCGCCAAGGCCGGAGCCGAATTGACAAACCCCTTTGACAATGCAAGACATAAGCTTCCCTCCTACCCATGCTTCAGAACATAATTAAATTAGGCCCCGATCGCGCTGCGCGCATCGGGACAACTATGTTCCCAGTACATAAATTACTGTCAGATTGAATTAGGCCCTCCGCAGCAGACAACTCTGACTGTAGCCGACCACGGTGGGGTCGGCTCCGAAAACCGCATTCAATCCAACACTTTCGCCTAAGCGGCATTGCCCGCTGGCGAAAGGCGTCAAGTTTTAAAAATAACGCGGTTAACCCCGTTTGGCCGCGTTTTACGCGGCCATCATCACGTGACCGCGTTGACACGCGGAACGCGACTCTCGTGGCGGCCTTTTGGGTGAATGTTGCGTCAGCTCGGCGCAAAATTAAACTACTATACATCAGGTCTAGCTTTTTCAATCAAGCATTACAATTCACAATTCCAGGATAGTTCCCCTCCCGGCGCCAGACATCCAGCATCAGCTCGTAGCGTTCGAGCGGCATGCCGGTATAAATACAGTTGCTCGTGGAAAAGATATACCCTCCGCCGGGCATGCCGTGCTGCAAGGCATAGCTGGCCGAAGCTGCGGCTTCCGCATCCGTTCCGGTTTGTAGCAGGGCACAGTTGACATTGCCAATCAGGCAGACGCGCTTGCCGTAGCGCCGCTTGACTTCTGCAATATCCACCCCGCCCTGGGGATCGAGCGAATGCAGGGCATGCGGATCGGCCTCAACCAACTGGTCCAGGATCGGCATGATATTGCCATCGGTATGCTTGATCGAGTAAAAATTCATATCCCGGTAGCCGCGAATGAGCCGCGCCAGGTAAGGGGTGACGAACTCAGCGAACTGGGCCGGGCTCAGGAAGGGGCCGGTGTTGAAGCAATAATCCGAGCACAAGGCGAAGCCGTCCAGCCCCCCATGCTTGCGCAACCGCTCCGCGCGCCGCAAGGCACCATCCACCCACGACGACGCTTCCTGTTTGAGCTTTTCAGGCTCATCCGCCAGGCGCCAGGCAAAGTCCACCATCGAATCGCCGGACGGAATCGAAAAGGTAGCATCGCCATGGAGCATAAGAAAATATCTGTCGCCGGTTTTTTCACGAATGATGTCCACCAGCCGGCAGGTTTCCTCGTCACTCCCCGGATTCGGGTGCAGGAATATGGCGTCGTGCTCGAACCGTTCCGCGGTGCGAATAAACAGGTCGGCCATATCCCGCCGGTGCAGCTCGCGCTCCTTTTCTTCCATCTGATCCCACTGGTAGTAACCGCGCTGACTGGGATGCACCCGGCCGAAGGCCTCCATGGTCAGATAGAATACGAGCTCGAAATGCGGCACTCGCCCGGTCAGCGGACGCCTTTCCAGCGCGGCGATGAATCGTTCTCTGGGGGTCATGCGCAGGCTCCTTTCACTGGCTTGCGGTGGCGGCTTATATTGTCCAATCTAGCAGGAGCGGCCGGCAAGCATTAAATTCAGACTTCCCTGAAGTATGCGCTTCGCTTAACTTCAGGGCAACTCTTATTGTAGCCGCGATCGTTGATCGCGGATCAGATTCGGACCGGGGTCACCGACCCCGGCTACAACTTCTACTGTAGCCGACATCGCCTGCCCGCCTAGCCCGCCTGCCCGAGCGTCGGCCAGGGTTGATGTTGGTCTTCGTTTCCCAGAACCGCGACCAACGGTCGCGGCTACAAAAGATTGAGATATTGTAACTGCTCAGGAAGCCAGAAGTCAGAATTCAGGAGACAGAATTCATGAGGA